>JACRKA010000045.1 GCA_016219905.1 Verrucomicrobiota bacterium
ACGTTGATTGCCGCCACACAGCGCAACGATGTGATGGTCGCCGACCGCGCCGCCACGTCGCTCGCCGCGCTTGCGGTGCGGCGGCAAAAAGAAGTCGAGCCGCTGCGCCCGCGCATCATCGAGGCGCTGAAGAATCTTTTCGCGAAACTTGGCGATGGTTGCACGCGCGCCGACGCCGATTGGGGTTATCGCCCCGTCGGCAACGCGTTGTTACGGCTCGCACCCGAGGGTGAAGCGGTGCTGCAAGCGTTCATGGACCAGCGACAAGACAAACGTCTCGCCGAACTCGCATGGAAGACGCTCCACATCCGGCAGGACAAAGGCACATTCAGCGAGGTCACCGAAAAGGAAAACGACGAGGCCTTCAAGAAACGGCCTGTGTTCGGCGGAGGGCCGCGCCTGTTGCCCGGCAAGGGCAGCGAGGCCCCGGCGCATTGATCGCGCTGGGGTTTCGACAAAGGCGCGCCCGGCGAAAAAGAATTCGTCATGCACGCGGTTTCTGCTACGTTCCGGCGCGGTCAATCCGAAAAACGAACAGGAGAGATGCGAATGAGCAATGAGATTTCCCGACGGTCGGCGCTGCGGCGGATGGCCGGCGGCGCGGTGGCAGCAGGCGCGGCGCGTTTGGCGACGGGCGTCGCGGGCGCGGCGGAGGGCGCCGCGAAGTTGAAGGGCAACATTCACCACTCCGTCTCGGCGTGGTGCTACAACAGCCTGTTGAAGGCCGGCAAGGGCAAGCCCGCGAAGATGACGTTTGAGGAGTTTTGCAGGGCGTGCGCGAAGATGGGCATCGAGTCGGTCGAGTTGTTGGGGGCGAACGACTGGCCGGCGGTGAAGAAGGCCGGCCTGACCTGCGCGATGTGCAACGGCCCCGACAGCATCCCCTACGGCTGGAATCGCGTCGAGCACCACGACAAGCTCATCGAGGGTTTCGAGAAAGCGATCCCGGAGGTGGCCGGGTTCGGCTTCCCCAACATCATCACGTTCTCCGGCAACCGCGGCGGCATAGCCGACGAGCAGGGCTTGGACAACTGCGTGAAGGGCCTCAAGCGCATCGTGGGTTGCGCCGAGAAGAACAAGGTGACCGTCGTGCTGGAGCTGCTCAACAGCAAGCGCAACCACAAGGACTATATGGCCGACCACACGGCGTGGGGCGCGGAGTTGTGCAAGCGCGTCGGCTCGGAGCGGCTGAAACTGCTCTACGACATCTACCACATGCAGATCATGGAGGGCGACGTCAACGCCACCATCAAGGAGAGCCACCAATACATTGCCCACTACCACACCGGCGGCGTGCCGGGCCGCAACGAGATTGACGAGACGCAGGAGTTGAACTACCCGGCCATCATGCGGGCCATCGTCGCCACCGGCTACAAGGGATTCGTCGGCCAGGAGTTCATCCCGAAGCGCGACCCGCTGTCCTCGCTGCAACAGGCCATCCAGCTCTGTGACGTGTGACGCGGACGATGCAGCCATGAAACAACCAGCGCTCACTGTTGCTTACTTCGGCAAGCCGGGCAGCTTCAGCCACGAGGTGGCCGTTCGGCGTTTCCCCAAGGGCACCGAGCTGACGCCGCGCCGGACGATCTCGGAGGTGTTCGAATCGGTCGCCGGTGGCGAGGCCGTCTATGGCGTCGTGCCGATCGAGAACACACTCGGCGGGCCGATCTACGACACGGTGGACCAACTCATCCGCGAGGATTTTGGCGCGGCGGGCCTGGTGGTGTGCGAGGAACTGTCGCTGCACGTGATGCTGTCGCTGCTCGGCCGCAAGAACGTGAAGCCGAAACGCATCTATTCGCACTTCGTGCCGCTCAAACACTGCGGCGACTGGGTGCGGGCACGTTACCCGGACGCGGCGCTGCTGGAAGCCGAGAGCACCTCGGAGGCGGTGGAGCGCGCGGCGCAGGAGGGCGATGCGTGGGCCATCGGCAACCGCGGCGCCGCGGCGTTGCACAAACTCGACGTGATCGTGCCGCGGCTCGGTTCGCGGGCGCAGAACATCACGCGGTTCTACCTCATTGGAACGAAACCGGCGGCGGTGCGGTCGGGCGTGCGGACACTGCTCGCGTTCGGGCTGTTGCACCGGCCCGGCTCGCTGGTCAGCGCGCTGGAGGCGCTGGCGAAGTTCGGCGTGAACATGACGCGCATCGTTTCGCGCGCGCTGCCGAACAACCCGGACGAATACCTCTTCCTCGTGGAGTGCGAGGGCAGCCCGAAGCAGCCGTCGTTCGCAAAGGCGATGGCGCTGCTGAAGACCCGTTCGACGAATCTCCGCACACTCGGCACGTTCCGGGTCGTGGACAAATACGAATAGGCTGCCTCCCTCGATTCGCGATCCGCGATTTCAGATTCCCGTTTCGGTTGGTGGGCCCGGCTGGATTCGAACCAGCGACCAAGGGATTATGAGTCCCCTGCTCTAACCGCTGAGCTACAGGCCCATCCCGGGTTCCGCGGGTTCCCGCACGCGGCGCAAGTTTATCCGCCGCATCACGAAACGCGAGATGAAACTATGGCGGCGCGCCGAAGGGGTGGGTTGAAAA
>JACRKA010000046.1 GCA_016219905.1 Verrucomicrobiota bacterium
AACCGCAGCAGCACGCCGGCGTGGACGGTGAAGTAATCCACGCCCTGCTCGCATTGCTCGATGAGCGTGTCGCGGTAGAGTTCCCACGTCAGGTCCTCGGCCTTGCCGCCGACTTTCTCCAGCGCCTGGTAGATCGGCACGGTGCCGATGGGCACGGGCGAATTGCGGATGATCCACTCGCGCGTCTCGTGGATGTTCTTGCCGGTGGAAAGGTCCATGACGGTGTCCGCGCCCCATTTGATGGACCAGCGCATCTTCTCAACTTCCTCTTCGATGGAACTGCCCAGCGAGCTGTTGCCGATGTTGGCGTTGATCTTCACGAGGAAGTTCCGCCCGATGATCATCGGCTCGCTCTCCGGGTGGTTGATGTTGGCGGGGATGATGGCGCGACCGCGGGCGATTTCGTCGCGGACGAACTCGGGCGTGATGGGGAATGGGATGGTGGAGTGATGGAGTGATGGAGTGGTGGTTTGAAAGCCTAGGTTCTCGCGAATGGCGACGAACTCCATTTCCGGCGTGATGATGCCCTGCCGGGCGTAATGGAACTGGGTGACGGCCTTGCCTCGCTTGGCGCGGAGCGGCTTGCGCTGGAGCGACGGCGGAATCACGCGGTCGCTGTAGCCGGCGATGGGCTTGTAGGAAGCGGCGACTTGTTCCACGTCGCTGCGACTGAGAATCCAGTTGCGACGCAGCGCGGGCAGGCCGCGGTTGACGTCGCCGTGATGCGCCGGGTCGCTCCACGGGCCGCCGGTGTCATAGACGCGGACGGGTTCGTTGACCTCGATGCGGCCGTTGGCGGCGCGCGTCGGCGTCAGTTCGATCTCACGGAACGGCACGCGCACGTCGGCATGACGCTGGCCCGCGACGTGGACTTTCTTCGACTTTGGCCACACATCGCTGCTGTGGCCTTCGCCATTCTTCTGGTCGGCTGGTTTGATCATGTCACTGCCCTCGTTCACCGCATCACAACAAAAAAGCCATCCCGGCGAACCGGGATGGCTTTTTCAAAACGTCATCGCAGTTCCCTTCGCCGGCATTACCCGGATCAGGTTCACTGGGTCTGCCCCGAACGCTTTCGGGGCACTCTCAGCCTTTCGGCTCCCCAACTGGCAAAAGAACACTACGCTTCGAACGACTTGCCGCAGCCGCACGATCGCTGCGCGTTCGGGTTTATAATCTTAAACCCGGTGCCCTGCAAGCCGTCCTCGAAATCAATCGTCGAGCCGCGCAGGTAGCCCGCGCTGACCGGGTCGAGCACCACCTCGACGCCGCCCGCGCTCACCACCACGTCGTCCGCGTTCTTGGCGTCGAACGACATGCCGTATTGAAAACCGGAGCACCCGCCCGCCTCGACATAAACGCGCAAGGGCTTGCCTTTGGTGTCTTCGCTGCCATCGCGCAGGGTCTTCACCTGCACCGCAGCTTTGTCTGTCACTGTGATCACATTTTCAGTTGTCGTTGTCATTCGTTGATTCCCCTCAAATTGCCGCCGAAACTAGACGACGACTCGGACGGCGTCAAATGAGAGTCTTGGGGAAAATCTGACTTCAGGCCAGCACCTCGCTCAACTTCAGCCGCCCGTCATAGAGCGCCTTGCCGATGATCACGCCGACGAGATTCGGTTTGCCGAGCGCGCGCAGCTTGTGCACGTCGGCCGCGCACGAGATGCCGCCGCTGGCGATCACACCCGTTCCCGTGCCCGCGAGCGCGTCGGCCATCTCCGCCATCGCGGCGAAGTTCGGCCCTTGCAACATCCCGTCCTTGGCGATGTCGGTATAGACGATCGTCTTAACGCCGACGCCGGCGGCCTGCTTGCCGAAATCCACCGCCTTCAACGTCGAGGCCGCCACCCAGCCGCGCACCGCCACAAATCCGTCCTTTGCGTCCACGCCGACGATGATGCGGTCGCCATGCTGCTTCACCAGCCCCGCGACGAAATCGAGCGATTCACAAGCCTTCGTGCCGACGATGGCGCGCGTCACGCCGAGCTTCAGCGCCCGCGAGATGTGCTCCTCGGTGCGGAGTCCACCGCCGAGTTCGACCGGGATCTGCACCGCGTCGAGGATCTTCTTCAGCGCGTCCCAGTTCTTCGGCTCGCCCTCAAACGCCGCGTCGAGGTCCACCACGTGCAGATAGCGCGCGCCCTCGGACTCCCACTGCCGCGCCACCGCCGCCGGGTCGTCGGAGTAAGTCGTCACGTCGCCCGCGCGCCCCTGGCGCAGCCGGACGACCTTGCCGCCTTTCAAATCAATCGCAGGTAGAATCAGCATGACAACCCAACAAAGTTTTCCAGAATTTTCAGCCCGACCGCCTGGCTTTTCTCCGGGTGGAACTGCGTGGCGAACACATTGTCCTTCCAGATGGACGACGCAAAGTTGCCGCCATAGTCGGTCCGCGTCGCGACGAGCGAATCGTCCGCCGGTTTCGGAAAATAGCTGTGGACGAAATACACGAAACTGCCGTCCGGCACGCCGCGATACAGCGGGCAATCGGGCTTCACGATCTCGATCCGGTTCCAGCCCATCTGCGGGATCTTCAGCCCCGGCTGCTCGGTGAATCGCACGACCTTGCCCGCAAAGATGCCCAGCCCCACCGCACAACTGTTGAACTCCTCGCTGCGCTCGAACAGCGCCTGATAGCCGACGCAGATTCCCAGAAACGGCCGCCCGCTCCGGATGAACTCGCGCACCGCTTCCAGCAGTTCCTGCCGCTTCATCGCGTTGACGCAGTCGTCGAACGCGCCGACGCCGGGCAGCACCACCGCCCGCGCGTCGCGCATCTCCTCCGGCCGCGTCGCCAGCCGCACGTCCGCGCCGACCTTCTGCAGCGCCTTCTGGACGCTGCGCAGGTTGCCGGAACCGTAATCGAGCAGGGCAATCACGCCCGCAGCCTAGCGGCAGCCCCCGCGTCGCACAAGCCCGCCCATGTGTAACAAATTGCTTCACGACCGTGAAGTGATTTGTTACACATAGTCCAGTCCTGCAATAGAGTTCATTATGAACGCAAGCGCATTGGAGTTGTTGGAATTGGCTGCGGCGACCTATGGCGTGCTCAGCCGCCCTACGTTATCGAATCTGATGAACTTCGGCCACCGGCTTCATCGCGATGCAAGCTATCGCCAGGCACTCTGGCGGCTTCAGCAAAGCCGGTTGCTGGAGCGCGTGGCCCACGGCAGCGAGATTGAATGGCGATTGACCCAGGCAGGGCGGAGACGGCTGGCGGAGTTGCGGGACACAACCCGTCTGCGCCGGCGATCATGGGACGGCCGCTGGCGATTGGTGACGTTCGATTTCCCCGAAGCGTCGCGCAAACAAAGGGATACGTTCCGCTGGTGGCTGCGGGTGGAGCGGCTTGGACAATTGCAAAAAAGTGTCTGGATTTCAGCTTTTCCATTGAGCCACGAACTTCAACGATTCCTCGATGAATCGAGCAAACTAAACTGGATCCTTCAGTTTGAAAGTCCCGAGAAAGGTCCGATATCTGACGCAGACATAGCCGCGCGCGCGTGGCCGCTGGCAAGACTGGCAGAGGAATACGATAATTTCATTGGTGATTGCCTGCGACGGTTGGGGGCACTGGCAGAGGGGCAGGCTGCGCTGCAAGAACTGGGGCAATGGCGCCACGAGGCGTCCGCCGTTTACGGAGAACTGCTGCGTCGCGATCCCTTCCTGCCACAACGCCTGCTGCCACCGCGGTTTCCTGGCGCCCGCGCAGACGACGTTCACCAACAACTGATACGCGCTCTGGTCCAAGCGGCGGCACGGATAAAGCGGTGACGCTTGGCGATGTGTAACAAATCACTTAACGATCGTGAAGTGATTTGGTACACACAAGCATCCCAGACAACTTCCGCCGCTGGCTGGTCAAGCTGTTCGAGCCGGTGGAGCACCGGCAACGCGCGTGTCTGCGCGATCAGGGGACACTGCGAATGACTGTCAGTGTCTCCATGCCAAACTGCCGCGCCTTCGCCGGGCCGATGCCGCGCACCTCCAGCAACGCCTCCTCCGTCTGCGGCTTGTGCCGCGCCAGTTCCTTCAGCGTCGCGTCGGGATAGATCAGGAACGCCGGCACGCCCATCCCGTCGGCCACCTTGCGCCGCCATTGGCGCAGCGCATCGAACAGCCGCGCGTCATACGGTGCCTCCGGCACGGTCGCCACAGCTTCCGTGGATCGGCGCGCGGTTGATTTTCGCTTTTCGACAGGCGGCAGTTCGATGTCGAGCGGCTTCATCGCCAGCAACACCTCGCGGCCGAGGTCGGACAGCGACGCCTGCGGGTATTCGACGCCCGTCACCTCAATGCAACCGGCGGCGACGAGCCGGCGCAACAGTTCCAGCGTGAAATCGTAACCGAACTCCTTCAGCAGGCCGTAGGTCGAAAGCCGCTCCAGTTGGCTGTCGAACACCTCCTTTGAGCGCGACCCAACCAGCACCAGCGTGACGCGCCCCAAGCCAAACCGTCCGTCCATCCGCGCCACACAGCTCAGCGCCTTCTGCAACAACAGCTTCTGGTCGTCCGCGCTGACTTGGACCGGTTCAGAAACTGACACCGCCTCGACTTTCTCGCGTTTGGCAGCGGCCCGGCGCTTGGGGGTCGGCGCGCCGCCGCAGTTGTCGCAGACGTTGCAGCGGTCGGCCGCTTCCTCGTCACCGAAATAGTTCAGAATGAAAGCGTGCCGGCAGCCGCGTTGGTCCGCGTAATCAATCATCCGCCGCAGCTTCGCCTCATCGCGCGTGCGCTTCGCGTCGAGCCGCTCGAAATCAATCGCCAAGTCCTCCAGCGACTTCGCCGGCTCCACCAGCCGCGTCGTGTAAGTGCGGCTGCCCTGCCGGTAATCGCGCGTGATGAATCCGGCGCGCTCCAACAGGTAGAGCGCGCTGCCGACGGCCATGTCGTTCTTGGCGGCCTTGACGTGCTCCGCGATCTCGGACATCGGCATCTCAATCGGGCCGCGCTTGCAGAGCCGCAGCAACGCCTGATGCAAACCGGCGATGATCTCCCGCGTTGGGTTGGCGCCTTCGATGAAAAACTCCTGCGTCCGCACGTCGGCGTAGTTAAACAGCAGTTCGCAACGCGCCGGCTCGCCGTCGCGTCCCGCACGGCCCGCTTCCTGATAGTAAGCCTCGACGCTGCCGGGGATGTCATAGTGAATCACGAACCGCAGGTCCGCGCGGTCCACGCCCATCCCGAACGCGTTGGTGGCCACCGCCACCGGGCATTGGCCGCCCATGAACTTGTCCTGTGCCTTGGTGCGCTGCTCCTCGGTCATGCCGCCGTGGTAGTAGATCGCCTGCGCGCGCCGCTCGGCAAGGTGCGCGTGAACCTTCTCGACGTTCTTGCGCGTGGCGCAATAGACGATGCCGGTCTTCAACGTCCTGATGGCCTCGAAGACGCGCTCCAGTTTCTCCGCCTTGTTGGCGGTGTGCGTGACGGCAAGCGTCAGGTTGTGGCGGGCGAAGCCGGAGACGAACACCTGCGGCGGCTTGCGGCCGAATTTGCCGAGCGCGAGCTGCTCGATGATGTCGTCGCGCACCTCCGGCGTCGCGGTGGCCGTCAGCGCGGCAACTTGCGGCTGGCCGAGGTCTTTGAGCGCCCATTTCAGCCGCAGGTAGTCGGGCCGGAAATCGTGGCCCCACTGCGAGATACAGTGCGCCTCGTCAATGGCGAACAGCGCGATGGACAGCGGCGCGAGCGCCTGCACGAACCGCGGACTCTTGAACCGCTCCGGCGCGACATAGACCAGCCGGTATTCACCGCGTTTCATCCGCGCGATGCGGTCGTCCATCTCGGCCTGGCCGAGCGAGGAGTTGATGAACGTGGCGGGAATCTTCTTCTCCACCATGCCATCCACCTGGTCCTTCATCAGCGCGATGAGCGGCGAGACGACGACGGTGATGCCGTCGAGCAGCATCGCGGGCAACTGGTAGCAGAGGGACTTGCCGCCACCCGTGGGCATGATCACCAGCGCGTCCTGGCCGTTGACGACTGCGTCAATGACCGGCTCCTGGCCTTCCAGGAACTCGTGAAAGCCGAAGTGCCGGTGCAACAACTGGTGCAGCTCGGTCGCGTCAATCATACAGCCTTCGTTCGCGACTACATTTCGCGTTCGATCGCCATCGCGATGCCCATGCCGCCGCCGACGCAGAGCGAGGCGATGCCGCGCCGGAGTTTCAGGTCTTCCAGGATGTGCAGCAACGTCACGAGCACACGCGCGCCACTGCAACCGATCGGATGCCCCAGCGCAATCGCGCCGCCGCGGCGGTTCAGCTTCGCCGGGTCGAGCCGCAATTCCTTCGCGCACCCCAGCGCCTGCGCGGCGAACGCCTCGTTGATCTCCACCGCGTCCACGCCGTCCAGTTTCCAGCCCGTCGCGTCGCACAGTTTCCGGATCGAGCCGATGATGCCGAGTCCCATCATGGCCGGGTCGCACCCGACCTCCGTGGCGCCGACGATCCGTGCGCGCGGCTGGAGTCCGTGCCGCTTCGCTGCGGCTTCGCTGGCGACCAGCACGAGCGCCGCGCCGTCGTTGATGCCGGAGGCGTTGCCGGCGGTGACGGTGCCGTTCGGGCGGAAAGCCGGTTTGAGTTGCGCGAGCTTTTCGAGCGTCGTGTCCGCGCGCGGATGCTCGTCGGCGTTGATCTCGCCCTCGCGGGTCTTGACGGGAACGATTTCACGCTGGAACGCTGCGCGGTTCGCCGTCGCGCGTTGATGGCTTGCCAGAGCGAAACGGTCCTGCTCCTCGCGGCTGATCTTCAGCAGGCTGGCGATGCGCTCGGCGGTCTCGCCCATGCCGAGCTTCAACACCGGGTCCGTGAGGCCGTCGGCAAGGATCGCGTCCACCAGCGCGCCGTCGCCGAGCTTTTTCCCCCAGCGAAGTTCCATCGCATAATAAGGCGCGCAGCTCATGGACTCGACTCCGCCCGCTAGCACGAGCGACGCGTCGCCCATCGCGATGCTGTCCGCCGCCAGCGCGACGGCCTTGAGGCCGGACGCGCAAACCATGTTCACGGTGAACGCGGGCGTCGCGTGCGGCAAACCGAGACGGAGGCCGGCTTGCCGCGCGACGTTCATGCCCGCGCCGCCCTGCAACACCTGGCCGAGGATGACCTGGTCAATGGCCGGCTTGAGCGGCGCCGTCACGACGGCCTCGCCGACTTGCAACGCGAGGTCGGCGGCCGTGAGCGATTTCAGTCCGCCACCGAGCCGGCCGACCGGCGAACGGCGCGCGTCCACGAGGTAAATGGGCTGGGTGTATTTCATGTCAGGATGGCTCGAAGCAGGCGGCGGGCATCAGGCGGGATTCGACAGAGGCAGGCGCGAACTCCATCAGCGGCAGAATCTGTTTCTCCGCCGCGATGCCGGGGGCGATCTCGCGCAACACGAGGCCGCTGCGCGTGAGCGCAAACACGGCGCGCTCGGTGATGAACAACACCTCCTGCCCGCGGGCGAGCGCCGACGGGCCGTGGAAGCAGACCTGTTGCACGCGTTTCACGAACTTCGCGTGCCGGCCTTCGCGCACGATGCGCAGCGAGCCGCCGTCCACCGCCACGTCGAGGTCGCCCGCGCGGAACGTGCAGCAAAAGACCACGCGCTTGGCGCTCTGCGCGATGTTCACGAAGCCGCCGATCCCCGCGAACCGGCCCGCGAACGTGCTCACGTTCACGCTGCCTTCCGCGTCCACCTCCACCGCGCCGAGCACGGCCACGTCCAGGCCGCCGCCGTCGTAAAAATCAAACTGGGACGGCTGGTCCACGATGGCCTCCGGGTAATGGCTGCAACCGAAGCTCAGCCCCGACGCTGGCACGCCGCCCGTCGGCCCGCTTTCAACGGTGAGTGTGAACTCGCCGAGCCGGCCCGTTTCCGCAGCGACGGCGGCGACGGCTTCGGGCACGCCGATGCCCAGGTTGACGATGTCGCCCCTGCGAATCTCCATGAGCGCGCGGCGGCCGATGATCTTGCGCTCCGAAAACGGCAGCGGCGCGAGCGTGCCGTGTCCGTCGGCCGCGGCGACGAAGGCTTCATTGAACTGCTCGCCGAACGTCTGCGGATGCTGCGCCGGTTCCGCGACGACGACGTAGTCCACGAGCACGCCGGGCACGCGCACGGATTTCGGGTCGGCGATGCGTTCGACGACCCGTTCGACCTGCGCGATGACGATGCCGCCGTGGTTTTTCGCGGCCTGCGCGATGGGGAGCACTTCGCCGATCAGGCCTTCGCGCTCCATGCTGAGATTGCCGCGGCGGTCGGCGGTCGTGGCGCGGATGAGGCCGACGTGGACGGGAAAGGCGCGATAACGCAGCCACGTCTCGCCGTCGAGCGTGAGGCGCTCCACCAGCGGCTCGGTAGTGCGCGCGTTCAGGCGTCCGCCGCCGTTCTGCGGGTCCACGAACGTATTCATGCCGATCTTTGTGATGACGCCGGGGCGCTTGGCGGCAATCTCGCGCAGCAGCACGCAAAGGACACCTTGGGGAAAGTTGTAGGCCTCGATTTGGTTTCCAAGCGCGAGTGTTCCGAGCTTCGGCGCCAGGTTCCAATGCCCGCCCACGACGCGCTTCACCAACCCGAGGTGCGCGAGATGGTTCAGCCCGCGCTCGCCGCGGTCGCCCTGGCCGGCAGCGTAGAGGAGCGTGAGGTCGCGCGGCGAACCGTCCGCGAGGAACCGTTTTTCCAGCGCGGCGGTCAGCGCTTCCGGATGCCCCGCGCCGACGAAACCGCCGACGGCCACGGTCGCGCCATCGGGAATCGCCGCGACCGCTTCGGCGGCGGAGGTGATGCGCGCCGCGCCCCTCATCCCCGCCAGCCTCCGTTGACTTCGATCGTCTGGCCGGTCACATAGCTCGCGAGCGGCGAACAGAGGAAGAGCGCGACGTGGGCCACTTCATCGGCTGCGCCGAAGCGGGCGAGCGGGATGTTCTTCATCATCTCGGCGCGGATGTTGTCGGGGATCGTCGCGGCCATCGCGGTCTCGATGACGCCGGGGGCGATGGCGTTGGCGCGGATGCCGCGGCGGGCAGCCTCGCGGCTGACGACGCGCATCATCGCCTGCACGCCGGCCTTGGCGGCGGCGTAATTGGCCTGGCCGTAGAAGCCCTGGATCGCCGCGATGCTGCCGAGGCTCACGATGGCGCCGCCGTCGCGCATGATCTCGAGGCCGAACTTGCAGCAGTGGAAAACGCCGGAGAGATTCACATCGAGGACGGACCTCCACTCGTCGAGCGACATCTTGGCGACCGTGCGGTCGCGGAGGATGGCGGCGTTGTTGATGAGGAAATCAATCCCGCCGAGGCGCTGCCGAACTCCCTGCATCATGCGCTGCACGGCGTCGGCCTGCGATACATCCGCAGCCGCGACGACGGCGCTCGCGGGGCGGGCGGCGTTCAACTCGGCGGCGAGCTTGTCCGCATCCGCGCGTGTCGAGCCGACGTCGGGATGATTCAACACCACCGTCGCTCCCGCCTGATGAAACGTCCGCGCCATCTGCGCGCCGATGCCTTGCGACGAGCCGGTGATGAGCGCCACCTTGCCGGAGAGATCAATCGTCAGGCTCATGGGAAGTCGTCTCGGCTGCGCGACGCCGCTATCGCGTCAGCGTGCCCTTTGTGCTCGGCACGCCGGTGACGCGCGGGTCGCGCTGGCAGGCGAGGTCGAGGGCCTTGGCCAGCGCCTTGAACACGCCCTCGATCATGTGGTGCGCGTCGCGGCCGGCCTGGATGACGATGTGGAGGTTCGCCGCCGCGCTGGTCGCGAACGCGCGGAGAAACTCCTCGACGAGTTGTGGCGTGAAGCGGTCGCTCGCCGTGCGGCCGATGACGGCCCCGCCGACCTTCGTCAGCCGCGCGCCTTCATAGACCAGCACCGGCCGGCCGCCGAAGTCGAGCGTGGCCTCGACGCGGGCCTCGTCCATCGGCACGCGCGACCAGCCGTAGCGTTTGATGCCGCGCTTGTCACCGAGCGCCTTCGCGAACGCCTGGCCGAGCGCGATGCCGCAGTCCTCGACGGTGTGGTGGAAATCAATCTCGATGTCGCCCTTGCAGCGGAGCTTCAGGTCGCAGAGCGAGTGCTTGGCCAGCAGCGTCAGCATGTGGTCGAAGAACGGGATGCCGGTCTTCACGTCGCCCTTGCCGCGGCCGTCCACGGCGAGCGTGAGGTCAATCTTCGTCTCCGCCGTGTGGCGCTTGATCTTCGCGATGCGTTTCATGGTCGTTTCGCCCGGATGTCGCGGATGGCCGCGAGCAGTTTGTCGGTTTCGTCGTCGGTGCCGATGGTGACGCGGACGCGGTTGCGCACGCGCGGGTCGCTCCACCAGCGGACGAGAATGTTGCGCGCCCGCAGCTCGGTGTAAAGCCTGCGCGCGGTCAGGCCGGCCGGGGGCCGCGCGAAGACGAAGTTGGCGGCGCTTGGCAGCACGCCGAGGCCCAGGCCGAACAGTTCGCGGCTCAGCCGCGCGCGGGTGGCCTTGATGCGCGCGACGTTCTGCCGGAAATGCTCCTGGTCGGCGAGTGCGGCGAGCGCGGCCACCTGGCTGAGGCAGTTCACATTGTAGCTGTCCTTGACCTTCATCAGGCCCTCGATGAGCGCGCGGTGGCCGATGGCGAAGCCGATCCTCATGCCGGCGAGCGAGTAGCTCTTCGAGAGCGTGCGGGCGATGAGCGCGTTGCGGTGCTTCTTCACGAGCCGCAGCGCGTTGTCGCCGGCGAAGTCCACGTAAGCCTCGTCAATCAGCACGACGCCTCTCGACGCGGCGCAAAGCCGGTCGAGCGTTGCGGTCGGCACGGCGACACCGCTGGGGGCGTTGGGACTGGTGACGAGCTTGAGCGGCGCGCGCTCGCGGAACAACCGCTCCGGGAGCGTGAAGTCGGGATTCATCGCCAGTTCGACCTTCTTCGCGCCCTGGATGTCGGCGAGCACCGGATAAAGCGAGTAGCTCGGCATGGCGTAGGCCACGCGCTGGCCTTCGCCGACGAACGCGCGCAGTGCCAGCGTCAGCACTTCGTCGCTGCCGTTGGCGACGAGGACCTGGTCCGGCTTGACGCCGTAAAGGGCGGCGGCCTTCGCGCAGAGTTCGCTGCAAATGGGGTCGGGGTAGAGCCGCAGCGGCGAGCCGTCGCGGACCGCGTCACGGAGTGACGCGGCTACTCTGGGCGACGGCGGATACGGGTTCTCGTTGGTGTTGAGCTTGATGAGACCGGGCACCTTCGGCTGCTCGCCGGGCACGTAGGCGTGCATCCGCGCGATGTTGGGGCGGAGGTGGCTCATCGCTCGAAGCGGATGGTGGCCGACTTGCCGTGGGCATCGAGGCCCTCGGCCTTGGCAAACTCGCCGATGGCGGCGACCGACTTCCGCAGCGATTCGCGCGAATACTCGACGATGCTGGTGCGGCGTTGGAACTGGTCCACGGTCAGGCCGGGGAAAATGCGTCCCGCGCCGCCGGTCGGCAGTTCGTGGCTGGGGCCGGCAACGAAATCGCCGGCGACGGTCGGACTCCATCGGCCGATAAAAATCGCGCCGGCCGTCGTGAGCTTCGGCAGCAGTTTGCGCGCGCCTTTGCAGTGCAGTTCGAGGTGCTCGGGTGCGATGCGGTTGGCGATCTCGGCGGCCTGCGCGAGCGAGCGGACGATGATGACGGCAGCGGTGTTCGCCAGGACTTTGCGACAGAGGTCACTGCGCGAGAGCGAGGCGAGTTGCTTCTCGATCTCGGCTCGGACGGCGGCTTCAACTTCCTCCGACGTGGTGACGAGGAACACGCGCTCGTGGCCGCTGCCATGTTCGGCCTGCGCGAGCATGTCGGCGGCGATCAGCGGCGGCTCGGCGGAGTCGTCAGCGATGACGAGCAATTCGCTGGGGCCGGGCAGCAGGTCCACGCCAACGTGGCCGAAGAGCAGGCGCTTGGCGGCGACAACGTAGGCGTTGCCGGGCCCGAAGACTTTCGAGACGCGGCCGATGGTGGCGGTGCCGTAGGCCATCGCGGCGACGGCCTGTGATCCGCCGAGTTTGTAGATCTCGGTCGCGCCGGAGAGTTTCAGGCCGAAGAGGAGGGCGGGGTTCACCTTGCCATTGCGGGCCGGCGTGCAAACGACGCGCTCTAGGCAGCCGGCGACGCGGGCCAGCGCGACGGTCATGAGGCTGCTGGAGACCAGCGGCGCGGTGCCGCCGGGGACGTAGATGCCGACACGCCGGAGCGGGTCGTATTTTTCGCCGACGGCGGCGCCCTGCGGGTTGCGGGCGCTCCAGCCGCGACGGAGGCCGCGGCGGTTGAAGAACTCGATGTTGCGCAACGCAAACTTCGCGGCGCGCTTGAAGTCCGCGCTGACGGCGTTGCCGGCGTCGCGCAGCTCTTCGGCAGTGACGCGGAACGCGGCGGCGCCGGCGGCCTGCCAGCCGTCGAAGCGGGCGGTGGTCTCGATGAGGGCGTCGTCACCGCGGGCGCGGACGGCCTCGATGATGTCGCGGGTGCGGGCCTCGATGGCCGGGTCGAAGAGGCTGGTCTGCTCCAGCGCGGCGAGGCGCGTTTCGAAATCAGGCGAACGATGGTCGAGTCGTCTCATGGTGGATGTCAGGGCGCCGACTTGTAGCAAAGCGGTCGTGGCGGCAAAAGCCTTTTGTTCGGGCTGCGATCGCGCCAGAACCGCGGCGCCCAGATTCACGGCGTTATTTGCTGCTTGATATCTTCCGGTGCGTGGTCGCAATCTGCGCACAGCATTCTCCCGCCACCGGGTGCAGCGAGGTTGCCTTTGAGAACGGACATGACCCCAACGACCCACCCGCCCCACAGCCGCGAGCGCGTGCTGGCGAGCGTGGCGCGGCGCGAGCCGGACCGCATCCCGATTGACTACTGGGCCGTGGAGTCGGTGACCGACCGGCTGATCGCGCACTACGGTGTGGCGGACGAAGAGGCATTGCTGCGCCGGCTCAACGTGGACTTGCGTTACGTCATGGGGCCGAACCTCGCCGGCCAGCAGCACGCGACGCGCGCTGACGGCATCGTTGAAGATTACTGGGGGGTTCAGCGGCAGCCGATGACCGTCAGCGGCACCGACCGGACCGGGCGCGCGTGGTCGTGGTCCTACAAACACGTCCACCGCTCGCCGTTGGAGCGCATGCAGACGATCGAGGAGATCGAGCGGTATCCCAAGTGGCCGTCGGCTGACATGTGGGATTACAGTGGCGTGAAAGGTGCCTGCCTGCGAGCGAGAGCGACCGGCGCGGCGGTTGTCATGGCCGGCGACCGGCTCGACCGCACCGCGCAACTCAAACCTGCCAGCTACCTGCGCGGCATGGAGCAGTTCCTGCTCGACCTGATGGAGCAGCCCGCGCTCGCCGGGTGCATCCTCGAGCGCATCGCCGGCTACTATCTCGCCTACAACGAGCGCGTCTTCCGCGCCGCCGAGGGCACCATTGACATCTTCTTCATGGGCGACGACATGGGCACGCAGCACGGGCTGTGGGTGAGCGTGGACGTTTACCGCCGTTTCTTTAAGGAGAACTTCCGCAAGTTCAACGACCTCGCCCACCGCCACGGCATCAAGACGATGTATCACACGTGCGGCAACGTGCTGGACCTGGTGCCGGAGTTCATTGATTGCGGGCTGGACATCCTGCAATCGCTCCAGCCCTCCGCGATGGACATCGCGACCCTGAAAAAGAAATACGGCCGGCATCTCGCCTTCCAGGGCGGCATGGACATCCAAAACACGATGCCGAAGGGCACGCCCCAGGAGGTCGCCGCCGAAGTCCGCCAGCGCGCCGCGACGCTCGGCCCGGGCGGCGGCTACATCTTCGGCACCGCGCACAACCTGCTGCCCGACGTGCCGACGGAGAACATCGTCGCCCTCTTTGATGCGTATCTCGAACATGGCCGCCATCTGTAAGCGAGGCGGGGCGCGCTGATGTCGCGGCCTTGCACTGGCTGGCCGCGGCCTGCATACTGCGCCCCATCGTTCGTCCCAGCAACCCGAGGGGATCATGCAATCACAAACTCTGCAACGCGCGACAAGGCCCGGCGAAGCGATGGTGCTGTGGGTGTTGTGGCTGACCTACGGGTCGTTCTATTTCTGCCGCAATAACCTGGCGGTGGCCCTGCCCGGCATGCAGGCGGAGCTGGGTTACACCAAGGCGCAGCTCGGCGCGGTGCTGATGTCGCTGAAACTGGCTTATGCCGTCGGCCAGTTCATCAACGGCCAGCTTGCCGAGCGCATCTCACCCCGCGTGCTGCTGGCGGCGGGGATGTTTTGCTCGGCGTTGCTCAACGTGTGCTTCGGCTTCGGGACGGCGCTCTACTTCCTGCTGTTCGTCTGGGCCTGCAACGGCTACGTCCAGGCGCTCGGCTGGACGCCGACGGTGCGCGTGGCCGCGAACTGGTTTCCTCCAGCGAAGCGCGGCTGGGCGATGGGCATCATCGGGACGGGCTACCAACTCGGCGGGGCGCTGACTTTCGTGGTGGCCGGGTGGGCGGCGCAGAGTTTCGGCTGGCGGGGCGCGCTCTATGTCCCGGCGGCGTTGCTGGTGGCCGCGGGCGTCCACATGCTCGTGTGCCTGCGCGAGACGCCGGAGGCTGCGGATCGCGGGCGCTCCGGGGCGGCCGCTCTGGCAACGAACCCCGGTCCCGCAAACCGCGGCAGTTTTCGGGAGAACATCGCCATCACGCTGGCCAATCCGGCGCTGTGGCTGGTCGCTGTTTCGCTCGGTTTGCTCGACGCGTGCCGTTATGGGTTCACCGACTGGGGCGTGGCGCACTTGAAGGAAGTGCAGAACTCAAGCGTGGACGCCGCGGCGTTCAAATACGCGGTGCTGCCGCTGGGCGGGATGGCGGGGGCCTACGTGTCCGGTTGGGCGACGGACCGGTTCTTCGGCAGCCGCCGCGCGCCGGTGATCTGCATGCTGCTGGTCGCGCTCGGTTTCCTGGCCGTCGCTTACACGCCGCTGATCCATGCGGGTCCGGTCGCGTCGGTGGCGGTCTTGTTGCTCGTGGGGTTTTGCATCTTCGGGGCGCAAGTCCTGTTGGTGGGCGCGTTCCCCGCCGACATGGCGCGGCGCGGCACCGCGGCGGCCGCGGTGGGGTTCGTTAATTTCATGGGCTACGTGGGCGCGGCCGCGGGCAACATGCTCACCGGCTATCTGGCGGACGCCCACGGCTGGCGGATTGCCGTGTTCTTCTGGGCCGGCTGCGCGTTTGCGGGCGCCGCCACGGTCGCGTGTTTGTGGAACGCCACGGCGCGAAACGAAGATGCACATCCGGCCGCTTGACTCGAAGTCATCGGGCGCCGGTCAGTGAGGTCGCGGGCGGGCGGCAAGCGGACCGGTTCAGGGTTTTCGTTCGGGCCGGAAGGAGGCGTCGGGGACGCCGCTGTTGATCTTGGCGTCTTGGAACCGGAACTCGATTTCCTCGTCGCCGCGCCGCTTGATCATTTTCATCGCGGTGATGACTCCCTCCACGGCGCGGAAGTTGCCGAAGTAAGTCTCGTCGAAACCCCAGGCCACCTTGATGATCAAATCGCTTTGTTTGTCGAAGAACAGGCGGCGGGGCTGCAGGTCGTAGCCGGCGATCTCAACTTCGGCGCAGGCGCGGATCGCGGCGCCGTCCGCGAGCCAGATGAAGCGGGCCGGGTCCACGAGCCGCGCGCGCAGGCCGCGTTGCTTGTAGGTCAGCAGCCGGTCGTTGTTCTCAAGAGTGTCGCCGCGGAGCTGGCGGAGCGCGTCGCCGGTGATCTCCGCGAGACGCATGCCGTCGCGGGTCACGGTGACGTTCCAGCCGCGCGAGCCATCGAAAAGCTGGATCCGGCGGGTGTCGCCGAGGGTGAATTCCATCCGCATCTTGTCCGGCCGCTTCAAGGCGATCGCGAACCCGCCGCGCTGTTCGGCGGGCTTGGCCTGGCCGGGCTGGACCTGGCGCATGAAGAGGTCCCCGGAGCCGACGATGTCGCGCACCGCGGCAAGCCGCTCAAAGCCGCCGGAGGCGAGGATGGACCGCGCGATGAGCGTGTCGGCGGCCTGGGCGGCGAGCTTCGCTTCCAAATCCTGCCCGGAGGCGATGCACGCCGACAACAGCAGCGCGGCGGCGATGGCGGCGGGAAATCTCACAAGGCGCGGGTTGTAGCAGATGGGCCGCGGCGGCAAAAGCCTTTTGTGGTTTGACCGGCTGACGCTGGCCGCTAGACTGCGCGGCCATGACGAAACGCAGACTGCGCCCGGAGAAATCGCGCGGCCCCATCGGCGTGGTGGGGTTGGGCTACGTGGGCCTGCCGCTGGCGGTGGCGTTTGCGAAGCACTTGCCGGTCATCGGTTTTGACATCAAGGCCCGCCGCATCGCGGCGCTGCGGCGGGGCCACGACGAGACGGGGGAGACAACGTCGGCGGAATTACGGAGGCGAAACCTGACGTTCACCACCGACCCGAGGCTGCTGCGACGATGCCCGTTCGTCGTCATCACCGTGCCGACACCGATTGACGACGCCAAGGAACCCGACCTCGGCCCGGTGCGCCGCGCCAGCGCAATCGTCGGCCGCAACCTGCGCCGCGGCGCAACGGTGGTGCTGGAGAGCACGGTGTATCCCGGCGTCACGGAGGAGGTCGTGCTGCCCATCCTCGAACGCGCGAGCGGCCTGCGGCTCGCGCGCGGCGAGTTCTCCGTCGCTTACTCTCCGGAGCGGATCAACCCCGGCGACAGCCAGCACACGCTGGAACGCGTCATCAAGGTCGTCAGCGGTTGCGACGCGGCGACGCTGGAGCGCGTGGCGGCTTACTACGGGCTGGTCTGCAAGGCGGGTGTGCATCGGGCGCCAACCATCAAGACCGCCGAGGCGGCCAAGGTCATCGAGAACATCCAACGCGACCTGAACATCGCGCTGATGAACGAGCTGTCGCTGATCTTCGCGCGGCTGGACATCGAGACCCGCGCCGTGCTCGACGCCGCGGCGACGAAGTGGAATTTCCAGAAGTTCACGCCGGGCCTCGTCGGCGGCCATTGCATCGGCGTGGATCCCTACTACCTCACCCACAAGGCGCTGGAGGTCGGCCATCACCCCGCCGTTATCCTCGCGGGCCGCGCCGTCAACGACGCGATGGCCGTCCACGTCGGCCGGATGATCGCTCTCGCAATCTCACAGTCGGGCCGGCCGCTCAAGGGCGCGCGCGTGTTGATGATGGGCCTCACATTCAAGGAGAACGTCCCCGACGTGCGCAACTCGAAGGTGGCCGACACCATCCGCCACCTGCGCGCGCAGAAAGTGGAAGTGATCGGTTGCGACCCGTTGCTGGGCGCCGCGGTGGTGCGGCGCGAGTTCGGCATCCGCAACGTCCCGTTCGCTAGGGCCGGCTGCGTGGACGCCGTTTGCATCGTCAATAATCACCGTGCATTCGATGGCGTCACGCTCGCGGACCTGAAACGGCTCATGCCGCGCCAGCCGATCCTCGTGGACATCAAGAACAAGTTCAGCCGCCGCGACGCGGAACGGATGGGGTTTGCGTATTTCAGTTTGTGAGAGGACGGGCTGGCGGAGTGGAAAACGGGCGGGGTCAGAACCTGACGGTTGATACATCAAAGTCGAGCATCACCTTCGGTTCAAGCCGCGCATCGCAACGCTTGAAATGTAACGGTCAATGCTCTTGTTCGCCGGCATTTTTCCATTTCGTTGTCTTCATGGACAAGACTTGAGCAAAGTTTATGACCTTGTCTTCAGGGATGTCTCCAGAAAGCAGCATGGGCTGGCCGAACGCGTCATGCCACTCCAGCAAAATCTTGTTCTCACAATAGACATGGAAGTGCACTCCGAGTTCCGGTGCCGCGCAATGTTCGGACAACTCCGCAAGACGTGCAAGGTTCTTTCGAGTTGCTGGAATGTGGTAGTAAACTGGTTTCGGCCAAAGAACGGAGACCGCAACGTGAGTTTCCTCGGGAATCGCGTGCGCATTCAGAAAGGCAAGTAACTCGTTTTTCGGGGATCCGCCCTCGAAATACAAGACGCTTCCGTCGGGCAAGAAATCCGCGAGCGCACGGAAGAGGTTCGGGAAGTCTGTCTTGCCGTCGAGTTCCCAAAACACTCGATGCGTGTCGAGGTTGATGCCATCCAGTTCTTCCTTTGGTGTCGCACCGAGGAGTTTGCTTAGCCATCCCATTTTATTCTTCTCGTCCAACAGTTGAAGCGAGCCGGATCAGGTTTCTGGCGCGCAGATTGTCACGGAGGTGGCGGCGGGTCAAGCGCGGCGGCGAGCAGGGGCCGATCCGAAGCGTAGGCTGGCGCCCCGCGATTGAGAATGGGGAGCGCACGCGCCCTCGCGTGCGGCCATCGGCGCCCCCGCCGATGGCTCCGGTTGCTGTCGCGTCGCGCGGCCTTTGACGGGCGGGGGCGCCCGTCACCGCACGCGAGGGCGCGTGCGCTCCCCCAAACCAGAATCGCGTCGCCGCTCAGGCGCGGCTCATGTAGGCGCCGTCGCTGGTGCGGACCTTGATCTTCTCGCCTTCCTTGATGAAGAGCGGGACCTGCACGACGAGGCCGGTCTCGACCGTGGCGGGCTTCATGACGTTGGAGGCGCTGTCGCCCTTGATGCCATCGGCCGATTCGGTGATCTTCAACTCCACCGTCGGCGGCAACTCGACCTGCGCGGCCTTGCCCTCCACGAACGTCACGTCCACGGTCATGTTCTCGACGAGGAAATCCTTCGCGTGGCCGACGAGGTCGTCCTGCAGCACGGTCTCCTCGTAGGTCTGGGGATCCGAGAAATGGTAGCCGGTCTGGTCCTTGTAGCTGTATTCCATTTTCTTGGTCTCCTTCGAGACGACCTCGACCTTTTCGGTCGAACTGAACCGCACGTCGCTGGTGCGGCCCGACTTCAAGCTGCGGAGGCTGGCCTGCACGAACGCGCGGAGATTGCCCGGCGTGCGATGCTGGGTCTCCAGCACGATGCAGATGTCGTTGTTGTATTTGATGGCCATCCCCTTGCGGAGATCGTTTGCGCTTGGCATGACTGCTTTTCCTTCTCTTTCTTCGGTTTCAGACGGCGTCGCGCGGCGGCAGCCGTCACAACGTTTGCGTCACATGATCTTGAACTTCGGCAGGTCCTGGCTGTCCACCAACCCGACCGGACGACCGCTCCTGTCCACCACCACGAGGTCGTCAATCTCGCGGCTGTTGAAAATCTTCACCGCCTCGACGGCCAACTGGTCGTCGCGCACCACCACCGGCCGGCGCGTCATCACCTCGTCAATCGCCCGGCCCAGCACCGCCGCATCCTTCTCGATGTGGCGGCGGAAATCGCCGTCGGTGAATATCCCGGCCAGCTTGCCGCGTTTATCCACAACGCTGATCGAGCCGCTCTTGGCGCGCGTCATCGCCATGATGGCTTCCTTCACCGTCCGGCCGCTCTCGATCACCGCGTTGCGGTTGCCGGTCCGCATGATGTCGCGCACCAGCAACAACAGGCTGCGGCCGATCGAACCGCCCGGATGCAGCCGCGCAAAGTCGCGTTTCTTGAACCCGCGCGCTTCGAGCAGCACCATCGCCAGCGCGTCGCCCATCGCCAGCATCGCGGTCGTGCTGGCCGTCGGCACGAGGTTCAGCGGGCAGGCTTCCTTGTCCACGGCGACGTTGAGCACCACGTCGCTGTAGCGGGCCAGCCGGCTCTTCGGGCCGCCGGTCACCGAGATGATCTGCACGTCGAACCGCTTGATCGCCGGCAGCGCGTTGACCAGTTCCTCGGTCTCGCCGCCGTAGCTGAACACCAGCACCACGTCGCCGTCGGCCACCATGCCGATGTCGCCGTGCATCGCCTCGACGGCGTTGAGCACCACGCTCGGCGCGCCGGTGCTGGTCAGCGTCGCGGCGACCTTCTGGCCGACGAGGCCGCTCTTGCCAATGCCGGTCACCACGACCTTGCCGCGGCGCTTCAGGCACGCGAGCAACAGCCCGACCGCCTGCTCAAACTGCCCGCCCGTATGCGGGTCATCGAGCCGCGCGCGCAGCTTGCGCAGCGCCGCGATCTCGATGTCCATCACCCGTTGTGCGCGTTGGAGGCTGTTCATGCGTCCTTGCCCGCCGAAGCGAGCGGCGCATCGTGCCAGCGGCCCGCAGCCTTGTCAAGGTGCCGGCCTTGGTTCCGGCCCTGGAAAACCGACACGGCGGACTCAAGCCAGCGGGAGTAGGATTCTCATGAATGCATGGTTGAACCCCGGCCCGCGGCGGCGTTAGAATCCCGCAAGCCAGCAGTCGGCAAGCGCGATGAAAAACTGCTTCATCACCGTGTTTCTTCTTGTGGCAGCGAGGGCCAAGCCATGAGCGCGGGACGCATCTTCGACATCCAGCGGTTCTCGATCCACGACGGGCCGGGGATCCGCACGACCGTGTTCCTGAAGGGTTGTCCGTTGCGCTGCCTCTGGTGCGGCAACCCGGAGAGCATTGACCCGAAGCCGCAACTCTCCTACATGGCGGACAAGTGCATCGCGTGCGGCGAATGTTTCAAGGTCTGCAAACCCAACGCCCTCTCGAAAGACGCCGCCGGCAAGGCCGTCGTGGACCGCGCGCGCTGCACCCACTGCGGCGATTGCGCGCCGGTGTGCGACCCGAAGGCGCTGGAAATGGTCGGCCGCGATGCAGAGGCCGACGAAGTGCTGGAGGTGGTGCTGCGCGACCGCGACTACTACACGCAATCCGGCGGCGGCATGACGCTCTCCGGCGGCGAACCGCTGTTTCAGCCGGAGTTTGCCGAGTCGCTGCTGCACGCGGCCAAGAACCGCGGCATCCACTGTTGCGTCGAAACCTCTGGTTACGCGGGCTGGGAGGTCTTCGAGCGGCTGAAGCTGGTCGTGGACCTGTGGCTCTTCGACTACAAGGAGACCGATCCGAACCTTCACGCGAAGTTCACCGGCCGCGAACTCCAGACCATCGTGGAGCGGCTGCGGCAACTCCACGACGCCGGCGCGAAAATCCTGCTGCGCTGCCCGATGATCCCGCAGCACAACGCCCGCCGTGAACACCTCGACGGCATCGTCGCGCTCGCAAAGAAACTGCCGAAGCTCCAGGGCGTCGAGCTGTTGCCCTACTACGACCTCTGGCGCGGCAAACTCAAGCGGTTCGGCCTGACGACCGAGCTTCCCGATTCCGTGAAGCCGCCGCCGCGGGAGACGGTGAAACAGTGGAACGACTACCTGCGCGAGCGCGGCGTCCGCGTCGTGGGATGAAGGTGAACGCGCCCGGCCGACTCTTGCTCGTTACGCTGCCTGCCACTGCCGCGTGTGCCGCCGGGGCAGGTCTTGCACGCCCATCCTCGCACAAGCGTGAGGCGGAACGGCATGGTCAACGCGTCCTCGATTCGCTAGACTCCGCGCCCACCACGAGCCTCCATCCATGAAAACCACCCGACGACAGTTCATCCGAAAGACCGCAGCCGCAGTCACTGCCTTCCAATTCGTCCCCCGCCACGTGCTCGGCGGGCCGCGCCATGTCGCGCCGAGCGAGAAGGTCAACGTCGCCCTCGTCGGCGCGGGCGGCCAGGGCCGCACCAACCTGCGCGCGCTCTTCAACGAGCCTGACGCGCAGGTCATCGCCGTTGCCGATCCCGTCGAGTCGGTCAGCCTCGAGGAGTTTTATTACAAAGGCATGGGCGGGCGCGGGCCGGTGAAAGCCGAGATCGAGAAGCACTTTGGCGGGAAGACGCCGGGCTTCCGCTGCGCCGAGTATGAGGACTTCCGCGTGATGCTGGAGAAGGAGAAGGCGGTTGACGCGGTGCTGTGCGCGACGCCGGACCATCTGCACGCCTACGTCTCGACCGTGGCGATGCGCGCGGGCAAACATGTCTATTGCGAGAAGCCGCTGACACACAACATCTGGGAGGCGCGGCTCGTCGCCCGCGTCGCGAAGGAGACCGGCGCGGCCACGCAGATGGGCAACATGGGCCATTCCCGCGTCGGCATCCGCCTGACGTGCGAGTGGCTCTGGGACGGCGTTATCGGCAATGTGCGCGAGGTTCACGCTTGGGTCGGCGCGAACCGCTGGAACAAACAGCTCATGGGCCGCCCCACCGGCACGCTGCCGATTCCGCCCGGCATCAACTGGGACCTCTGGCTCGGCCCGCGCGAGCCTCGCCCGTATCACCCGGCCTACGTGCCGGTGAAGTGGCGCGATTTCTGGGCGTTCGGCTGCGGCTGCATGGGCGACTTCGGCTGCCACGACATGGACGCGGCGTGCTGGGCGCTCGACTTGAAAGCGCCGCTCAGCGTCGAGGCGCGGGCCGCCGGTTACATGGACGCCGAGATCCAGCCGCACGGCTCGCTGATGTTCTACGAGTTCGGCCCGCGCGGCAAACAGCCACCGGTGAAGATGACGTGGTATGACGGCGGCCTCGCGCCGGCGCGGCCGGAGGGTTTGCCTGACGACGAGAAGCTGCCGGGCCGCGGCGTGCTGTTCGTTGGCGACAAGGGCACGATGATCTGCGAAGGCGCGGGCGGCCAGCCGCGGCTGCTGCCGTATGAGCGGATGCGCGAATACAAGAAGCCCGCCGAGACGCTGCCGCGTTCGAAGGGCCATCACCGCGACTGGCTCGACGCCATCAAGGGCGGGCCGCAGGCCAGTTCGAATTTCGAGTATGGCGCGCGGCTGACGGAGTTGACATTATTGGGCCTGTTGGCGCTGCGGACCGGCAAGAAGCTCGCGTGGGACGCGGCAGCCATGAAAGCGACCAACGCGCCCGAAGCTGACGCGATCATCAAGGAAACTTACCGCCAAGGCTGGGAGCCGGCTTGACCGGCGACTGAATCAGCCAATTACAATCTACCGAAAGGAACCACACCATGCCACGCAAACTCAGCTCCATCTCGCCCGACTGGTGGGACTACACCACGCTCGACGCCGACATCATTGATGCCGCCGCCCGGCTGACGCCGCGCGACATCGAGAAACTATCGCGGCCGGGCTTCAAGATCGTGATGTATGACACGCTCGCGGATTTCTACCTCGCCGAGGCGCTCGAATACATCCACGCATGGAAGCAGAGCACCGACGACGACCCCGTCGGCATCTGCGGCCCCATCGGCCCGACCGAGCAGCTCCCGCTCGTCGCGCGCCTCGTCAACGCGCTCGATCTCGACGTGCGCTCCGGCCACTTCTGGGGCATGGACGAATGGTTCCTTGACGGCAAGGAGGCGC
>JACRKA010000053.1 GCA_016219905.1 Verrucomicrobiota bacterium
CTGTCCACGCCGGGAGCCAGGGCCAAGGCCGCCGCGCAGCGCTGCCTGTGGCTGGCGCTGGTGACGGCGTTCCTGGCGCCATTCGCGTATTTCTGGCATCGCGCGCCGTGGCGGGATTACCTGACCGCCAATGTGCTGTTGCTGCTGGTCTGCAGCACGGGTTTGTTGCTGTGCATGAACCGCCTCGTGTGGCGGCTGGGGGAGTTTTTCCAGGACGAGACGCTGGCGGTGACGGCGCGGGTCAGCCGATGGGTGTGCTGGCTGCTGGTGGTGTTTCCGGGCGTGGCGATCCTGTCGGGCCTCGGCGTCGGCTGCTGGTATCAACAACTCCCTTTCTTCGATGCCTTGGGCAATCTGCTCGGGCGGCTGGGACCGTGGGCCAAAACGATGGCGCTCGCGCCGGCGTGTCTCACGGCAGCCTTGTTGTGGACGTTGAAGGCGGTCGGGCTGGCCCAGATCGGGGAGTTGGGCAAACCCACGGCCATGCCGTCAGAACAGCAGGACCGCGACCGCTGAAAGCTACAACGCCTTCCCCAACTCGCTGGCCACATAATCCACCTGCGCGTCGGTCAGCTCCGGGAACATCGGCAGCGAGAGGATGCGGTCTGCCGCGGCTTCCGCGACGGGGAACATGCCGCGTTTGCAGCCGAGGTCCGCGTAGGCTTTCTGGAGATGGATCGCCACGGGATAATGGATGCCGGTGGAGACGCCCGCATCACCGAGACGTTTCTGGACCGCGGCACGGTTGGCAACCTGGATGACATAGAGATGCCAGACGTGCGTGCCGTTGGAAACCTGGCGAGGCGGCTCCACGCCGATGCGGCCCAGCGCCTTTGCGTAGGCGGCGGCGGCGCGCTGGCGGGACTGGTTCCACGAAGAAAGCCGCTTGAGTTTCACGCGCAGGATCGCGGCCTGCATCGTGTCGAGCCGGCTGTTGTAGCCGCAGAAATCGTGATGGTATTTGGTGCTCTGGCCGTAGTCGCGGAACGCGCGGAGCTTGGCGGCCAGCGCGTCGTCGTGGGTGGTGATCGCGCCGCCGTCGCCGTAGGCGCCGAGGTTCTTGCCGGGATAGAAACTGAACGCCGCCGCGTCGCCGAACGCGCCAACAGGCCGGCCGCGGTAGGTCGCGCCGTGGGCCTGGCAGGCATCCTCGATGACGCGCAGGCCGTGGCGTTTCGCGACAGCCAGCACCGCGTCCATGTCGGCCGGCTGGCCGTAGAGATGGACAGGGATGATGGCCTTGGTGCGTGGAGTGATGGCGGCTTCGAGTTTCGAGACGTCCATCTGGTAGGTGGCGGCGTCGCAGTCCACGAAGACTGGCTTCGCGCCGGCGTAGCTGATGCCGATGGCGGTGGCGATGAAGCTGTTGGTTTGGGTGATGACCTCGTCGCCGGGGCCGATGCCGAGGGCGCGGACGATGAGATGCAGCGCGTCGGTGCCGCTGGCGACGCCGACGCAATGGCGCGCGCCGCAGAAGGCGGCGAACTCCTGCTCGAAGAGCCGCACCTCCTCGCCGAGGATGAAACGGGTGTTGGCCATGACCGGCTCGATGGCGGCGTGGACTTCGCCAGCGATGGCGCGATACTGGGCCTGAAGGTCAACGAACGGGACTTTCATCGGAGCACTCATGATATTTTGGGGCCGAGCCACTTCACGGTGTCGGTGTCCCTCTGGTAACGGTTGCCACAACCCTCGCAAGTGGCCGCGGCGCGCTGGAACTGGAGCGTGAGGCCGCACCGGCAGACGGTGGCCATGATGCGCGCGGGCACGCCATAGACCAGCGCATAGGGCGGGACGTTGCGGGCGACGACCGCGCCGGTGCCGACCATGGCGTATTCGCCGACAGTGATGCCGCAAACCAGGCTGACGCCCGCGCCGATGGAGGCGCCTTCGCGGATGAGAGTCGGCACGACCCAGCCTTTGGTGGCGTAACGCTCGCGCACCAAGTCCAGCCGCGGCGAACGGGGCCGCGCGTCGTTGGTGAAGACGACGTTGGGGCCGATGAAGGCGTTGTCCTCGATGGTGACGCCTTCCCAGATGAGGCACTGGTTCTTGATGGTGACGTTGCTGCCGATGCGCGCGCCGCCCTCGACGAATACGCCGTTGCCGATGTTGCAGTTGCTGCCGATGACGGCGCCTTTCATGACGTGCGCGAACGCCCAGATGCGCGTGCCCGCGCCGATCCGGTCGCTCTCCACGATGGCCTGCGGATGGATGAAAATGTCGTTCATGAGCGGTGCTTAGCGGACCTTCACGGGCTTGCCGCCGGCGTCCATGGAATCCTGGATGGCGGCCAGCGCCCGGACGACGGCGATGCCGACCTTCGGGCCGCTCAGCGTGTTGGGCGCGCCGCGGATGCAGTCGAGGAAATGGCGCGCCTCGGCACGGAGCGGCTCCTCCAGTTTCAGGTGCGGGATGGTCACGTCGCCTTCCTTGGTCAGGAGCTGAAAATCGCCGTAGTTGACGTAATACGGCTCCTTATAGACGCCGCCGTGGACCGCGAACACGCCTTTGTCGTAGATCATCACCGGCCCGGTCGCGGCGAGGTCGTCCCAGCTCAGCATCTTCTTCGAGCCGGTGACGACGATCTGGCGGACTTTCTTCGGGTCGAGCCAGCTCACGTGGATGTTGGCCAGCACGCGGCCGGGATAGCTCAGCGAGATGAACGCCACGTCCTCGACCTCGCGCCGGATGAACCGCTCGCCGCGGGCGCTGACCTCCAGCGGCTCGGCATCAAGCAGATAGTTGAAGATAGCCACGTCGTGCGCGGCCAGGTCGCGGACCGCGCCGACGTCCTTGCGGACCGGGCCGAGGTTGGTGCGCGTGGAGTGGAGGTAGTAAACCCGCCCGATGTCGCCGGAGGCGACGCATTCCTTGAGCTTGCGGATGCCGGTGTTGAACAGGAACGTGTGGCCGACCATCAACGTGCGCCAATGCGTCCGCGCCAGCCGCCGCAGCGCCTCGGCCTCGGCCACGCGCAGCGTCAGCGGCTTCTCCACCAGCGCGTGTTTGCCCGCCAGCAATGCCGCGCGGGTGATCTCGAAGTGCGTGCCCGTCGGCGTGGCGACGACCACGGCGTCAACCTCCGGGTCCGCCAGCAACTGGCGATAATCGCTGCAGCCGCGCACGGCGGGGAACAGCCGGTTGACGGTCTTCAGCCGTTGCGCGTCGGGGTCGGCGCACGCGGTGACGGTGGAGCCTTCCAGCGTGGAGAAGGTGCGGATATGGTTCGGCCCCCAGTGGCCGCAACCAATCACGCCGATCCGGAGGGTGGCAGGTGTTGACATGATGCGTGATGCCTGTGCGCCCCCGTGTCGAACGGTTGGCGCAGCGGTTCGTAACGCTAGCAGGGCCACCGCGCAGCCACAAGTTTTGAAAAACCGCTTCCGGCTGTGTGTTGAAGAAGCGTGCCCGCGCCGGTCAGGGCTTGCCCAGCCACGCGCGAGCTTCTTCCACCGACGGCATGAACCCGCCCGGACCCTGGCCGCCTTTGACCGCGATCTTGCCGTCCTTGTCCACGATGTAAAGCCGGTCGGGCCATCCCGAATAGGCGTGGTTGACGGCGTCATCCATACCGTCCACGAGGCAGGGCAGTTTAATCTTGAGCGCCGAGCACGCTTTCTCGGCCACCTTCACGCGAGCATCATAAGTCTTCGGGTCTTTGATGGAGATGCCTTGCTGCTCGTTGCGCGGCATCGCCCAGCCGTCGCTCGGGTGCGCCTCCTTGATATAGACCACGAAAAACTCGGCCTTGGCCTTGTATTGGTCGTAGAGCCGCTCAATGGAACCAACCTGGTCCCGGAAGGGTGGTCACGTGTAGCTGCCGAAGATGAGAATCACGGGCCGCTTGCCTTTGAAACTGGAAAGCGTCACCTCGCGGCTGCCGTCCTTGGTCTTGAGCTTGAAGTCCGGCGCCGCGTCGCCGACGCGCAGCGTGTCGGGCATCCGCAGGTCGCCCCCGCGCCGGCCGGGCCGTTGCTGGCCGGATGCGGCGTCCCCCGCCGCCAGCAGCGCAATGGTGAGAAGGATTCCGAGTGAGGCTTTCATGGGGGTCATTCTACCGTCTTTGAACAGCGCCGCCACCGGAAAGTTGCTGAGGCATGCGTGCATCACGATGACTGGAGGTTTGACATCAAGACATCAACCGGCCTATGCTCCGGCGCATGAGAACGACATTGAGCCTCGATGACGACGTGGCGGCGTTGCTGGCGCGCGCGCAGAAGACCCGGAAGGCCAGCCTCAAGGATGTGGTCAACAATGCGTTGCGCCATGGCCTGCACGCGATGGTCAAGCCGCCCCCGCGTCGCGCCCGATTTGAGACCAAGGCGGTCAGCCTCGGCAAGTGTCTGCTCGGCAACCTGGACGACGTTGCGGAAGCGCTGGCGATCGCCGAAGGCGAGGCGTTCCGATGATCCTGGTGGATGCCAACCTGCTCGTTTATGCCCATGTGAAGAACATGGCACAGCACGCGAAGGCCAAAGCATGGCTGGATGCGCAGATCAACAGCCCGGCGCGCGTGGGCCTGCCGTGGCCAAGTCTGCTTGGCTTTCTGCGACTGGTCACCAATCCGCGCGTGTTCAACCAGCCGGAAACGTTGGAGGACGCGTGGCAGTGGGTGGGCGACTGGCTCGACAATCCCAATGTCTGGATCCCGCAGCCCACGGAGAGACATCGCGAAGTGCTCGCTTCCTTGCTGCCCGCCACGGCCGGGCGGCCCAATCTCGTGCCGGATGCGCACCTGGCGGCGGTCGCCATCGAGCACGGCCTCACGGTATGCTCGGCGGACGGCGACTTTGGGCGCTTCCCCGGTTTGCGCTGGGTCAACCCGCTCCAATAGAAGTTTCGGCCGGCGGCCAAGCCAGTCATCCTCCCCGCAACTTCCGCACATCGCCCGCGCGTTGCGTCACGCCGTCCTTGTCCATCTTCTCCAGCAGCGGCACCACGATGCGGCGGTTGGTCTTCAACAGCTCACGCAACTCCGACATCGCCGCCTGCCCACGCTGCTTCAGGAACTCCCGCACGCGCCGGCAAGCTTCATCGTAGCTCTCCTTTAGGATCACCTCATCCGTCCCAAACTCGACGACAAGTTTCGCATCGCGCAAGTAACGCAGTGCCTGCGGGTCGCACTCCTTGCGGCGCGGCGTGTTGAACGGGTCGGCCGCCAGCTTCTTCAGCAGCCCTTCCGCAATCGCGTTGAGCTGGCCGGTTGCTTTCGGCTTGTGCGCCGGCCGGCGGATGATCGTCTCGTCACGAACAAACTGCCCGCCCGCGCAAAGATCGTTCAGCAACTCCGCCAGAACCTCCGCGCCCGCGCCGAGCATTGTTTGAAGCTCCGAGAGCGGAAAGCCGGGCTTCTCCGGCTTGTCGCGGTGCAGTTGATCAACAGCCGTCGCCGCGCGCGCAAGCGTGTCTTTCCAAAGCGTGCCGTCGGCGGCGAACGCCGCGCACACCTTCGCGCCGGCCTCTCGCAGCGCCGCCTCGACCGCCGCCACGCTAAAGCGTGACTTCAGCAGCAGCGTAGCGCGCGGCACGATGCCGTCGTGTGCGAGCCATGCGCGGACAAGCGCGGTCGCATTGTGTGACTGCGTGGCCGCCAACGTTCGGACGCGCGATTCCTTCGGTCCGGCCCGTCGCGCGTCGGCATCCAGCACGAAGCCGCCGGCGAGCGTCGTTGCCTCGCGGATGATGAACCGGTCGCCGGCGAAGCAATAGACCGGCTCATCAAGCCGCAACTGCCCGACCGCCTGTTGGCCGGGCAGCAATTCCTTCGTGTCGAACAGCGCCAGCCGCGCGCGCCAGTGGCCGCTGCCGAGCGAGACGTTGATGACCTCGTTGTGTTTCAGCTTCGTCTTGGCGCGCGGTGAGATGGTCAGCAGCGCGTCGAGCGTGTCGCTTGGTCCGCCGAGTCCCGGCCGCGTCAGGACGTGGCCGCGATGGACGGCGTCCACCGCGACATCGGCGAGGTTGATGGCGCACCGCGCGCCGGGGCCGAGCGTGGCGACCTCGCGGCCGTGGTTGTGGAGCGAACGGGCGCGTGTGGCGATGTCGCCCGGCTGGATGACGAGCTTGTCGTCGCGGGCGATGGTGCCGCCCACCAGCGTGCCGGTGACCACCGTGCCGATGCCTTTCAACGTGAACGTGCGGTCCACGTGCAGCCGCGGTTTGCCGATGTCCTCCGGTGGCGGCGCGGCGGCGAGCACGTCGAGGATCGTCTGCTTGAGTTGCTCGATGCCCGCGCCAGTGTGGGCGGAGACCTTGACGACCGGCCAGTCCGCGCGGGGCAGGGGGAAGTCGCCCGGCGCGAGGTCGCACTTGGTGACGACGAAGATGCCGCGCTCCACGCCGAGGTAGTCGAGGATCTGGAGGTGCTCCTCGCTCTGCGGCATCCAGCCTTCGTTGGCGGCGACGACGAACAGCGCGGCGTTCATGAACGCGATGCCGCTGGCGGCGTTGCGCACAAAGTCCTCGTGGCCCGGCACGTCCACGATGCCGATGTTGAAGTCGCCGAGCGTGAGGTTGGCGAACCCAAGGTCAATCGTGATGCCGCGGGCTTTCTCCTCCGGCAGCCGGTCGGGGTCGGTGCCGGTCAGCGCCTGCACCAAGGCCGACTTGCCGTGGTCCACGTGGCCGGCCGTGCCGAGGATGAAGTTGCGTCCTGCGCTCATGCCAGCGCCTGCCTGATGGCCTTCACTACCACGTCATCCTGTGATGGGAAGATCGTCCTAACGTCGAGCTTAAATGCGCCGCGCTCGGAGTAGCCGATCACCGGTGGCGTATGGGCGCGCAAGCGGCGGGCGAATTCCTCCAGCGGCATCCGCGGCACGATGTCCACCGTCACCGAGTCAAACGATGAGCGGGGCAGGGTGCCGCCGCCGACCTGGCCGCGGCCTGTGCCGACGGAGGCTTTGAGCGGCGTGCCGGCCAGTGCGGTGACGATGGTCTCGGCGCGAGCGCGGAGCTTCTCCATCGCCTCGGCGAGCAACGTGATCGTCTGCACCTGTGACTCCTCGCCGCTGAGATAAAGGTCGGCAGTTGTTTGCAGCGCCGAGAGGATGAGCTTATCGCAGCGGAGCGCGCGGAAGAACGGGTCTTTCTTCAGCGCGGCGACCAGTTTGGCGCGGCCGGCGATGATGCCGGCCTGCGGGCCGCCGAGCAACTTGTCGCCGCTGAAGGTGACGAGGTCCACGCCGCGCTTAAGGACTTCGGCGGCGGTCGGCTCGTGTTCGAGGCCAAAGAGTTTCGTCTCGATGACCGCGCCGCTGCCGAGGTCTTCGACGAACGGCACGCGCTTCTTGCGCGCGAGCGCGGCGATCTCCTCGGTGGCGGGTGACTCGACAAAGCCGCCCATGAAGAAGTTGCTGCGGTGGACCTTTAGGATGAGGCCGGTGTCCTTGCCGACGGCGCGGGCGTAGTCGCTGACCGTCGTCTTGTTGGTCGCGCCGACCTCGCGCAGTTTCGCGC
>JACRKA010000054.1 GCA_016219905.1 Verrucomicrobiota bacterium
ACTCCACGAGCGCGGATTCAGCGCCACCACCTGCCCGGACTGGATCGAGCGCCGCGCCGCAAGGGCACAGGCGGTGGCGCGATTGCCGTCGGCAGCGGTGGCGTTGGCGGGGCGCTGGCCTTGGGAAACGGCCAGACAAAAGCTTTCGAGCGCTGCGCCCCAACCTTTGTCGGATGCGTAGTTGATTTGCGGCAACGGCGGATCGCCGAGAAGGGCGCGAGCGCGCTCCCACGCAGCCGCGTCGGCGCTGTCGGCCAGCACGCCCGACTCGCGCATCGCCGCCTCGTATCGCTGACGCATCTCCAGCAAGGCCGCCAACCCACGCCGCGCGAAGTCGTCCACGTGGCGATTGTCACAACCGTCATACGGTCGGCCGGCGAACCGCGTCACTGGCGGCAAGCCCGCGATGCCGTGCGCGCGCACCTCGACAAAGTCATCCATCTCGACCGCGCCGCGGTCCAGGATGGCTTCGAGATGTTCTTTCGGCTGGGCCAACGAGCCGTAGGACGAAGAGAGGATCGCCGCTCGGCTGCCGCCCGCGTAATCAATGAGAACCAAGTCGTCGTTCGGCCGCGACGCGCGCGCGATGACGGCCACCGGCTCCGAGCCGAGCAGATACGCGAGCAAATCGAAGATGTGGACGGTCTCGGTCAACAACGTGTCGGTGGTCTTCCACCGCTGGTCGGGCGGACGGACGCGGTCGTCGTCGGCAATCCGGTAGAAGACGGTGACGGGCGATGCGGTGGCTTGGAAAGCGCGCTTCAACAGCGCGGTCGCTGGGCCGAAACGGCGGTTGAATCCCACCGCGACCGGCACGCCGCGCGTGTCCGCGAGACGCTGGAGGGCTTGGCACTCCTCAGTCGTCGTGGCCAGCGGCTTCTCGACATAGATCGGCTTGCCTCGCTCGATCGCCGCGCGCGCGATCTGCGGGTGAAACTCCGGCACCACGCCGGCGACGACGATCTCGACCTCCGGGTCGGCCACCACGTCTTCCCATCGCGTGGATTGTCGCGCGGGCCGGTAACGGTCGGCAACGCGCTGGAGTCTGGCTTGGTCCACGTCGGCCAAGTGCTGCAACACCAGATGCTCGCTGCGTGAGATGGTCTGGAGATGCTGCTGGCTCATGAACTGGCCGCAGCCAATCGCTCCGATGCGAATCCGTTTTGATGTCTTTGTGCTCATGCGCACTGCCGGCGAAGAGATTCAAAGAACTCGCTCCCCTCGTTGTCGAGCCAATTGATGACCTCGAAGAAGTCATGTAGGACGAACGGCACCTTTTCCGTGGGCGGCACCTTGCGGCTGCCGCGCAACCGCATCTGTGTCCAGCGTGACCGTATCAGCCACGGCAGCGCATCCCACTCCGCGTCCGTCAAGCGGCTCACCGTCTGGTAGCCTGCCAACAGTCGCCGGCATCGCTCCGCATCGGGCACGAATGGCTGCGTCAGGCTGCGGATGTCGTCTGGGTTCACCGGCTGCCTGCGCCGTGAGGCGAAGAATATCAGCGCGTCGCTGACGTCGCGGACACGCGCCTGCACCGCCAGGTAATCGAAATCGTAAAGCGCCGCCACACGGCCAGCCCGGAAACGGACGTTGCCGAGATGAAAATCGCCGTGGATGATCGCGCGCGGCAAGGTTCCGTAAAGCCGCTGGTCAAGTTCGCGGCGAACCATGCTCAACTGCGTTTCGATGGCCTGCCGCTGGCCGGCATCGTTGAACGCGGCCAGATAGGGCGTCATCAAATCGGGATGGTCCTCGCGATGCCGGCCCTCTTTGCCGGCGGGGAAATCAGTGGCCAGCGTCTTATGAAATCGCGCGAGGAAGCCGCCCGCTTCCGCAATCGCTTCGGTGTCGCCATCGGGGAACGGTTCGCCTTCGATCCAGCGAAGCACTTCATACGTCCCGTCGTCGCGCACCAACGCCCCGACAGGACACGGCACCGGAAATCCCGCCGCATCCAGCCGCCGCAAGACCGCGTGATCAAACCCCACGCTGCCCGCGTCCGCGAACTCGTCCGGCCGGCGGCGAATCACGAACCGTCCGCGTTCCGTGAGGATGTCCCATTTCCTTGCAGCCGTCCCGCCCAACGGCCGGACATCCAGCGCCCGACCGAGGCCGAACGCGGCAAGAATGTCGTCGAGTTGTGGATGTTGAGCTGCGGTCATGCGGCCGCCTCGCTTTTCTTCTCAGGCTCCGCGCGACCCCAGACCAACGCGTCGAACGTGATCATCGCCACGAGGGCCACCAGCGGCAACACTCCGATCAGCACGAAGATCAGGTTATAGGTGCCCGTCGCGTCCACGTAGCGGCCGATCCACGGGTTGACCGTCGCGGCGCAGACGTTGCAGGCCATGCCGAGGATGCCCGCCACCGCGCCGACGTTGGCGAATGAGAAATCCTGCTGACAGGCGGTGTAGTTGGCCAGAATCGCGGTGATGCCGAACGCGGCGCAGCCGAGCATGCCCACTACGATTGCTGCGCTTGCGACGCGCGTGATGCCAACCACAGGCAGAATCAGCAGCACCGCCAGCGTGACCGTCGTTCCGCGCGCGCGGCGCAACGACCAGCCGCGCGCGGCGAGAAACTTGACTGCGCCGCCGCCGACCAGGTTGCCGAAGTCGGCCGCGAGGAAAATCGGCGCGGAGATCATGCCGGCCGTGAGTTGGCTCATCCCGCGCTGGTCGTGCATGTATTTTGGAATCCAATCGTTCAGGAAATACCAGCACGGGTTCACGCTCACGCCGACCAGCAACAGCATCCAGAAGCCGGGACGCAGGATCACCTGCCGAATCCAGCGCACGGATGCCACGAGGCGGTTGCCGGAAACGGCTGTGCGCGGCGCGACGACCGGCATTGCCCGCACCGCGTCGTGGGCGAGTGTCCCGCGCCGTGTCACCCAGAGCCACAACGCGATCCAGACCAAGCCGAGGCTGCCGATGACGAAGAAGGCACTGCGCCAGCCAAAGAGCGCGGCGAGCGGCAGGATGATGAACGGCGCCGCGAGCGAACCGGCGGCCGAGCCGCTGTTGAAAATGCCGCTGGCCAGTCCGCGGTCCTGCGGCGGCAGCATGTTGGCCACAATCCGTGTTGCGCACGGCCAGTTGAACGCCTCGCCGACGCCGAGCAACTGCCGCGTCAGCAACAAATGCGAGAAGCGGCCCACGAAGGCCGCGGCGGCTCCGGCCGCGGACCAGACGAGCACCGCCAACGAGTAAGTGATCCGCAGCGGGAACCGGTCGGCGAGAAAGCCCGCCAGCACGTGTGTCAGCGCATAGGCCCAACGGAACGCCGCGAGCAATTGGCCGTATTGCTCGTCGGTCAACTTCATCTCGTCGCAAATCATCGGCGCGCACAACGAGAGGGTCTGGCGGTCGAGGTAGGTCAGCACCGTCGCGAGGAACAGGACGACAGCAATCCACCATTTCCAGGCGGTGCTTTGGTGGCCCGGAGTCTGCGCGAGTGTCACGTCGCCGCTCATTGCGCGCGCTGCCGGGCGGCGGGGAGGTCTTGTTTCAGGACTCGCTCCAACGCCTCGACCTTATCGAGGATGCTCATGGCGGTGAAGCAGCCGCGGCCGTGGTTGAGATGGCCCATGCGGCTGTCGCAGAGATACAGTGGCAATGCGGCGCGCGTCGCGGCAAGTTCTTCGCGACCGATCTTCTCCAACTCATCGAGTGCGGCCTGCGCCTCGGCGGGGGTTGTCGCTTTCTGCCAGCGATTCCGCGCGTCGAACCAACGCGCCAGGCGAAGCGTCATCGCGCTCTTGTCGCCGATCGTGCGGGCAGTGCGCCAGTTGTCCTCGGCACGCTCGCGCACCGACGCGGGGGCGGCGGCCACGGCTTGCCGCATCGTCGCGAGTCCGTGGTCCCACAGCGTGTGGAACTCCTGCAACCTCGTGCGGTTCTCGCGGCCATCGCTGCCGCGCGCTCCCTTTTCGCCGAGGTCCATCTGCTCCAGCGAATTGATGAAGCCGCGCCGCCACGGGCGAGGATTAACGGTTTTCGGATCGAGCCAGAACGGCTGGGCCAGGCCGGCGTTCATCGGGTAGCTCAAACCGAAGTAAAACGGGAAGTGCCAGATGGCTTCCGAGAAATCGCGCCACGCGCCCACGACCAGGTCTTCCTGACCCGAACCGAAATCGCGGCACGCCATCGCGCGCAGCAGTTCCTCGACGGACGGCGGGTTGGAATAGGCGAGCCAGCCGAACAACTCCGTCACCGGCGTGGGATAGAAACCCTGATGATACCAGTTCGCGATCATGCCCTCGATGCGCGGTTCGAATTTGTTGACGGCCGCGAACCGCTCGGCCCAGCGCTGCATACAGGGAATCTCCGGCTGCGTGTTGGCTTCCTGGCTGAAGCGGCTCTCGATCTTCGTCCAGATCGGCCGAAGGGGCCGGCCTTTCTGCTGGCTTTCGCGCACGAGATAGTCCACGGCATGCCGGTAATCTTCCGATGGCGCTTTGAGGCTGAGGCAGTAGTCATAGGCGGCCTGCAACTGGCCGTCGCGACGCCGCGCCCAGAACGAATCGAAGTTGCACATGAAACCCAGCCTCGAATCCAACTGGCAGAACTGCGCCAAGGCTTGGTCCCACGCGGCCCGATCCGGCGAAGCCGTCTTGAACGTGTAGCGCCAAGCCACCATGCGCACGTCCGGCCGCACCTCGCCAAAAGCCTGCGCCAACATCGAGCAGGTCTGCACCCAGGCGTCGCGTCCCTTGCGCACCGACCCCATTCCTTCGTCAAGCAGGACGATCCTGCGAATCTTGGGGAACTCGCGAAGGAACTGGCGGGCTTCCTCGCGCAGCTTCTCCCGCTCCTGATCGTTCGCCGGGTGCGGCGCGGCGTAGAGGATCACAACCTCCAAGCCGTAACGCTCCGCGCGGTCCACGAGGTCGCGCAGCCGCGGCGTGAAGGGTTGATACGTCGTCCCCTCCGGCACCTGTCCGGGCGCGATCTCCGTCGGCGGTTTGCGTCCGCGCTCCGGCCCCGGATACCAGTTCAGCCAGATCGCATCGTAACCGTAGTGGCTGATCAGCGAGAGATGACCGTCCGTATAAACCGGCGCAGGCCCGCACAACTCGCCCGTGCCGCCCCACACCGCGCAAGTCGCGCGCGGTGAGTATCGCGGCTCGCGCGTGCGCGCGTCGGACTTCAGCATCGGCCCCCCGCGCAACATCAGCAATTCCTCCAGATGCCACACGCCGCGCAGCACGCCGTTGGGATCGCAGCCGTGGATGCGCACGCCCGCGGCACCGGCCACGTAACGATAACCCGCGGGCACCGTCGGTCCATCGGGCACCTCCTTGCCCTGCGTCAGCGTAATCGTTTTCGCTGCGGGACGCGCGGACGAATCCCAAACCACCGGCAGCGACAGCTTCATAGACTTCTGGAAAAACTCCGCGAGGTCCGCGACGGCCGTTTCGACCTGCGGGCTGCGCGGCGCGGCCACGCAAATCCGCCAGTCGCGACCGATGACAATTTCGCCCGGCGCTGGCCGCAGTCCGCGCCACGGTAATCCGGCGCGGCGCGGATCGTCGCCTCTCGCGATCTTCTCCACGAACTGGAATGGTTCTTCCTCGCCGGCCAGCAACTGTCGCCGGCCGGGACCGGGTTGGCGCGTCAGCAGCCGGGTCATCATGCTTGCGCCCTGGATGATTGGCGTGCCGTCCGCCTCCAACGCCGCGCCGTTGGGATCGCTGTGGAGCGCGCGATACATCATGCCAAGCTCGTCCGGCCCGGTGTAGCAGTTGATTTTCGCCTTGCGCGGGTCGTTCTCGCGCCATGTGCAATACACCGCGTAGTAATCCTCCGGACACCGACCCGATGCCGCGCTCAGCCGAAGATAGACAGCCGTTGGCGCAGACGCAGCCAGAGGCAATGTGACGAATTGCTCGTAGTTCACCGAAAACTTCTCGGGCGGCACTTGGCCATTGCCCAGGTCGTCTTTGCCGGGCGCGGTCCCCGCCTGCCAGAGCAACGGCCCGGGCCGGCCGATGCGTTTGATCTTCACCTGCGCCGCTGCCAGCTTGGCCGGCTGGCGCACGTCAATCCGCTGCCCGCGGCCGGCGAAGCTTCCGGCGTCCACCGCCACGGCGGTCTCCAAATGCGTGACGGCCGAGTCAACGCCCATCCAGTGATACCACCGGCCGGTCGGTTGCGACGTGGGCGCCGAGGGATCAATGTCATTGGCTTGGAGGATGAGAAGTTTCCCGCTCGTCGCGCCCTGTGCGACCCCGGCTATGCCCAACAGAAACGCGATAGTCAGCCACCGACGTGTAGCAATCATGGTTGTTGCTCCTTATGTGATGACGCGGCGCAGCGTAGGCAGCCCTCACGCATGGCACAAGTGCAAATCCCCACGTAATACGGCGGTAATCTGTCTCGACACGGCCGCGCGCTTTGCGTTTCATGAATCGTCGCCATGACCTCCACCGAACGCGTTCTCGCAGCGCTGGACTACCAGCGGCCCGACCGCATCCCCCTTTTCGAGACCTACTGGGACGAGTTCATCGCCAACTGGCGGCGCGAGAAGCACGCCGGTCCCGATGCCGACATCTACGCCCACTACGGCGTGGACATCGCCATCTGCGTGCCGGACGAGACGCCGTGGCCTTCGCGCGCGGCCGTGCTGGAGAAAACGCACGCCCATACGTTGGAGCGCGACGGCTGGGGCGCGACGCATCGCACGGTGCCCGGCGGATTTTTCTTCGAGGAAGCCGGCGTGGCGTTGCCGGAGAGGATTGATCCCGACAAGTTGGAATTCGAGCCGCCGTCGCTCGACGCGCGCTATGCCGGCTTCATGAAATCGGTGGCGGACGCGCGCGCCGCGGGCCGCTGCCCGTTCGCGAAGACCGGCGGGCCTTACCTGCGCGCGACGAACCTGCGCGGCGTCGAGCAATGGTTGATGGACATCGCCGAGGACCCCGGCTACGCGTCCGCGCTCGCCAGCCGCATCACGGATCACATGACCGCTGTGGGCGTCGAGGCCATCCGGCGCGCCGGCCTGCAAGGCACCGGCATCTGGATCTTCGACGACATCGCCTCCAACCTCGGCCCGATGATGTCGCCGCGGACCTACGAGCAGATTTTCCTGCCGTTGATGGCGCGCATGGTCGCGGCGTATCGCGCGGCCGGCGCGCGACGAGTAATCATGCACAGCGATGGCAACATCCTGCCCGTGCTCGACATGCTGGTGGCGGCTGGCATTGACGCGATCAACCCGGTCGAGCCGAAGGCGGGCATGGACATCGTTGTGTTGCGGGAGCGTTACGCGGGCCGGCTGGCGTTCGTGGGCGGTCTCGACAACGCCTTCGTGTTGCCGAGCGGCGACCGCGCGCGCATCCGCGAGCATGTGCTGCGCTGCGTCGCCGCCGCGCGCGAGGGCGGCATCGTGCTCGGCAGTCACTCCATCGGTCCCGACATCGCCGTCAGCGACTACGACTATGCTGCGTCATTGATCCGGCAGGGATGACGGTCAGGAAGGTGAGAACTGCCGGGGACGCAACGGCTCTGGTGTCTGCCGGTTGGCGCGCCGCCCGGGCGCGCGGCTCGCCACCGGTCACGTGGCCGGTGCCGGGCTGAACCCGGGGTAATGCTTGCGAGCGCACTCCGGACAGTAGCCATGAGAGAACCATGCACCCGTGTGCGCTGTCACATACGCCTCGACCTGTTCCCAATAACCCTCGTCGTCGCGGATGCGTTTGCAGAAGGCGCAGATAGGCAGTATCCCGCTCAGGGTCTTCACCTGTGCCGCCGTCTCAGCCAGTTCCGCTGCCACGCGACGCAACTCGAACAGCATCACCACCTGCCGACCCAGCGCCGCCAGCGCCGCGATCTGCCCCGGGTTCAACTGGCGCGGGTGGCGGTCCACTGCGCAGAGCGAGCCGAGCGCGAAGCCCTTGGGGTTCACCAGCGGCACGCCGGCGTAGAAGCGGACGTGTGGAGGCTCCGTGACCAGCGGATTGTCGCGGAACCGCTCGTCCAGGGTCGCATCGTTCACAATCAGCGGCTCGGTCTGCAGGATCGTGTGCGCGCAGAAGGCGATGCCCCGCGGTGTCTGGCTTTCGTCCAGGCCGATCTTCGACTTGAACCACTGGCGGTCCTTGTCCACCAGCGAAAGCTGGGCCATGGGGGTGCCGCAGATGAACGTCACCAGCTTCGTGATGTCGTCGTAAGTCTGCTCCGGCGCTGTGTCCAGGATCTGGTATTGCCGCAGGGCTTCCAGCCGCGCAGGCTCGTTGTCAGGTATCGGTGCTGGTTTCATTGATGATCCCCCGCCTTTCGAATTCTCGGTTGGGCAGAGAAATGTTTTTTTGCTGGAGATAGATAGCCCATCTCCCGGAATCCGCAAGTGACGGCCCTGTTACTCGTCCAGCGCCCCCGACAACAGCCGGGCGTAACCCAGCCCCATCTGCAGAATCTGCCAGCCCACCCAGAGCACGACCGCGATGTAAATCAGCTTCGGCAGCCAGTCCGCCATCGCCTGCAATCGGCGGCGGCTCTCATCGAAGAAACGCCGCTCCAAATGGTCGAGCATGTCGTCCAGCTTGCCGCTTTCCTGACCGGTGGCGACCATGCTCAGCGCATCCGGCGGCAGCGCGCCCGCCAGCAGCAACGCCAGCGGCTCGCCGCGTTGCAGCCCCGGCGCAGACTCACGCGTTGTTGATGCAAGCCGCGCGCTCCCGCTGGCGGCACCGGCCCGCGGCAGCGCTTCGATGAGGCCGATGCCGGCATTGAGCATCGCCTTCAACGCGGCGAAGAACCGCGCCAGCGCAATGTCGCGATGAATCTTGCCCACGACGGGCAGCGCAAGCACGAGCCGGTCCGTGGCCACCAACCCGGCGCGGTCGCGGGCGATTTGCCGGACGATCCACCAGGACAGGCTGGCCGCCGCGTAGAGAAACACCAGCGCCAACAGCACATCGCGGCCGTAGGCGATCAAGTCCTGCGTGAACACCAGTCGCGGCAGCGGCATCACTAGCACCGACAGGTGCAGCAGCAGCACCGGGTAAAACATCCTGCCGACGACCTCTTTGCGGACGGCGGCGAATTGGTCGAGCATGGCGGCCAGATGATGGAGTTGCCTCTCCAGCGTGCCGCTGCGCTCGCCGACGCGGATCAACTCCCGGTGCAGGGCCGGGAACATCGCCGCGCGTTCCTCCAGCCCGTCGCTGAGGTCGCCGCCCGCCGCGATGCGCTGCCGCAGCGCAGCGCTGGCGTCGCGCAGACGCCGGCACGGCGCGGAGCGCTCCAGCGATTCGAGCGCGCGGACGACCGGCACGCCCGCTTCCAGCATCGTGCCGAGCTGGCGGTAGAACGCGGCGAGTTGTTCCTGTGTGGACATGCGGCGGCGATATGGCGGCACGAGTTTGCAGCAAGACTATCTTCAGAACGTAACAGCGAATCGGTTTGCACCGCGCCGCGCGCCGCATATACTAGCCGCCGCTCAGCCAGGAGACAACGCGGACATGCGCACACACACCATCTCGACCATCAGCGGCAAGAACGTCCTTGCCGTCATCATGGGCGGCGGCCAGGGGTCGCGCCTTTATCCGCTCACCAAGGAGCGATCCAAGCCGGCCGTGCCGCTCGGCGCCGCTTACCGGCTCGTGGACATCCCGATCAGCAACTGCATCAACTCCAACATCAAGCGCATCTACGTGCTGACACAGTTCAACTCCGTCTCGCTGCACCGCCACATCAACAACGCCTTCCGGTTCGACATCTTCAGCAGCGGCTTCGTGGACATCCTCGCCGCGCAGCAGACCATCAGCGGCGCGCAGTGGTATCAGGGCACCGCCGACGCCGTGCGGCAGAACCTCCCGCGGTTCCTTGCCGAGGTCAACGACTACGTGCTGATCCTCTCCGGCGACCAGCTCTACCGGATGGATTTCCGCCCGATGCTGGAGCAGCACCTGCAGACCGGCGCCGATCTCACCATCGCCACCATCCCCGTCCAGCGCGCCTCCGCGCCGTCGCTGGGCATCATGCAGGTCAGCCCGGAACAGCGCATCGTCCGGTTCGTCGAGAAGCCCAAGGATCCGAAGGTGCTGGACGACCTGAAGGTGGACGACGCGTTGATGTCACGGCTGAAGCTGCCGCGCGGGGAGGACCATTTCCTGGCCTCGATGGGCATCTATCTTTTCAACCGCGCGGTGCTCGCGAAGGCGCTCGACAACGACAAGCCCGACTTCGGCAAGCACATCATCCCCGAGGCCATCGGCGCGCGGCGCGTGTTTGCCCATACCTTCCAGGGATTCTGGGAGGACATCGGCACGGTGCGCAGCTTCTTCGACGTGCACCTGAAGCTGGCCGGCCCGAACCCGCCGTTCGACTTCTACGATCCCCAGGCGCCGATCTACACCCGCCCCCGCATGTTGCCGCCTGCGAAGATCCTCAACAGCCGCGTCCACCACGCGCTGTTGGCGCCGGGTTCCGTGATCCAGGAAGGCGTGATCGAAAACGCCGTCATCGGCGTGCGCTCGCAGATCGGCCGCCACAGCAGCCTGAAGCAGGTCGTCATGATGGGCGCGGACTTCTACCAGACCGACGCGCAACTCCAGGAGGATAGCAGCGAAGGCGTGCCCCCGCTCGGCGTCGGCCCGGACTGTGTCATCGAGAACGCCATCCTCGACAAGAACGTCCGCGTCGGCAAAGGCGTGAAGATCAGCGCCGCCGGCAAGCCGGCCAACGTGGACCATCCGCTTTACTGCATCCGCGACGGCATCGTCGTCATCCCGAAAAACTCCATCATCCCCGACGGCACGACGATCTGATCGGGACGTTGGAGCATTGAGTGATGGAGTGGCGGGGTGGCTGGAGATGCCGCCCGATCACGGACAAGCATGGACGCCCAGACTCCAACCAAACCGCTGGCCTCCGTCGTCGTTCTTGGCTCGCCGTCACAGCGAGCGCTGACCCGCGTCGAGGTGCCCATCCGCGAGCCGCGCTTCACCATCGGCCGCGGCAGCAACAACTGCCTCAGTCTGGGCGACGACACCTCCGTCTCGCGCAATCATTGCGTCATTGAAACCGCCGGCTCGACCCTGGTCCTGAGAGACCTCGACAGCAGCAACGGCACCTACCTCAACGGCCGCCGCATGACCGGCGCCGTGCCGCTGCCGGTGCCGGCGATGGTGACCGTCGGCAAGACGCGCCTTGCCGTGACGACCTCCGCCGCGCCCACGCAGCAGGCGCAGCAGGTGGCGGACCGGACGCTCTGCACGCGCGGCAGCATCGTCATCCCATCGAGGGTGAAGTGCGCGCAACGGACGGAGGCGTTCCTGGTGGCGGACCTGGTCGGCTCCACGCGGCTGGTGAAGGAGGACAGCGCCCGGTTCGCGACCATCGTCACCGCCATGGGCCGCATCCTCGAGCGCGCACTGTGCGGCGAACAAGAGTTGTTCCTGCAATGCACCGGTGACGGTTTCTTCGCTTGCCTCGGCAGCGCCAACGTGGCGTTTGACGCCGGCCTCGACCTCGCGCCGGCGCTCGCCCGCCGCACCGGCGAGCCGCTTCAACTTTCCATCGCGTTGCACTGGGGATCAGCCAGCCTCACGCCGGGCGGCGACCGCACCGGGCAGGATGTCCACGCTGTGTTCGCCCTGGAAAAGTTGCGCCACAGCGAGCCGGCGCTGGCCGCGGACCTCGCGCAGCCCGGCGCGCTCGGATTGTTGCTGGCCACGGGGAGGTTCTGGCAGCAACTCGACGACGTTCGCCGCCGGCAGACCGAGCCGGTTGGCAACTACCACCTCAAGGGCCTCGACGAGCCGCAGCAGGTCTTCCGCTGGGCTGGGCTGTCGGGCGGGTGATCGGCACTCAGGCCTTCAAGCCTTCGAACTGGGGCTTCATCCGCTTCGTGGACTTGATGATTTCCTTCCACGTCACGGGCCGGTGCTCGTAGGCGGCGGTGCGTCCCATGATGGTGATGATATTGCTCTGGACGCTCGGCACAACGGTGGTGTTGCTGCAATCGCCGGCCAGAATCTGCTTGTGGAACGAGGCGATGTTGTTGACCGCGCCGTCCTTGTAGATCGAGCCGGTCTTGCCGCCGGGGTAGCTCTCCTTGTCCTTGGCGATGAGGAAGACGTTGCCGCCGTATTTGGTGCTGATGCGGCCCGCGCTGCCGAAGACATCCATCACGATGCCCACATCGGAGCCGCCGTCGTCGTATTGCTTGGAACTGAAGATGATCCCCACGTTGTCCGGATACTGGAAGACCAGCGCGAAGTGGTCCCAGCAATCGCCGACGTGGACGCGCCCTTTGCGCCCGCCGGTGCCGGCGACGCTCAGCGGCGGCGTCTGCATGATCCAGTTCATCACGTCAAGCGTGTGGATGTTCTGCTCGGTGATGATGTCGCCCGAAAGCGCGATGTCGAACGGCCAGTTCCGCAGCCGGCCCGCCGGTGAGTTGTCCACGGCCCCGCGCATGTGCAACGCGCCGCAGTGATAGCGCGCCTCGCCGAACGTGATTTTGCCGATGGCGCCCGCGTGGACGCGCTTGATGGCTTCGATGTAGAACTCGTTGTTTCGGGTCTGGAAGTCCACGAGGAAGACCTGCTTCTTCGCCGTGGCCTTCTTGCCGCTCTCGGCGATGGACTGGCAGCCCGGCACGTCCACCGCGATCGGTTTGGCGACATAGACGTGCTTGCCCGCCTCGACCGATGCGGCGGCATGCTCGGGATGGAAATACGGCGGCGACTCGATGACGACGGCGTCAAGCTTGCCTTCGAGCATCCTCTTGTAGCCCATGAGGCCGGTGAAGCGCCGCGACGCCTCGATCTTGAACTTGTCGCCAAAGGTGTCCACGCGGTCTTGGAAGTAGTCCGCGCAGGCGACGATCTGGTAGCCGCCGTGTTGCTGGAACAGGTCGGCGATCCACGTGCCGCGTCCGCCGCAGCCCATCCAGCCGATCGTGACCTTGCTGTTGGCGTCCGCGGCGCGGACGAGGCGTGGATTGGACGCGATGGCGGCCAACGCGGCGGCCGTGCCCTGCACGAACTGGCGGCGGTTGAGTGGCTGGGGAAGGACCGAGGGATTGGAAGCGAGGCTCATGAGTTTTCCTTTCTGGTTGCTGGAAGACGGCGCGCAGAGTATGCGGCGGCGGTCGGCGATTCAAGCCCGATGCGACGAAATCCCGCGAAAAAGCGCGGCCGGAAAGGCTCATTGCATCGCCGGAACCACCATGTTAGGGTTCCACGGATTTTGGCGCGCGAGGCGCGCTCACCGACTCATGTTCAACAAGAACGATAACGACCGCAAACCGCCCGGTGACGGGCGCGACAACCGCCCCAATCTGCGCGGGCTGGTGGTCTTCATCTCGGTCTTTTTGCTCTTCGGCGCGATCTGGACCTGGCAAGTCAAGAATCGTGCCAGCGTGCAGGACATCTCTTACCAGGTCTTCCGCGAGAAACTTGACGCCGGCCAGATCCAGAACGGCGCGGTCAACTACGACAGCGAGCCGATCCAGGAAATCACCGGCATCATCCGCGGCCGCAACCCGCAGGGCAAGGAAGTGGAAGTGCCGTTCCGCCTCCGCCACCGCGTCACCGAGAACCTCAGCGAGGAACTGGCCAAGGCTGGCTTCTCCCAGCGCACCGGCAACACGCTGCTGACGCAGTTCCTTCTCGGCGTCCTGCCGATCCTGGTGTTTGTCGGTTTGCTGTGGCTGCTTTTCTGGCGGCAGGTCCGCTCGGCCGGCAAAGGCACGCTCAGCTTCGGCAAGAGCCGCGCCCGGATGCTCTCCCGCGACCGCAACCGCGTCACCTTCAAGGATGTCGCCGGCATCGAGGAGGCCAAGGAGGAGGTCCAGGAAATCGTCGAGTTCCTCAAGGACCCGAAACGGTTCCAGCGGCTCGGCGGGCGCATCCCGAAGGGCGCCCTCATGGTCGGCCCGCCCGGCACGGGCAAGACGCTGCTGGCCAAGGCCATCGCCGGCGAGGCCGAGGTGCCGTTCTTCAGCATCAGCGGCAGCGATTTCGTCGAGATGTTCGTCGGCGTCGGCGCCAGCCGCGTGCGCGACATGTTCGAGCAGGGCCGGAAACACGCGCCGTGCCTGATCTTTATTGACGAGATTGACGCCGTGGGCCGCTCGCGGTTCTCCGGCATCGGTGGTGGCCACGACGAACGCGAGCAGACGCTCAACGCGCTGCTGGTCGAGATGGACGGCTTCGACACCAGCGAAGGCATCATCATCATCGCCGCCACCAACCGGCCCGACGTGCTCGACTCCGCCCTGCGCCGGCCCGGCCGGTTCGACCGCGAGATCGTCGTGGACCTGCCCGACCTCAACGGCCGCGAGCAGATCCTCAAGATCCACGCGCGCAACATCAAGCTGTCGAAGGACGTGGACCTGAAGATCATCGCGCGCGGCACGCCCGGCTTCAGCGGCGCCGATCTCGCCAACCTCTGCAACGAGGCTGCGCTGATCGCCGCCCGGGACAACAAGAAGGCCGTCGGCATGGAGGAGCTTGAGGAGTCCCGCGACAAGGTGCGTTGGGGCCGCGAGCGCCGCAGCCGCATGATGGACGAGAAGGAGAAGAAGTGCACCGCCTACCACGAGGCCGGCCACGCGCTGGTGCAGGCCGTCCTCGACACGGGCGATTACCCCGTCCACAAGGTCACCATCATCCCGCGCGGCCAGTCGCTCGGCTCGACGATGTCGTTCCCGACCAAGGACAAATACACCCAGGGCAAGAAGGAACTGCTCACCCGCATGGCCATGATCATGGCCGGCCGCATCGCGGAGGAGATGATGCTCGGCGACATCACCAGCGGCGCCTACGGCGACATCCGTTACTCGACCGCGGTCGCCCGCAAGATGGTCTGCGAATGGGGCATGAGCGAGAAGCTTGGCAACGTCCACTACGGCGTGGATGAAGACCAGCCCGTGTTCCTCGGCCGGGAACTGACCCGGACGCAGAACGTCAGCGAGGCGACGGCCCGGACCATTGACGAGGAAATCCGCCGCATCACTGACGAGGCCTATCAGCACGCCAAGTCCGTGCTAACCGAACACAAGGACAAGCTCATCACGCTGGCCGAATCCCTGCTCGAGTTCGAGACCCTCGACGGCGAGGAAGTGCTGGAGATCATCAGGACGGGCAAGCTCACCCGGCCTCCGGACAAGAATCGTGACGATTCCGTGCCGCCACCGTTGCCCACCGCCCCCGTCGGCACGGCCCAAGTCACGCCGCCGCTGCCCGGCGCGCCCGGCATCGAAGAAGCGCCGGCGAATGCGTAATCGCGCGCGCCAGCGTGCGGACTCCCTCTCATGATCTGGCGCTGCCGGAACTCCACGCTCGATTTCTCCGACGGCCGACCGCGCGTCATGGGCGTGCTCAACGTCACGCCCGATAGCTTCAGCGACGGCGGCAAGTTCCTCGACCTCCAAGCCGCCGTGGCCCACGCCCACGCCATGATCGAGGCCGGCGCAGACATCATTGACATCGGCGGCGAATCATCGCGTCCCGGCTCCGCGCCCGTCCTGTTGGAGGAAGAACTCCGCCGAGTCGTTCCCGTCGTCGAACAACTCAACGCGCAACGTCCGTTGCTCTCCGTTGACACCACGAAGGCCGAAGTCGCCCGCCGCGCGCTCGACGCCGGCGCGCACATCATCAACGACATCAGCGCTGGCCGATTCGACGCCGATATGCTCCCGCTCGCCACGCGGACCGGCGCGGGCGTCGTGCTGATACACATGCAAGGCACACCGCAAACGATGCAGCAAGCGCCGCACTACGACGACGTCACGCGCGAAGTGGCGGACTTCCTGCGCGAGCGAATGGCCGCCGCGCAAGCTGCTGGCATCGCGCCGGAGCAAGTCGTCGTGGATCCCGGCATTGGCTTCGGCAAGAGCGTCAAGCACAACCTCGACCTGCTGGCTCATCTCGACGCCCTAAACAGCTTCGGCCGGCCTGTCTTAGTCGGCCTGTCGCGAAAAAGTTTCATCGGCAAGCTCCTCGGCGAAGAAGTCGCGGATCGCCTCGCCGGTTCGCTGGCCGCCGCCTGCTGGGCCGTATTGCGCGGCGCCAACATCGTCCGCGTCCACGACGTCGCTGAGACCGTGGCCGCGCTCCGCGTGATTGACGAACTCCGGCAACAGAGTGGGCCGGGCCTCCGGCACGGCAACAAGGGTGGGCCGCACGTCCCGTGCG
>JACRKA010000055.1 GCA_016219905.1 Verrucomicrobiota bacterium
GCACTCGATCCGCGTGCGCACCTTTGAGCGCGGTGTCGAGGGCGAGACCCTCGCCTGCGGCACCGGCGTCTGCGCCAGCGCCATCATTGCGCGCCTGGCCGGCAAGGCTGAGCCGCCCGTGAAAGTCCGCGTGCAGGGCGGCGACACGCTCCAAGTGGATTTCAAAGTGGATGGCCGCGAGGTCCGCGACGTGACGCTCAAAGGCCCGGCCGATTTCGTGTTCGAAGGCACCATCAACATCTAAGGAGCTTTATGTTTTCTGGCGCATACACCGCGATCGTCACTCCCTTCCGCAACGGCAAGGTGGACGAGAAAAAACTCGCCTCGCTCGTCGAGTCGCAGATCAGGGCGGGCATTGACGGCCTCGTGCCCGTCGGCACCACCGGCGAATCGCCGACGCTCGGCTACGACGAGCACACCCGCGTCATCCAGGTCGTCGTGAAAGCCGCCAAAGGCCGCTGCAAGGTCATCGCCGGCACCGGCTCCAACTGCACCGACGAGGCGATCATGCTGACGCGGCAAGCCGAGAAAGCCGGCGCGGACGCGACATTGCAGGTCAATCCCTACTACAACAAGCCGACGCAGGAAGGCCTGTTCCGGCATTTCAGCGCCGTCGCGAAAGCGACGAAGCTGCCGGTGATCCTCTACAACATCCCCGGCCGCACCGGCGTGGACTGCACCGCCGAGACCGTCGCGCGGCTCGTCGAGGCGAACAAGAACATCGTCGGCATGAAAGAAGCCAGCGGTTCCTGCGACCGCGTCGCGCAACTCAAAGCGCTCTGTGGCGACCGGCTGACGGTGCTCAGCGGCGACGATTCGCTGACGCTGCCGTTCATGTCGGTCGGCGCCGAGGGCGTCATCAGCGTCGCGTCGAACATCATCCCGGCGGAGGTGGCGTTGATGGTGCAGGCGTTCCTCAATGACAACGTGAAGGTGGCCGCCGCAATCCACGCGAAATACGTCGCGCTGTTCAAAGACCTCTTCATCGAGACCAACCCCATCCCGGTCAAGACCGCGATGGCGATGATGGGCCAGATCAGGGAAGAGTTCCGACTGCCGCTCTGCCCGATGGGCGACAAGAACAAAGCGGTGCTGAAAGCCACGCTCCAGAAAGTGGGGTTGCTGTGATCAAACTCGTTGTCAACGGCTCCAAAGGCCGCATGGGCCAGGCGATCATCGCCCTGGCGAAACAAGACGCGGACTTCCAGCTCGCCGGCGAGGTGGACCTCGGCGACGACATCCGCGCCGCCGCCGCGAAGGCCGACGTCATCATAGACTTCAGCCTCCACGGCGCGACGCTCGGCGTGGCCCAGGCCGCCGCGAAGAACAAGAAACCGCTCGTCATCGGCACCACCGGCCACACCCCCGAAGCGAAGAAGGCCGTCGCGGACGCCTTGCGCGGCATCCCGGTCGTCTGGGCTGCGAACTACTCCACCGGCGTCAACACGCTCTTCTACATCACGCGCAAGGTCGCGGAGATCCTCGGCCCCGGCTTCGACCAGGAAATCGTCGAGATGCATCACCGGCTGAAGAAAGACGCGCCGAGCGGCACCGCCGAGCGGCTCGCCCAAATCCTCGCTGAGGTGAAACAGAAACAGCTCGCCGAACTCGCCCGCCACGGCCGCCACGGCATCGTTGGCGAACGCACCCGCGACGAGATCGGCATCCACGCCGTCCGCGGCGGCGACGTCGTCGGCGATCACACGGTCATCTTTGCCGCGCCCGGCGAGCGTGTGGAGTTGGCGCACAAAGCTTCCAGCCGCGAGACGTTCGCGCGCGGCTCGCTGCGCGCCGCCAAATGGCTCATCGGCAAGCCCGCCGGCCTCTACGACATGCAGGATGTGCTGGGGCTGAAAGATTGAACCATTGGAGTAATGGAGTGTTGGAGTGATGGAGTATTGGGCAATGGATGCGCATCTTCTCCACATGACTCCAATACTCCAAAACTCCATTACTCCATCGTCATGAAAGCCGGCATTGCCATCGGATCGGACTTGGGCGATCGGCTGGAGCATCTGAAGCAGTCGCGGGATTTCCTCCGCACCCTCAGCGATGACGGTTGGCTGCTCGCCGCGCCGGTCTATGAGACCTCGCCGGTTGACTGTCCGCCCGGCACGCCGGCGTTCCTCAATACCGTGGTCGAGATCGAGTCTTCCCTGCCGCCGGATGAACTGCTGCGCCGGCTGTTGCAGTTCGAAGAGACGCACGGGCGGCCCAACGTCCACGGGCGAAACACGCCGCGCACGGTGGACTTGGATGTCCTTTATTTCGGCGACCTGATGATGAAGGAAGGGATGGTCACGCTCCCGCATCCGCGGATGCATGAGCGCCGGTTCGTGCTCCGGCCGCTCGCAGACATCCGGCCGGAGCTGGTGGTGCCGGGGCTGGACAGGACGGTGCGCCAACTTCTGGCTTCGTTGGGCGACGCGCAGCCGGTAAGGTTGCTCGCGAAGGATTGGTGATGAACTGGATGGGTTAACCGCGGATGACGCGGATTTCGCGGATGGCGGAAGACACTTTTATCCGCGCCATCCGCGTAATCCGCGGTTGAATCAGAAACATTATGAGCGCCGTTTCGCCACGCAAGAAGATCACGACGGCGACGATCCGCGGCATGAAGGGCTGCGAGAAGATCGTCTCGCTGACGGCCTACGACTACGTCACCGCGAAGCTGGTGGACGAGGCCGGCGTGCATTTGATCCTGGTGGGCGACTCGCTCGGCATGGTGGTGCTCGGCTACGAAAGCACGCTGCCGGTGACGATGGCGGACATGCTGCATCACACCGCCGCCGTCGCGCGCTCCAAGCCGAGGGCTTTGCTCATCGCCGACATGCCGTTCATGAGCTACCACCGCGGCGTGGACCAGGCGGTGAAGAACGCCGGCCGGTTCGTGCAGGAAGCCGGCGCGGAGGGCGTGAAGCTCGAAGGCGGCAGCCCGCGCATGGTGGAGAAGATCGCCGCCATCGTCGAGGCCGGCATTCCCGTGCTCGGCCACATCGGCCTGACGCCACAGAGCGTGCTGGAACTGGGCGGCTACAAGATTCAGGGCAAGACCGAGGCGACCGCCAAGCGGCTGCTGGACGAAGCGAAGCGGGTCGAGGCAGCCGGCGCGTTCGCGATGGTGCTGGAGTGCGTGCCGGCGGAGTTGGCGAAGACAATCAGCGAGTCGCTGCGCATCCCGACCATCGGCATCGGCGCCGGCCCGCACTGCGACGGGCAGATTCAGGTGATCAACGACCTCCTCGGCCTCGCGACGTGGCCGACGTTCAAACACGTGAAACGCTTTGCCTCCGTCGGCGACGCGATGCGCACAGCCGTCGCCTCCTACCGCGACGAGGTGCAGAGCGGGAAGTTCCCCACCAAAGAGCAATCGTTCTGAGTTGTGGCTGCGATTTGCCACCAGATGCCGGCAGATGTAAACTGATGCCGTCAGGGAGCCGAGTGTGAACCAAAGGAGCGTGGAAGGTGACCATGAGAGCGCCGACGGCACTAAGCGTTATCGCGGTTGTTTTGGTGGGGGGGAGTTTGTGCCAGGCCGATCCCGCGAAAGAGATATGTGAGGCGGCTTTCTTTGGCAGGGATCCCAAGGTTGCGTCGCTCCTGAAGGCGGATCCCGGGCTGGCCAACGCCAAGGGCATGGCGGGGCAGACGCCACTGGCGCTGGCTGCGGAGAACGGCCACCAGCGGATCGTTGAGATGCTGCTGGCCCACAAGGCAGACCTGAATGCCCAGGACAGCGCGGGCTTCACGGCGCTTCACTTCGCGGTTTGGAAGGGGCGCAAGGTTATTGCCGAGTTGTTGATCGCCAAAGGCGCCGACATCAACGTCCGCGGGCCGGGCGGCAAGACACCCCTGCTGCTGGCCGTGCAGGAGAACGTCAGGGAAATGGTCGCGCTGTTACTGGCCCACAAGGCAGACGTCACTGTTCCCGACAATCAGGGCGCCACGTCGCTGCTGTGGGCGGTCGAGCATGGGAAAAAGGACATGGCCGAACTGCTGGTTGCCCGCGGAGCCGATATCAACGGCAAGGACCGTCGAGGCAACACAGCGATCGGCGTGGCGTTGGCTGGCGGCAAGAAAGAAATGGCGGATTGGCTGCTCGCGAAAGGCGCGAAGCCCGACATCTTCCAAGCGGCTCAACTGGGCGGATCGGAGCTGGTCTCGGGCATCCTCGCCGGGGATGCTGCGCTCGCGAATGCGCGGACGCAAAAGGGATCGGCGCCATTGCACATCGCCGCCTTCGCAGGCCGGAAAGAGGTGGTTGAACTCCTGCTGGCGCGCGGGGCAGAGGTGGACGCAAAGACACCGCTGGGGCAGACACCGCTGCATTTCGCGGCACAGGCGGGTCGCAAGGAGGTTGCAGGTCTGTTGCTGGACCACAAGGCGACGCTGAACGCCCGGACAGAGTTTGGCCCCATGCCGATGGCTTATGCCGGCAAGAGAGGGTGGACGCCGCTTCACACGGCCGCATCCAACGGTCAGAAAGAAGTGGCCGAGTTGCTGCTCTCACGCGGGGCCGAGGTGAACGCACGCACCGAGTGGAGCGCGACGCCGTTGCACCTCGCCGCGGTGGAAGGCCATCGTGCAGTGGTGGAGTTGCTGCTGGCCAACAAAGCGGACGTGAACGCAAAGTCGCGGCTCGGCCTGACTCCGCTGGTGGTCGCCAGGCAAAAGGGGAAGAAAGAGGTCTGCGACTTGCTGCGGCAGCACGGCGGGATAGAGTAAGGCCGCGAACACACTCGCTTCCCTCACCTTCGCGCAAGAGGCGCCTCGCTCAAAACTCCAGCTTCACATCGCCAAGCCGTTTCTCGATCTCGCCGACCACGCGCGCCTCGTCGGCCGCGCCTTTGGCGATGAAGGTGACGCTCCAGCGGACGTAGGCGCCGGCGTCATCCCACGGGACGGTCGAGATGAGCTTTTCGGTGATGAGCCACTGGCTGAAGTCCTCGGCTTTCGCGAACTCCACGGCATTGCCGCCGACCACGGCGCGTTTCGGGCAGCGTGTGTAGAGGAAGAACGAACCTTTCGGTTTCTTCGCTTTGAAGCCGAATCTATTCAGCACGCGCACGAGGCGGTTCATCCGGCGGGAGTATTTCGCGGCAATCTTCTCGGTGATCTCCGGGTGGTCGAGCGAGACAGCGCAGGCTTTCTGGATGGCGAGGAACTGGCCGCTGTCGGTGTTGTCCTTCACGTCGCCGTAGGCTTTCACGATGAGCGGGTTGCCGACGACAAAGCCGAGCCGCCATCCGGTCATGTTGAAACCTTTGCTCAGCGAGTGCAGTTCGACGCCGACGTCCTTCGCGCCGGGCGTGGCGAGGAACGAGAGCGGGCGCGCCGGTTCGCCGCCTTTGCCTTTGAACACCAGCGCGGCGTAGGCGGCGTCGTGGATGACGATGAGGTTGTTGGCTTTGGCGAATGCGACGACCTTCACGAAGAACTCCGGCGTGGCGCTCGCGCCGGTCGGGTTGTTCGGGTAGTTGATGACCAGCGTCTTGGCGCGACGCAGCACGTCGGCGGGGATGCTGTCGAGGTCGGGCAGGAAGTTGTTCTCCGCCGTCAACGGCAGGTTATGGACCTCGCCGCCGAGGTATTTCGAGTGCGTGCCGAACACGGGATAGCCCGGCACGGTCATCAGCGCGACATCGCCGGGGTTGATGAAGCAGGCCGGCAAGATCGAGAGCGCGGCTTTGCTCCCGATGCTGTGGATGACTTCTTTGTCAGGATCAATTCCCGCGACGCCGCAGACGCGTTCCATCCAACGCGCGGCGGCTTGACGGAACTCCGGCCCGCCGTTGTCGGCGTAGCCGCGGTTCTCCGGTTTGCGCGCCTCGGCGCAGAGCGTTTTCACCGACAGCGGAAACGCCATCTCGTCCGGCTCGCCGACGCCGAGGTCGAGCAGTTCGACGCCGGGATGGGCGGCGGTGGCGGCGCGTTTGGCGCGTTTGATTTTCTCGAACTTGTATATGGCGGTGCTTTTGCCGTAGTTGGCGCCTCCGATGCGTTCGGCAAAAAGGTTCTGGATGTAGGATTCGCTCATGTCAAAATTGTGTTTGGAAAACTGAGGCGCGGAGATTATCGCCGCGGCGAGGCTGATGCAAGCGCGGTCCGGCGGCGAGTTTCTGCCCTTGCCAAGGGACCGAAAGCCGATAGACTGCCGTCGAGGTCAACCAAGTCACGGAGCACGCCATGATGAATGCAGGATTCCTATCCGCCACACGCTTCTATTGGAAATCAGTTGGGGTCGCTGTTCTATGCTGGACACCTTGCTGCTTTCTGGTCGGCTGCGCCTCATATGTGACACCCGGAGGTGGCGCAGACCTCACAGTGCTGGGGGTTCCGAAGTCCACGCGCATCGGCCAGACCGACGTGAGCATTTACACGGCTCTTGAGAAGAAACCCCTGGCGGCGCTTCCGACCGGTCTTGCCGTGGTTCGCGTGCAAGCGCCCGGCTACCGATTCAGTCACGGCCAAGGCCGTTACGCCGTCGTCACCACGAGGGACGTGGAGAAGGAAGAGCAGATTGCGCGGCTTCAGAAGCTGCCCATGATCGCCGGCGTCGCTCCGGTCAATCGCCTGCTGTTGACCGACCGGCTGGATTCCGATGAGCAGCTTCGTCAGGCGGCAGCGAAGTTGCACGCCGACATGACGTTGATTTACACGTTTGAAACCCAGTTCTATGTGCAAGACATGGCCCGGCCGCTGACGGTCATCTCGCTCGGGCTTTCCCCAAACAAGAAGGCCCGCATTGTGACAACGGCTTCCGCCGTCCTGATGGACACCCGCAACGGCTACATTTACGGCGTCCTCGAAGCAACCGAGGAACACAACGCCATCACCAACGCTTGGAGCAGCGAGGACGCGATCGAGGCTTCCCGACGCCAGACCGAATCACGCGCCTTCGAAAAGCTGGTCGGTGAATTTGAAAAAATGTGGAAGGGCGTTCTCCAGCGGGTTCCAGCACAGCCGGTCTCAGCTCGTCCTCCTCAGCCTTAGCCAGTCGGTTCCTTCTTTTCGGCGGCTTGGCTACCTTCCGCAATCACGTCGCCCTATTTCTTTGGCGCGAGCAAAAGGTCGGTGGGGGTTTCTCTGATTCAGGCATGACTTCCCCCCTGTGGCTTTGTATTGTCGCAGCGTGGAATTCATCACGACAGTTTCTGCAATGCAAGCGTGGTCCCGCGCGGCGCGGGCCGCAGGGAAACGCGTCGGCTTCGTGCCGACGATGGGCTGCCTGCACGACGGGCACTTGAGCCTGATGCGCGAGGCGAAACGGCGCGCGGACGTGTGCGTCGTCTCGATCTACGTCAACCCGACGCAGTTCGGGCCGAAAGAGGATTTCTCGAAATACCCGCGCGACTTCGAGCGCGACCGGAAGCTGTGCGAGTCGGCCGGCGTGGATGTGATCTTCGCACCGACGGACGCGGAGATATACCCCGCAGGTGCGGCGACGACGTGGGTGGAGGAGACGGCGGTGGCGGAGCGATGGGAGGGCGCGTCGCGGCCGGGGCATTTCCGCGGCGTGTGCACCGTGGTGGCGAAGCTGTTCAACATCGTGCTGCCGGACGTGGCGTGCTTCGGCCAGAAGGACGCGCAGCAGTGCGCGGTGCTGAAACGGATGGTGCGGGACTTGAGTTTTCCACTGGAGTTCGTGGTCTGCCCGACGGTGCGCGAGCCGGACGGGCTGGCGATGAGCTCGCGCAACGTGTATCTCAGCCCGGCGGAGCGGCAGGACGCGCTGGCGCTGAAGCAGTCGCTGGATTTCGCCGCGCGCGACCTGCCGGCGGGCCGGACGGTTGACGAGGTGAGCGCGGCGATGGTGCGGCTGATCGGCAGCAAGCCGTCGGCGCGGATTGATTACATCGCGTTCGTGGACCCGGAGACGTTGCTGCCGGTGAAGCGTTACGAACCGGGCAGGATGCTGGTGATGATGGCAGTGTTTGTCGGCAAGACGCGGTTGATAGATAATATGGTGTTGTAAGCCGGGCCGATGACGGACGGTTTCAAATCATGATCGAGACAGATTTTCTTGTGCTGGGCAGCGGGATCGCGGGCCTCTGGTATGGCCTGCGCGCGGCGGAGCACGGCACGGTGTCCATCGTGACGAAGAAAGACAGCGCCGATGCCGCGACCAACTACGCGCAGGGCGGCATTGCGTGCGTGATGGACCCGAAGGATTCGTTCGACGCGCACGTCCGCGACACGCTGGTGGCCGGCGACGGGTTGTGCAAAGAGGACGTGGTGCGGACCATCGTGACGGAAGGGCCGGCCCGCGTGCGGGAACTGATCGCGTTCGGCGTGGATTTCGCGCGGTCCAAGGAGGGCCAGTTCGACATGGGGCGCGAGGGCGGCCACTCGGCGCGGCGGGTGTTGCACGCGACGGACATCACGGGGCGCGAGATCGAGCGGGCGTTGCTGGCGGCGGCGGCGCGGCATCGGAACATCAAAATCTACGAGAACCACCTCGCGGTGGACCTGGTGACGACGCGCAAGCTGGGCCAGACCGGGCCGCTGCGCTGCGTCGGGGCCTACGTGCTCGACAAGAAGGCGGGCCGCGTGGAGACGTTCGGCGCGCGGGTGACGGCGCTGGCGACGGGCGGCTGCGGGAAGGTGTATCTCTACACGTCGAACCCCGACATCGCGACGGGCGACGGCGTGGCGATGGCGTATCGCGCCGGGGCGCGCGTCGGGAACATGGAGTTCATCCAGTTCCACCCGACGTGCCTGTATCATCCGAGGGCGCGGACGTTCCTCATCAGCGAGGCGGTGCGCGGCGAGGGCGCGCTTTTGGTGAACAAGAGCGGGCAACGGTTCATGGAGCGGAGCCACCCGCAGGCGGAGCTGGCGCCGCGGGACATCGTCGCGCGGGCGATTGACGCGGAGATGAAGAAGAGCGGCGCGGATTGCGTGTATCTGGACATCACGCACAAGCCGGCGAAGTTCATCATCCGGCGGTTCCCGAACATCTACGAGACGTGCCTGCGCCATGGGATAGACATGACGAAGGAGCCGTTGCCGGTGGTGCCGGCGGCGCACTACATGTGCGGCGGCGTGATGTCAAACGTGGACGGGCGGACGGACATCGAGGGACTGTTTGCCGTGGGCGAGGTGGCGTGCACAGGCCTGCACGGCGCGAACCGGCTGGCGAGCAACTCGCTGCTGGAAGCGGTGGTCGTGGCGCACCGCGCGGCGGAACAGTCTGGCGAAATGCTGGGGCGTTTGCCGCGGAATCATCTGGCGATCCCGCCGTGGCAGAGCGGCAAGGCGCACGACGCGGACGAACTGGTGGTGGTCTCGCACCTGTGGGACGAGATCCGCCGGCTGATGTGGGACTACGTCGGCATTGTGCGCACGGACAAGCGGCTCCAGCGGGCCAGGACGCGCATCGAGAATCTCCAACGCGAGATCCTCGACTATTACTGGGACTTCATCGTGACGGCCGACCTGCTGGAGTTGCGCAACATCGCGACGGTGGCGTGGCTGATCGTCGAGAGCGCGCTGCGGCGCAAGGAAAGCCGCGGCCTGCACTACACCCTCGACTACCCGAAGCACGACGACGCGGTGGCGGGCCGGGACACCATCCTGCAGCCGGACGCCGGCGAATGACCGCCCTGCCGACGCGGGAATCCTGGCCGTGCACTTCCTCGACCTGATGCTGCCGACGCCGGAAGAAAACCTCGCGCTCGACGAGGCGATGCTCGTCGCGGCGGAGGAAACCGGTGGTGGCGAAACCCTGCGCGTCTGGGAAAGCGCGACGCCCTTTGTCGTGCTCGGCTACTTTTGCCGCCTAGCCGATGACGTGGACGAAGTCGCCTGCCGCGCCGACGGCGTGCCGATCCTGCGGCGCGTCAGCGGCGGCGGCACGGTGTTGCAAGGGCCGGGCTGCCTCAACTTCGCCGTCGTGCTCGACATGCGCGGCGAGCCGGCGCTGCGCGACATCGGCCGCTCGCACCGCATCATCCTCGGCAAGATCGCCGGGGCGCTCGCGCCGCGTTTCAGCGGCATCGAGTTTCATCCGCCGAACGACCTCTCCATCGCCTGCCGCAAGTTCTCCGGCAACGCCCAGCGCCGGCGCCGCGACTGGCTGCTGCACCACGGCACGCTGCTCTACGACTTCCCGCTCGCGAGCGTCGCCCGCTGCCTGCGTGAGCCGCAACGCCGGCCGGACTACCGCGCGAGCCGGCGACATGATGATTTCCTGATGAACCTTGCCACTGACAGGGAGTGGCTCGTCGCGCGGCTGCGCGAGACGTGGCACGCGGACCCCGTTGCCGCCGATTGGCCGCGCGCGCTGACCGCGGAATTGGTCGCGTCACGTTACGCAAACCCGGAGTGGATTCGGCGGCGGTGATTGGGTAGCCTTCCGGCGCGACCATGAGCCAGCTCCTGCCCTACACGCGCAACTGCTTCGTCTGCGGCGCGCACAACCTCCACGGCCTGCAACTGAAGTTTCGCCGCGAGGGCGACGAAGTTTGCGCCGACTTCACGCCGCAGCCGCACCACGCCGGCTTCCGCGGCATCATCCACGGCGGCATCCTCTCGACCGTCCTCGACGAGGCGATGTTCTGGGCCGCCGCCATCGCCACGCGCCGCTTCGGCCTCGCGGTGGACCTCAACGTCCGGTTCATGAAGAAGGTCTCCGTCGGCGACGCGCTCACCGTCGTGGCCGCGTTCGTGGCCGACAAGGGCCGCCTCTGGGAATCGCGCGCCGAGCTGCGCCAAGCCGACGGCACGGTGGTGGCCCGCGCGACGTGCAAGCAGATGCCGATGAGCGAGGAGGAGATGCGGTTCGCCGCGGGCGATTTCCTCGCCGACCCGGCGACGACGGCGGCCGCAGAGTTGTTTACCGGTTTGAAGGAGCGACCATGAAGCGCGCCGCGGCCGTGCTCTTGCAACTCATTCTTGCGTCTCTCGACGGAGCGGCCCTTCATGCCGCCGACCAGCCGCAATGGGGCCAGCGCGGGTCGCGCAACATGGTGTCGGAGGAGAAGCGCCTGCCCGACACTTTCGACCCGAAGACCGGCAGGAACATCCAATGGTCCGTCGCGCTCGGCAGCGAGACACATTCGACGCCGATCGTCGCAAGAGGCCGCGTGCTCGTCGGCACCAACAACAACGCGCCGCGCGATCCGCGCCACCAGGGCGACCGCGGCGTGCTGATGTGCTTCGACGAGAAGGACGGCAGGTTCCTCTGGCAGCTCCTTGTGCCGAAGATCACCGGCGACATCTACCTCGACTGGCCCAACTCCGGCATCTGTTCGCCGCCGACGGTCGAGGGCGACCGCGTCTATGCCGTCAGCAACCGCGGCGAGGTGATGTGCCTCGACCTCCACGGCATGGCCAACGGCAACGACGGGCCGTATCGCGACGAAGGCCGGCACATGGTTCCCGCCGACGCGCCGGCCGTCGAGCCGCTGCCGACGGACGCGGACATCCTCTGGATGTTCGACATGCGGGGCGAGCCGACGAAGGTCTATGAGAACGACGCGTTTCACTGCTCGCCGCTGCTGCACGGCCGGTTCCTCTACGTCAACACCTCCAACGGCGTGGACAACACGCACCGGAAAATCCGCGCGCCGGACGCGCCGAGCCTGATCGTGCTCGACAAGATTACCGGCCGGCTCGTCGCGCGCGACCACGAGGGCATCGGCCCGCGCATTTTCCACTGCTCGTGGTCATCGCCGTCGCTCGGTGAGGTCAACGGCCGGCCGCTGGTGTTCCTCGCGGGCGGCGATGGTGTCGTGTATGCGTTCGAGCCGGTCAAGGAAGCTCCGCCCGAAGGCGAAGTGCTGAAGCTGAAGAAGGTCTGGTCCTTCGACGGCGACCCCACCGCGCCGAAGCAGGAAGTCTCCCGCTACATGACCAACCGGAAGGAAGGCCCGAGCGACATCTTCGGCATGCCGGTCTTCGTGGATGGCCGCGTGTTCGTCGCGGGCGGCGGTGACATCTGGTGGGGCAAGAACGAGGCGTGGCTCCAGTGTGTTGACGCGAGCAAGACCGGCGACATCACGAAGACGGCGCAACTCTGGGCGTATCGCTTTGAGCCGCACACGATGTCCACGCCCGCGGTGCAAGACGGTTTGGTGTTCGTCAGCGACACGGCGGGCAAACTGCACTGCGTGGACGCCGCGACGGGCAAGTCGCACTGGGTGCATCAGGCCAACGGCCCGTTCTGGGCCTCGTCGCTCATCGCGGACGGAAAAGTCTATATCGGCACGCGGCGCGGCCAGTTCCTGATCCTCGCCGCGAGCAAGGAGCTTCGCGTGCTCAGCACCATCGAGCTCGAAAGCCCCATCAGCGCGACGACCGTCGCCGCCAACGGCACGCTTTACGTTGCCACGATGAACCGGCTTTATGCCGTGCGGAAGCCGGCTGAATGACAGAGACAAACCGACCATGACCATGATGACATCACTTCGCCTCACCACCCTCCTTCTTCTCACCGCCATCGTGTGGCTCACGCCAGCCCATGCGGCTGATGCGGCGCGGCCCAAGCCGCTGCGCGCGCTGCTCGTCATCGGCGGTTGTTGCCATGACTACAAGACCCAGAAAAACATCCTCAAGCAAGGCATCGAGGAGCGCGCCAACGTCGTCGTGGACATCTGCTACTGCGAAGACAAGAGCACCAAGCCGCCGCTGCCGATCCTTGGCAAGCCCGATTACGGTGCGGGCTACGACGTCATCATCCACGATGAGTGCGCCGCGAGCATCTCCGACGCGGGGTTGATCGAGGGCGTGCTCAAGCCGCACCGCGACGGCATCCCCGGCGTGAACCTGCACTGCGCGATGCACTGCTATCGCATCGGCAACCCCGGCGAGCCGGCCGATCCGGCCTCGACCCGTGCGCTTTGGTTCAACTACCTCGGCCTCCAGTCCAGCGGCCACGGCCCGCAAGCGCCGATCGCGGTCGTCCACACCGACAAGGCCCACCCGGTCACGCGCGGACTGGAGGACTGGACGACCATCAATGAAGAGCTTTACAACAACATCAAGGTCCTCGACACGGCCCAGCCGTTGGCGCGCGGCAAGCAACATGTGTCGCAGCGGAAGAAGCAGAAGGACGGCACCGAGAAGCTCATCGAGCGGGATGACGATTACGTCGTCACATGGACCAACACCTACAACGGCCGGACCCGCGTGTTCAGCACCACGCTCGGCCACAACAACAAGACCTGCGAAGACGCGCGCTACCTGGACCTCGTCACGCGCGGCCTGCTCTGGGCCTGCGACAAGCTCGACACGAACAGCAAGCCGAAGGCCGGCTACGGTCCGGCCGGCCACTGACGGCCGATGAAGATTATTGTTTGACCGCGGATAACGCAGATGGCGCGGATGGTTATTGGGGCTGGGCCAGTAATCCGTGTTTTTCTTCAATCGTCAACAGCTTCTCGGACGACGCGTTTCCACTGGAGGCGGGAGAACTTGAAATTCAGCAGCAGAGCGACCTGGAGACCGGTGATCGCGAGGTAGCCGACCATTTGCGCGATGTGACTCTCATTGAATGCAGTGACTACCTTGGGATCCACAATCACCTTGCCATCCACGATCAAGTCGGGAATCAACATGCCGATGTGTTCATTCCGATAGCTGACAGGAAACTGGCGCTGTTGCTCGATGGTGTGGCCGCCGGCTTTCAATTCCAAGACGAGCGCGTTCTCGTAAAGCTTCTCGTCAAGGCCAGGCCTCAACTCGTTGAGCACGCGCATGGCGGCGCCGATGATTGCCTTCGTGAGTTCCTCGTGTTGCATAGTTGGGTGTAACCGCGGATTACGCTGATACCGCGGATGAGTCATGAATTCGCCGAACCATCCGCGTCATCCGCGATATCCGCGGTTCATTTTTTCTTTGTCAGCACGCCCAGCGAGCGCATCCATTCCTCGGCGCGTTTGGGCCAGGTGGTGACGAGCTTGTCGGACGGGCGCAGCCCGTAGCCGTGGCCGCCCACTGGATAAAGGTGCATCTCGGCGGGCACCCCAGCATTCTTCAGCGCGAGGAAGTAAAAGATGGGGCACTCGACGCGAATCTTGTCGTCCTCGGTCATCACCAGGAACGTCGGCGGCGTTTGCGCCGTCACGCGCAGCTCCGGCGACAGCTCGGTCTTGTCTTTCTGGATGAGATACGCCGGATAGATCGGCATCGCGAAATCCGGCCGGCAGCTTTCCTTGTCGGCGTCATCCACCGGCTCGTAAGTGCGCTTGTCGAAGTTGGTGCTTGCGCACGCCGTCAGGTGGCCGCCGGCGGAGAAACCCAGGATGCCGATGCGGTCGGGTTTGATGCCCCACTCCTTCGCGCGATGGCGGACGATGCCGAGCGCACGCTGCGCGTCCTGCAACGGCGCCTCGTGGCGCAGGCGGTCCTTGCGCGCCGGCACGCGATATTTCAGCAACACGCCGGTGACGCCGATGGAGTTGAGCCACTTGCAGACTTCCGTGCCTTCGAGGTCATACGCGAGGATGCTGTAACCGCCGCCGGGGCAGACGACGACCGCCGCGCCGGTCTGTTTGCCTTGCGGCCGGAACACGGTGATCGTCGGCTTGCTGACGTTGCCGAGGCGGATCACGGACTTGCCGGTGGGCTTGCCGTCCTTCGGCTTCGTCATGTCCTTCTCCTCGCCGATGTCGCCCTTCTCGCCAGGCGCAGCGCCGGGCCAGAGCGGGATGGGCTGCGGGCCGGCGGCGAACGACGGTGCAACGGTGGCGGCGAAAACCAACGAAGCGAGGCAGGCGGCGAGGGTCTTGTTCATGCCGGGATGAAAGCGGAAAAATGTTGCGACCGCAAAGGGAAACTGCACACTCTCGCGCCTACCCACCGCCATGAACACGAGCCAAACCTCCCCGATCAACCGTCGTCATTTCCTCAAGGCCGCCACTGCCGTTGCCGGTGCGACGTTTGTCAGCGTCAAGCCGCGTGCGCAGGCCGCGCCGACCATCAAGCTGCTGGAGACGAAAGTCATCAGCCACCAGCCGCAGTATTACCACGGCTGGCCGACCGTGGCGCGCCGCCGCAACGGCGACCTGTTGCTGAGCTATTCCGGCGGGCGCGAGGCGCACGTCTGCCCGTTCGGCCGGGTCGAGTTGATGGTGTCGCACGACAACGGCGCGACGTGGGGCTGGCCACAGGTGCTGCTCGACAGCGCGATTGACGACCGCGACTCCGGCGTGCTGGAGACGGCGAAGGGTTCGATCCTCGTCACGACGTTCACGTCGCTGGCTTACGAGAGCGGCCTGCTGGCAGCAGAGAAGAAGAAGCCCGGCGACAAAGGCGCGTGGCCAGCCGAGAAGCTCAAAGCATGGCAGGCCGCGCACAACCGGCTCAGCGCGGAGCAACGGCAGGGCGAACTCGGCCAATGGATGACCCGCTCGACCGATGGAGGTGTGACCTGGTCCGCGCGCTATCCGACCATCGTGAACAGCCCGCACGGGCCAATCCAGCTCGGCGACGGCCGGCTGCTCTATGCGGGCAAGGAGCTTTGGACCGGCAAGAAGCGCGTCGGCGTTTGCGAGTCGCGCGACGATGGCAAGTCGTGGCACTGGCTTGCGGAAATTCCCGCGCGCGCTGGCGACGAGGCGAAGAATTACCACGAGTTGCACGCCGTCGAGGTGTCGCGCGGCCGGGTCATCGTCCAGATCCGCAACCACAACAAAGCCAATGCCGGCGAGACGCTCCAAACCGAATCTTCCGACGGCGGCAAGACGTGGTCGGTGCCACACTCCATCGGCGTTTGGGGACTGCCGTCGCATCTGCTGCGGCTGCGCAGCGGCAGGCTGCTGATGACCTACGGCCATCGCCGCGCGCCGTTCGGCAATCAGGCCCGCATCAGCGACGACGGCGGCAAATCGTGGTCGGAGCCGGTCATCGTTTCCGGCGATGGCGCGGGCGGCGACCTCGGCTATCCGAGCACGGTCGAGCTGGCCGACGGCGCGCTGTTGACGGTGTGGTATGAATCAATGAAGGGGTCGCCGCGCGCCGTGCTGCGGCAGGCGCGGTGGACGCTGGAAGCTTGAGAGACCGACAGCTCCGTTAGGAGCGTCATGTTTATAGTATGGCATATCCACCAACCCCAAGCTCCGTAGGAGCGGCATGACGGAATCGCAGCCGAGCCATACCGTGTCGCTCCTACGGAGCTTCCTCGATATTAGCTGGGTCGTGCTATAACCATGTCGCCCCTGACGGGGCTGTATTAGAAGACCACAGCGACAATGCCGAGCTGGTTCGACACCGGAGAATGAACATATGAAGACAGAGCAATTGACACACCTCCCTGCGGTGATTGCGGCGGGCGTCGTTCTCGCTGTTTCACTGTTTGCGCCGTTGGCTCACGCCGTGGAGCCAGCCAAGCAATCGCCCCCGCCCGGCCCGATCCAGACGGGCAAGGGCCATCACTTCGCCTGCACGGATTACAGCGGCAAGAAGGTCTTCATCGTCAACACGGACGGCAAGGTCGAGTGGGAATACGCGACCGGCTCGTGCAACGACCTGTGGGTGCTGCCCAACGGCAACTTGCTCTTCAACACCGGCACCGGCGTGCAGGAGGTCACCCGCGACAAGAAGGTCGTCTTCGATTACAAAGGCTCGCCGTTCAAGCGCGCCGTCAAGCAGAAGGACGGCACGACGAAGCAGGTCGAGGGGCCGAGCGAAATCTACGCCTGCCAGCGGCTCGCCAACGGCAACACGTTCATCGGCGAGTGCAACACCGGCCGGCTGCTGGAGGTCACGCCCGATGGAAAGATCGTCAAGGAAGTGCGGCTGCTGCCCGAGGGCAAGGACGGCGGCCACGGCTACATCCGCAACGCGCGCCGGCTCGCCAACGGCAACTATCTGGTGACGCACTACGGCGAGCAGGCGGTGCGCGAATACGACGCGCAGGGCAAGAGGGTGCGCGAGATTCCCGCGACCGGCGGCACGCACAGCGCCATCCGCCTGCCGAACGGCAACACATTGATCTCCTGTGGCGACCTGCCGGGCGGCCATCGCGTGTTCGAGGTGGACGCGGGCGGCAAGACCGTGTGGGAAGTCAAAGACGACGAACTGCCGGGCATCAGCCTGAAGTTCATGGCCGGTCTCCAGCGGCTGCCGAACGGCAACACGGTGATCTCAAACTGGCTCGGTCACGGCCAGTTCGGCAAAGGCCCGCACCTGATCGAGCTGACGCCCGACAAGAAGGTCGTCTGGACCTTCAGCGACCACCAGACGATGAAGACGATCTCCAGCGTCCAATTTCTCGACGTGCCGGGCGACGTCATCAAGGGCGAAGTCATGCACTGAACCAATCGGAGGCGCGACCGTATGCAAACGAGACGACTCCTGCTGGTCATTGTTTCCGTGGCCGTCGCGCGCTTGCTAGCGGCGCAAGAGATCGTCCGCGACGGCGCGATGGAGAAACTCGTCCTCTTCGGCCCGGACTCGGCCAAGAGTTGGTCGGTCGCCGAGTCTTCGCTCGAAGCCTCCGCCGCCCACGTCAAGACCGGCCGCGCCGCGCTGCACTGGCACGTGACGGTGGACTATTACGGCGGCGAGGAGAAATATCCCATCGGCTGGCCGCGCTTCGGCCACAACATCCCGGAGCCGATGCGCGACTGGTCGGCGTGGGACTATTTCCACGCGTGGGTCTATACGACCACCTCCCGTGCCGCGCTGCCGAAGGAACCGGTCGGCCTCGGCATCCAGGCGCCCGACAAGGCCGGCACATACCATGTCCGCCTGACCGAGTTGAAGCCGGGCGCGTGGGTCGAGATCAAGATTCCTGTTTCGCGCATCGCTCAACCTGCCGACGTGCGCAACCTCCAGTTCAATATCTCTGAGTCCGATTACAAGCACGGCGACCAGCTTGACCTGTGGGTTGATGATCTCGCGCTGCTCCGCTACGCCGAGCCGACGCTGCTCGAGTTCGCCGCCGAGAACGCTGTGATGTTCGCTGGCGCGCGCACCGTGCCGGTGAAACTCCAACTTGCCGGTGTCCGGCCCGGCCAGCGTGTCGAACTGGCGTGCGAGCTTCGCTGCGACGGCCGCGTCGTCGCGCGGGCCAACTCGTCGGCCGAGCGCGGCCCGCAACGCATCGCGCTCGACGTCGGCGGCAAGAAGCTGCCGCCGGGCGACTACGAGCTGGCCGCGCGGGTTGCCGGCAATCCGCAACCGGTCACAGCAAAGGTTCGTCTCATTGAATCGCCGTGGAGGAAATGATCATGCGCATTACGCATTACGCATTACGCATTACGCCCGCCCTCGCCGTCGTCGCGTTGCTGACTCCCGCATCGCTCCGCGCCGACCTGCCGCCGGTTCGCGGCGAACGCGCGGTGTTTGCCATCAGCGAGGATGTGGTGGTGGCCCAGCCGGCGCGTTTCGGCGCGAACCTCCAGCCGCCGGCGATGTCGCATTGGTCCGAGGAGCCGTTTCACAACCAGTGGTGGCTCCATCCGAATCTCAATCCGCTCGAAGCCCGCGTGAAGAACCTCGCCACCGGCGGCGGCGCGGACTTCATCGAATGCCTGACTCGCTGGCAAGGCAGCCAAGGATCGGGCATGGGCTGGTATGATGTGTTTCGCGACGGATTTTTTGACGGCGGCAACGTCACGGTCTATCGGCACGGAGGCGGCAAGACCGCGCTCGTGCGCGAGGGCCGGATCAAATCCTACAAGGCGTCGCGGGAAGGCGTGAACCGGCTTTGGTTCGACAAGCCGGGACCTGAGGTGAAGGCGGGCGATGAGTTCATCATTCGCATCACGCGCGGCGACGTTCCCGCCGGCGCCACGCGCACGATGGAGGGCCGCCCGTTCATCATGCGCGGGTTCATGATCTTCGACCGGCAGCGCGAGCAGCAGTTTGCCGACGCCGGCGGCAAGATGGTCGTGGACAGCGATGCGCCTCCCGGCGGTGGCCGCGGCAGCCTGCGCGTGAGCGTGCCGGCCGGCGCGACGCCTGTTGGCATCGGCACGTGGCTGATCTCCGCGGAGAAGAGCGACTGGCCGCGGTTCAAGGAGGGCAAATCCTACGAACTGCGATTCTGGGCCAGGCAACAAGGCATGGCCACCGGCGCGGTGCGAGTGCGCGTGGCGTCGCTGAAGGAAGCCGCCGTCACCGTCGGACGCGAATGGAAGGAGCACGTCGTGGAGTTCATCGGCGCGCCGCCGAAACGGGCCGCCGAGCCGCTGGAGTTCGGTATCGGCGAAGCCGGCACGCTCTGGCTCGACAACGTCGTCATCTTTGAGAAAGGCGTGGCGCCGTGGGCGTTTTATCCGGAGATCGTCGAGACGCTGAAGGATTACCGCCCCGGCCATCTGCGGCTCTGGGCGCTCCAGTGCAACCGCGGTTTCGGCCGGTCGCTCGACTCCGCGCTCGGGCCGGTGTTGGAGAGCGACACCGAGTTCGGCGAGTTGAGCGGCGGCGCGCCCACCAACGCGACGGGCCTGCACCAGCAACTCGAATTCTGCGCGGCCATCGGCACGCGGCCCTGGATCATCGTCTCCACGCTCGCCACGCTGGAGGAACATCGCCAGCTTATCGAATACCTCGCTGGCCCCGCCGACTCGCCCTTCGGAAAAAAACGCGCCGCGTGGGGACGGCGCGCGCCGTGGACCGACAGCTTCGATACCATTTACATCGAGACAGGCAACGAGACGTGGAACGGCATGTTCGGCCCGCAGTGCTTCTCCGGCCGGCCGGAAGATTACGGCAGCTACTCGGAGTTGATCTTCCAAACCATGAAGACCAGCCCGCACTTCCAGCCGGCTAGGTTCAAGTTCATCCTCAATGGCTGGGTCGCCGTCACCAACCGCAAGTGGGGCTACGGCCCGCTGGCGCTCTCGACCTGTCCGAGCGCCGACGCCTCCGACATCGCCTACTACACGGGCGGCTGGGATGCCGTCGGGTTGATCAAAGCCGAGGATGAACGCAGCGGCTGGTTCAACGTTCTCACCTACTCCTGCCGCATGTTGCGCCCGCGTTCGCTCGAATATGCCCAGGTGATGAAGGAGATCTCCGCCGAGCGCGGCCGGCCCGTGTCGCCGATGGTCTATGAAGCCGGCCCCGGCTACACGTTGCCCGGCCCCGGCAAGTTCAACCGCAAGGAACAGGACGAAGGCAAATCCATGGCCCAGGCCGTCAACTCGCTGGACATCTTCATGACCAACCTCGCCGCCGGTTACGCCGAGCAATCATTCTTCCTCTTCCGCAACGGCCACTACTGGTCCTCCCACAACCGCCAGTGGCAGGAACACATCGCTTGGAAGGCGCTCAAGCTGCGCAACCGGCTGCTCGAAGGCGACCTCATCACCGCCACCGCCCGCGAAATGGTGCTCGTGGATTTGCCCGAGGCCGAGGCCGTCGTCCTCAGCCAAAGCAACAGCGCCGACCGCAGGGCGCGGAAGTTTCCCGCCGTCAGCGATGTGCCGCTGGTGGCCTGTTACCCGTTCAAGCAGGGCAACCGCTACGCCATCATGCTTTACTCCCGCCGCCTCGATGCGCCCACGCCCGTGACGCTCGAACTCCCCTACGCGCCGGCCCCCGAAGTGGAAATCCACACGCTTGCCGCCAAGCCCGACACCCACAACGTGGACGACGAACTCGTGAAAGTGAAAGTCGAGACGCGCAACGACTTCGCCCGGAAATACCAGCTCACACTCCCGCCATGCGGCGTGATGGTGCTGGTCAACAAAGCGCGATGAAAGCCCCGTGAGATGAAAACCGCAGCCATTATCTTCGCCGTCGCCGCCACCGCCCACGCCGCGCCGCTGCTCTACGACATGGGCACCGAGAAGTCGGAGGTCTGGCCCGGCTTCACGCAGGTCACGCCCAAGAGCGCGGGCTGGCAGCGCAAGGACGGCCTCACCGCCTCGGCGCGCGCCTACCGCGAGATGGTCGAGGACAAGCGGCGCGGCCGTGAGGAGCAACCGCCAATCTGGACCAACCCGATCACCGAGGACGCCGTCATCGGCGAAAGCGAGAACGTGTTCCTCATGGCCGCGCCGCCGGGCGACTACAATCTCTATGTCGTCTGCGGCACGAGCGACTCGAAGTATCGCGCGCAGTTCTTCGACTTTATCGTGCAGGCCGGCAGGCAGACGCAGCACGTCCAGATCGAAGGCTGCTACCAGTTCCGCACGCTCCGGTTCCGCGTGTCTGTGCCCCGTAGGCCAGACACTCCTGTCTGGCCAGCAAAGACAGACCCGAAGACCGGGAAGGCCAGACAAGAGTGTCTGGCCTACGAGCCGCTCGCCATCAAGTTCGCGCCGCGCAGCAAGTGGGTCGTCAATGCCATCATGGCGTGGACCGATGCCGACGCGGCGCGCGTCGAGAAGGAAATCATCACGCCGTTCGAGGAATGGACCGTCCGCATGCCGCCAGAGCAATGGGCGAAGTGGAAGCAAGACCCGGAGCCGCCGACCGGCCCGATGCCGAAGCTGGACGCTGCGGACGAGAAGCGCGGCTTCGCCATCTGGTCGCGGCACTACCTAGAGTGCGTCTATCCGCACACCAACCCGCGCGCCGAGGACCTCAACCCCGAACTGCGCGCGTTCGCGACGCCGGGCGAGTTCGAGCCGGTGAACTTCATCGTCCGCCCGCTGCGCGACCTCGCCAACGCGAAGGTCAGCGTCAGCGCCATCGGACCGATAGCGGCGAAGAACGTCGAGGTGCGCCGCGTCCGCTACATGCTGGCGCGACCGAACTACACGGTGCTCCATCGTTGCCGCATCGTGCCCGACGTGCTGGAGCGGTTCGAGGGCGGCGATCTCAAGGCCGGCGAGAACGCGCGCTTCTGGCTGACAATCCGCGTTCCCGACAACGCCCCGGCGGGCGAGTATCGCGGCAATGTCACGTTCACCTGCGCGGGCGGCAAGGCCGTCGTGCCGGTGAAGCTGCGCGTGCTTCCGTTCAAGCTGCGCGACGACCCGGCGAAGATTTTCGGCATCTACTACCATCATCCGCTCGACCGCGCTGCCGAGGCGAAGGACGATGTCTCGCGCGAGTATTGGCGGCGCAAAGCCGACCTGGAGCACGCCGACATGGTCACCCACGGCACGCGCAACGTTGTGCTCTCGCTCTGGTGCCCGGCCGCTGACAAAGACGGCAAGTTCGACATCAAGTGGGACACGCTCGCCGAGAAAATCGCGTTGTGGAAAAAGCACGGCTTTGTCGGGCCGATGGTCATGGGCATCAACAGCGGCGGCGTCTATCATAAATATATGAAGGAGTCGCCCGGCTCGCACCTGCGCGGCGTGAAGGATCCGCCGGAGGAGTTCAGCCGCGAGATGACCGCGATGGTGCGCGCCATCGAGGCGGGGCGGAAGGAGCGCGGTTGGCCGGAGTTCCTCTACTACCCGGTGGACGAACCAAGCACGAACCCCGACTCGGTGAATTTCATGGTGAAAGTGCTGAAGGCGTGCAAGGCCGCGGGCGTGCGGACCTACGTAACGGCCGACCCGACGCACGAGCAGTTCGAGCCGATGCGACCGTTCATTGACGTGTGGAGCACGCAGCCGTTCGCGCCGGACCGCGAGACGGTGCTCGCCGACATGAAGGCGCGGAATGTTGAGTATTGGTGCTACCCCAATCACGTCAACGGCGAGAACGACCACACGCCGGTGACCGGCGCGCGGATGACCTACGGCTTCGGCTTCTGGCGCAGCGGATTCCTGACGCTCAATCCGTGGATTTACCAGGCCAGCGGGGGCGACCCGTGGAACTACCTCGACAGTTCCTCGATGGATTTCTTCAACCGCAGCGAGCGGGACGGCGCGCCGATTCCCGTGGCGATGTGGGAGGCGTATCGCGAAGGCTACGACGATTACCTCTACATCTACACGTTGGAGCGACTCATCGCCGAGGCGAAGAAGAGCGCAAAGCCTGTCGCGCAAAATGCCGCGACAGAGGCGGATCAGGAATTGAAATCGGTCTGGGACGCCATCCGCGTGCAGTTGAAATACAAGCACGACGACCTCTGGTCGCCGGCGGAGTTCGACGTTTACCGCTGGATGGTGGCGCGGCAGATTCTCGCGCTGCAATCGGCGATGGGCGGGCGCGGCCGTTAGCGGGTCAGGAGCACGGGCACGTCGCTCTTGCGGATGACGTGGCTGGTGGTGGAGCCGAGCACGAACTCGCGGATGCGGGTGTGGCCGTAGGCGCCCATGACGATGAGGTCCATTTTCTCCCGCTGGGCGAAGCCGAGGATTTCCTTTTCGGGATGACCGACGCGCGTGACGCCGCGCGGGCTGAGGCCGTGGTCCTTGGCCGTGCGCATCGCATCGGCGAGCAATTCTGCCGCGGCCGACTCCGGCTCGCTTGGCGCGACGGTGAGGATCGTCAGCGGCAGGCCAAGCGCCCGGACCAACTCGATGGCGACCTGGAGCGAATTGCTGGAGTGCTCGCTGCCGTCGTAGGCCATGAGGACCTGGCGCACCTCGCGGAACGCGGACGGCGTGACGAGGCAGGGCTTGATGGAGCGGCGGACGACGTTCTCGACGCTGGAACCCATGAGCGGGCCGAGCCATCGCGCGTGTTCGCCGCGCTGGCCGAGCACGACCAGCTCGGTGCGCTTCTCCTCCTCGACGATGTTGTCGAGCAGGCCGCCGGTGCGGTGGAGGACGTCGCACGGCACGCCGGCCTTGCCGCAACGGTCGGCGACCGCGGCGAGGATGACGCCCGCGCGCTGCTTCTGGACCTCCTGCAGTTGCGGCAGCAGCGCCTGATAAGGCTGCGCGCCGATGGCGCCGGAGATGTCGGCCAAGAGCGGCCCTTCGAGCAACCGGATGTCGGTGACGTGCAGCGCGCTGATGCGCGCGCTCAGTTTGCGCGCGAACCAGATGGCGTAGTCGCCGGCGACCGTGGCGTATTCGGAACCGTCGGTGCAGTAGAGAATGCTCTTTATCATCACGTCCTCCTTTTGCTGGCTAACTATCCGCTACAACTGCGCGGGAATCAAAACCGGAAACCGGCACCGGGCGCTTACTTCGCGGCGGCCTGCGGCGCGTCGGGCAGCAGCGTCACGGTGCCTTGCAGCCCGGCCTTGATCTCATGCTTCGGGTTCGCGATGAGCACCTTGATGCGGAACCCGCCGCTGGCGGCATCCACCACTGCGTCCACGTAAACGACCTCGCCGGCCACCACGCGGTTGCCCAGCAACGGGATCCGGACCTCGGCCTTCTGGCCCGTATGAACCTGCGCGACGTATTTGGCGTCCGGAAAAGCCATCATGTAGAGCGAGTCAATGTGCGCGACCTTCATGATGTTCTCGACGCCCGCGGTGACCACCAGCACCTCGCCGGGTTTCTTCATGTGCTTGAGGACGACGCAACGGATCGGCGCGCGGATGATCTTCATCTCGATGTTTTCCTGCGTGGTCTTCAACTGCGCCTCCGCCTGCGCCACCAGCGCAGCCGACTGGAGGTAATTGAGCCGCTTGGCGCGCAGGTCCTCATCGGTGGCGATCTTCTGCTCCTGCAGCTTGCGGGTGGCCTCGTAATCCAACTGGTATCGCTCCACCTGGCAGCGCGCGCTCTCCAGTTGCGCCTTGCGCAAATCCAGTTCAAACCGCTCCAGGTTGTCGCGCAACTTGACCAGCGGGGCGTCCTTGGCCACCGCCTCGCCCTCGTCGGCCATCCAGAGGATCAGGCCGCGCATCTCGCTGCCGATGTGGATCTCCTCCAGTGGCGTGAGGATGCCGCTGGCCGTGACCGGCTCGGCCGCCAGCGCGCCCCGCGCGCCCACCACCGCGAGCAACAGCAGCAGCTTGAAGAAAGTTCTCATGTCACTGGCTGGGCGCGTCACCTGTCCGCGGACTCTGACCTCATGGCGGCAACCCTACCGCCGCACCCCACACCCAGTCAATACTCCGCCCGTGAGTGGCGTTGGGCTTTGACAAGCGGCGGCGCGCGGGGCTAAAAGCGGCGTCACTCTCAGCACGCCCATTGCCCGCGAAGGATCGCGCAAACCATGAAACCCACTGTGATCACCTGCATCGCGTTGTTGACCGTAACATGCGCCGTCGCTGGACTGGCCCAGGCGGCGGAGAACCCGCGGACCTTCCACGTCAGTGCCGCATCCGGCGATGACAGCAACTCTGGTCTCTCGCCGCGAGCGCCGTGGCGCAGCCTCGACAAGGTCAACGCCGCGGAACTCCGGCCCGGCGACAAGGTGCTCTTCAAACGCGGTGACATCTGGCGCGGGCAACTGGTCCCGCAGAGTGGCAAGCTGGGCGTGCCGATCACCTACGCCGCCTACGGCAAAGGCGACCGGCCGCTGCTGCTCGGCTCGGTCCGTTGCGACAAGCCGGGCGACTGGCGGCACGAAGGCGGCAACATCTGGGCCACCGCAAAGCCCGTCTTTACGGAACTGGAGACACGCAACGATCTCGCGGCGTTGCGGTGGTCGGTCCATGCCGAGTCCGGCGCGAAGGTCAGGGCGACGACATCCGAAGTAGGCGCCGACGTAAGGAGGCGGTCCGATCAATCCGCAAATCCAACGCGCCTCCTCACGTCGGCGCCTACACCCATGACGCAAATCGAGTGCGCCGCCAGCGGCACGGCAGGAAATCACATCCAGGTTTACGCCGGCGGTTTCTCGATCAAGGAAGGCGACTACTATGCCTTCAGCTTCCGCGCCCGATGCACCAAGCCGTTTGTCCTGCGCAACGTCAGCCTGATGAACCAGTCGCCGCCGTGGAAGAGCTACGGCCGCGGCAGCGCGGTGGAGTTCAACGTCGGCGCGGACTGGACCAGATGCGCAGTCCGTTTCAAGGCCACGAAAACGGCCGACGACGGACGGATCACTGTCTATCTCGGCGGCGCGCTGCCCGCCGGCGCGACGTTCTGCTTCCAGCCCGTCTCGTGGAAACGGCTCCGGTGCAATGAAGCCGACCTGCTGTCGGTGGATGTCGGCAACATCATCTTCGACCACGGCAAGGCCGTCGGCGTGAAGAAATGGAAAGCCGCCGACCTCAAGCAGCCGGGCGACTACTGGTATGACGGCGCCAACTGGCAGGTGAAGCTCTATTCGGAGAAGAACCCCGCCGAGTCACACAAGAGCATCGAGCTGGCGCTGCGCCGGCATATCATCAGCCAAGGTGGCGTGGGCCACGTCGTCTATGAGAACCTCGCCGTGAGCTGTGGCGCGGCGCACGGTTTCGGCGGCGGCTCGACGCGCGGCATTGTCATCCGCAACTGCGACATCTCATGGATCGGCGGCGGCCACCAGTTCACCCATCCCGGAGGAAGGCCCGTCCGCTTCGGCAACGGCATCGAGTTCTGGTCGAGCGCGCGCGACTGCCTTGTCGAGGGCTGCCGCCTCTGGGAAATCTACGACGCCGCGCTCACCAACCAGGGCAGCGGCACCAACCAGCAGGTCAACATCACCTACCGCGACAACGTCATCTGGAACTCCGAGTATTCGTTCGAGTATTGGAACCGCGGCTCCGCGTCCGTCACGCGCAACATCCGCTTCGACCACAACACCTGCGTCAACGCCGGCTTCGGCTGGGGCCACGCCCAGCGTCCCGACCGCAACGGCCGCCATCTCATGTTCTACCACAACCCGGCGCAGACCTCGGAGTTCCACGTCCGCGACAACATCTTCTGCAACGCCACCGAGAGCGCCCTGCGGATGTGGAACGATTGGACCGCCGGCCTGACGATGGACCGCAACTGCTGGTTCCAGCGCGGTGACGTGCTGATGCTGCTCCTGAAGTCGCCGTTCGCGCCCGGCCAGTTCGCGGAGTTCCAGACGCAAAGCAAACTCGACGCCCACTCCCTCGTCGCCGACCCGAAGTTCATCAACGCCGACAAGCTCGACTTCCGTCTTGCTCCCGACAGCCCCGCGCGCAAGCTCGCCGCCGGCGGCGGGCCGGTGGGATCACGGAAACGGCTGCGGGAGTAGCGGCGGGAATGGAATGGAATTGCCTGGAGCTTGCTGTTAGCGTTGCTGCAAGCGAAACAAGACACCCCATGAACCATCGCTCCCTCATCGCTCTCACGTGGGCCGTCGCGCTCACGGCGCTCAACGCCCAGACACCCGCGCCCGCCAAACCCGCAGCCAAAGCCCCCCAGCCGCCACCGCCGCTTGACTGGCACGACGTGACACAGTGGGGCGTCGAGGGCCGCGCGTGGCCTGAGATGGAGCGCAGGCGTTGGTTCGACCGCCTGCCCGCCGAGGCCGAGGGCAAGGTCACGCCGACGGTCTGGAACCTGAGCCGCGACAGCACGGGCATGATGGCGCGGTTCAAGACCGACGCGACGGTCATCTGGGCGCGCTACGTCTTGAAGTCCGACCGCGTCGGGATGCCGCACATGCCGGCCACGGGCGTCAGCGGCGTGGACCTCTACGCCCGCGACGCGCGCGGCAAATGGCGCTGGGTCTATGTCACCAAGCCCGACAAGAAGGAGGTCTGCCAGGCCCTCGCCAGCGACCTCGCGCCGGGCCTGCGCGAATACGCCGCGTATCTGCCGCTCTTCAACGCCGTCGAATCGCTGGAGATCGGCGTGACGCCCGGCGCGAAGTTCGAGGGCCTGCCGCCGCGCGCCGCGAAGCCGATCATCTTCTACGGCACCTCCATCACCCACGGCGCGTGCGCGTCGCGGCCCGGCATGGTCCACACCGCCATCCTCGGCCGGCGCTTCGACCGGCCGGTGATCAACCTCGGCTTCTCCGGCAACGGCCGCATGGACGCCGCCGTCGGCGAGTTCCTCTGCAAAGTGGACGCCGCGGCCTATGTGATTGATTGCTCTCCGAACATGGGCCCCGACAGCGTGCGCGAGAAATGCCCGCCGCTGGTGAAGATGCTCCGTGCCGCCCGCCCGCAGACGCCGATCGTGCTCGTGGAGGACCGCCGCTTCACCAACTCATGGGTCCGGCCCGAGAAGAACAAGTTCCACACTGACAACCACGCCGCGTTGCGCGAGTGCTACGACGCTCTCAAGAAGCAAGGCGTCAAGAAGCTCTACTACATCCCCGGCGACCATCTGCTCGGCGACGACGCCGACGGCGCGACCGACGCCTCGCACCCGAACGACCTCGGCTTCATGCGCCAGGCCGACGCGTTCGAGAAGGTGTTGAAGCTGGCGCTGGCGGGAGGCGGGAGATGACTCAATGAAGATCATGCCCATCGAAACAAAGAGGAGTGCCGGATTTGGGCTGGTCACCATTATCCGAGGGAGGACGCTCTCGTTGCTTTTGCCAGCAGTGTTGTTCACAGCGTGTGCGGATTTGCATCGCTGCGACCAGTCAACACCTCTTTCAACGTTTCGATCGGCGGGTTTGGCAATCAAAAATGACGACCCAAAGATGTTTTATCGGTGTATCGAGTGGACGCATTGGTTCTTTGGTTACAGGCAATTCCTGGAATTCCTGTGGGTGGAAGATTGCGCATGGCCACGATACGGCGTTTGCAATGGAGAAATACCATCGGACAAACGGGCAGCAGAGTTCTTCCTGCAAGCCGATGCTGTCTGGGAACGCATCGGAATTCTGGAAAAACGAGGTCGCGTCGAACACCGAATCCTCTTGTTTCGTTGGAATCAAGGCAAGATCTTCAGAGAGGCAGAATTCGTCCGGGAAAAGGGTGGCAGGAGTTGGCGGTTGATGCCTGACCCGTATGCCTCAGAATACGCATTCTGCGACCTCTCCACGCCAAGCAATGCTTACCTTTTCGTTGAACAGAGCACCAGTTTGAAAGTGCTAGACGATCTGTGCGCAGCATACGCAACATCAGTGAAGGGGGGCCTCAGCGACAAGGAATGGGTTCGAATACTCAGCGATCGGCTTTCAAGATTACAACCCGAAAGAATTCAAGGAGCATGGGAGCAGCCTCAGATGACAAGTGCTAGAGAAGATCTCGATGTGGAAATGCAACCTGTGCAAGCAGGCGGCAGTGAATTGAAATGCACGGTATGGCGTTTGCGTTACGACACAAGAAAACGGCTGTTTCCGGAAACATTCGTAAAAGAAGGCGACCAATGGAAGTGGCTGCCGAAACCGGAATACTTTTTCTTGTATCCGAACAAGATTGAGTCCCCAGAACTGAAGCGACGGATGAAGACTCCCGACTCGTCAGACAAGAAATGATGTCTGTCCTCCGTCCGCGCCATTCCCGATCCATAACTCCGTCGCGCGCTCTGAGAATTGCTCGCATTGACGCCGTCGGCGTGCAACAGGTTACGCCATGAAACCGCCCGCCAGCCTTGTGCATCCGCGCGACGAGATCATGCGGACGATGGACCGCATCTATCGCTACCGCATGACGACCACCTCCGGCGGCAACCTGTCCGTCCGCGACGATAACGGCGACATCTGGATCACGCCGGCCCGCGTGGACAAGGGCAGCCTCACGCGCAACGACATCGTCTGCGTCCGGCCCGACGGCAGCGTCGAGGGGCCGCACAAGCCGTCGTCGGAGTTCCCGTTCCACCGCGCGATCTACGAGGCGCGCCCGGACATCCGCGGCATCGTCCACGCGCATCCGGTGGCGCTGGTGGCGTTCAGCATCAACCACCAAGTGCCGGACACGCGGCTGTTCCACCAGGCGCGGCAGGTGTGCGGCGAGGCCGGCTTCGCGCCCTACGCGCTGCCCGGCAGCGAGGCGCTCGGCGCGAGCATCGCGCGGACGTTCGCGACCGGCGTCCACTGCGTGATGCTGGAGAACCACGGCGTGGTGACCGGCGGCGACAGCCTTGCGCAGGCGTTCCAGCGGTTCGAGACGCTGGAGTTCACCGCCAAGACCATCATCAAGGCCAGCCATCTCGGCGAGGTGCGCTATCTCACCGACGAGCAGGTGGCGCTGCCGCGGCGCAGCGTGAAGCCGCTGCCGTCGTTCCGGCCCGACCCGCCGACGAGCCGCGAGAAGGAACTGCGCCGGCAGCTTTGCGAGTTCGTCCGGCGCGGCTACCAGCAGCGGCTGCTCATCAGCACGGAGGGCAGCTTCTCGGCGCGGCTCGACGGCGACTCGTTCCTCATCACGCCGTATCAGGCGGACCGCAACACGGTGGACGCCGCCGACATCGTGCTGGTGCGCCGCGGCGCGGCCGAGGAAGGTAAGACGCCCAGCCGCGCGAGCCGCAACCACGCGGCCATCTATGAACAGCATCCGTCCATCGGCGCCATCGTCAACGCCTACACCGTCAACGCGACCGCGTTCAGCGTCACCGGCGCGGCGCTCGACAGCCGGACGATCCCGGAGAGCTACCTGTTCCTGCGCGACGTGCAGCGGATCCCCTACGGCGAGCAGTTCGCCGACAGCACGGAGTTGGCCCGGCGCGTCTCGCCGGAGCGGCCCATCGCGCTGATGGAGAACGACGGCGTGATGGTCTGCGGCGCGAACGTGCTGGACGCGTTCGACCGGCTGGAGGTGCTGGAGTCCACGGCCGAAGCGGTCATCAACAGCCGCCCGCTCGGCGACGTGGTGCCGATGTCCGACGCGGTGATCCAGGAACTGGTCGCGGCGTTCTTGAAGAAGCCGTAGAGGGCGGGGAACACGCGGCAGATGAGAGCTTGCCGCAGAGGCGGAGCACGACGGGGGCGCATCTCAGTTTCTGAGAGTCCATCATTCCGTCGGCGCAGTTGGTTTTTCTGCCGCCGTGAGCAAGGCGGCGGAGGTCCGCCGCAGTCCAAGACGCTGTCGCGTATTTTGGCCGCTCTCGGTAACGCGCCAGCGTCTTGGACTGCGCCAGCCCTCTGGCGCTTTTCGTCCGGGGCAAACAAGCGGTGAGGCCAAGAAACTGAGATGCGCCCAGAAGCAGGGCAGAGGCGGTTATAGTCTTGCAGCGCCGGAAGCGCTCCCCTATCTTCCGCGCCGATTTTCCATGGCAGCGACCCGCAAGCAATACCCGTTCGACCTCATCGAGCCGAAGTGGCGGCAATTCTGGCTCGATAACAAGACGTTCCGCGCCAGCGACGGCGGCTCGAAGCCGAAGTTTTACATCCTCGACATGTTCCCGTATCCGAGCGGCGCGGGGCTTCACGTCGGCCACCCGGAGGGTTACACCGCCACGGACATCCTCGCCCGCTACAAACGGATGCGCGGTTTCAACGTGCTGCACCCGATGGGCTGGGACGCGTTCGGCCTGCCCGCCGAGCAATACGCCATCGAGACCGGCACGCATCCCGCCGCGACGACGCGCAAGAACATCGCCACGTTCCGCCGCCAGATCCAGATGCTCGGCTTCAGCTACGACTGGAACCGCGAGGTGGACACGACTGACCCGGACTACTTCAAGTGGACGCAGTGGATTTTCCTCCAGATTTTCAAGAAGGGCCTCGCCTACGAGAGCGAGGTGCCGGTGTGGTGGTGCGAGGGCTGCAAAGCCGTGCTTGCGAACGAAGAGGTCAGTGGTGGCGTTTGCGACCGCAAGGGCCACACCAACGTCGTGCGCCGGCCGTTGCGGCAGTGGGTGTTGAAGATCACCGCCTACGCCGACCGATTGCTGGAGGACCTGAAGCTGGTGGACTGGTCCGAGGCCATCAAGGAGATGCAGCGCAATTGGATCGGCCGCAGCGAAGGCGCGGAGGTCAAATTTCAGATCGCAGATTTGAAATCTGAGATCACCGTGTTCACCACGCGGCCAGACACGCTCTTTGGCGCGACCTACATGGTTCTCGCACCGGAGCATCCGCTTGTGGAAAAGGTGACGACGGTTGCGCAGCGCGCGGCGGTGAGCGCTTATCGCGAGGCGGCGACGAAGAAGAGCGAACTGGACCGCACCGATCTCGCGAAGGAGAAGACCGGCGTCTTCATTGGCGGCTACGCGATCAATCCGGTCAACAACGAGAAGATTCCGATCTGGGTCGCTGACTACGTGATGATGGGCTACGGCACCGGCGCGATTATGGCCGTGCCGGCCCATGACACCCGCGACCTGGAGTTCGCGCAGAAGTTCAACCTGCCGGTGATCATCGTCGTGCAGGCTCCAGCAGGCCAAGAGAGCATCGGCTTTGTCGGCGACGGCGTGTCGGTCAATTCCGGCCTCATCACCGGCCTGCCGACGCCGGAAGCGAAGAAGAAGATTACAGCGTGGCTCGAAGAGCGCGGCCTCGGCAAGAAGGCGATCAACTACAAGCTCCGCGATTGGCTGTTCTCGCGGCAGCGTTACTGGGGCGAGCCGATTCCCGTCGTCCACTGCAACAAGTGCGGTGTGGTGCCGTTGCCGGAGTCGGCGCTGCCGCTGACGTTGCCGGAGATGCACGATTACACGCCGCCTGCGTCGGCCGAGCCGCCGCTGGCGAAGGCGACCGATTGGGTGAAGACGACCTGCCCGAAGTGCGGCGGGCCGGCGACGCGCGAGACGAACACGATGCCGCAGTGGGCCGGCTCGTGCTGGTATTACCTGCGGTTCATTGACCCGAAGAACCCGCAGGCGTTCGTCGCGAAGGACAAAGAGAAATACTGGATGCCGGTGGACCTCTACGTGGGCGGCGCGGAGCATGCGGTGCTGCACCTGCTCTACTCGCGGTTCTGGCACAAGGTGCTCTACGACCTCGGCCACGTCTCGACGCCGGAGCCGTTCATGAAGCTCGTGAACCAGGGCATGATCCTCGGCGAGGACGGCCAGAAGATGAGCAAGAGCCGCGGCAACGTCATCAATCCCGACGACGTGGTGGCCGACTTCGGCGCGGACTCGTTCCGGCTTTACGAGATGTTCATGGGGCCGCTGGAGGCCAGCAAGCCTTGGAGCACGAAAGGCATCGAGGGCGTGAACCGCTTCCTGGGGCGCGTGTGGAGGTTGTTCGTGGACGAGAAGGCGCAGCAGGATTTCGAGCTGGCCGTCGCGGCAGGCACGCCGGGCGAGCAGGCGCTCGCGGGCGTGAAACTCTCGCCCGCCATCAAGGACGCCGTGCCGACGCCGGAGCAGTTGAAGCTCTTGCACGCGACAATCAAGGCCGTTACGGACGACCTCGATGCGATGGGGTTCAACACGGCCATCTCGCGGATGATGGAGTTTGTGAACGAGGCCACGCGCTGGGTCGCGGCGGGCCAGCCGCTGCCTCGTAAGGCTGCGGAGCCGTTCGTGCTGCTGCTGGCGCCGTTCGCGCCGCATGTGTGCGAGCAACTGTGGACGATGCTCGGCTACACGCAGTCGCTGGCTTATGAGCCGTGGCCGGGCTACGATGCGGCGTTGTTGGTGGCGAAGGAAGTCGAAGTTGTGCTACAGGTCAACGGCAAGGTGCGCGACCGCATCAGGGTCGCCGCGGGCCTGCCGCAGGCCGAGTTGGAGAAGCTCGCCCACGCCAACGAGAAGGTCGTGCAGCACACGGCAGGCAAGACGGTCCGTAAAGTGGTTGTAGTGCCGGACAAGTTAGTCAATATTGTCGCGGCCTGAGCCGTAGCGGAAAGCGCGAGCTTTCCGCGCGGGGTTACGCGCGACGAGACGCCGATGGATCGCACGGATTGGGATTACATCAAGGGCGCGTTCAGCCTGACGCCGAAGGAGCGCGCGGTGGTGATCGTGGCCGCCGCGGTGCTCGCGGTGGGCGCCGCGGTGAAATACTGGCGCGACAGCCACGCGCAGCCGGAGCCGTTGCCAGCGCAGCAGCAACAGACAGCCGCAGAAGCAAAGAGCAACTAGCCATGCAAAAAGTCAGCTTTGCCGAAGCCATCGAGAAGATCCGCCAGCAAGACCCGCGCTACGCGGAGGACGCCTACTACTTCCTGCGCGAGGCGCTGGATTTCTCGATGAAGCTCTACAAGAAACCGCAGCACGGCTCGGCCAAGGACCGCCACGTGTCCGGCCAGGAGCTGCTCGAAGGCATCCGGCAGTTCGCGCTGGAACAGTTCGGCCCGCTGACGGCGACGGTGCTGGAATACTGGGGTGTCCGGCGCGGCGAGGACTTTGGCGAGATCGTGTTCAACATGGTGGAGACCGGCATCCTCGGCCAGACGGACAAGGATTCGCGGGCCGACTTCGCCGGTGGCTATGAGTTCCATGAGGCGTTTGCAAAGCCGTTCCTGCCATCCAAGAAAGCCGCAGCGAAAAAACGGCCGCATCCGCTGCGCCAGGAACCCGCCCAATAAGCCGTGTCCCATCGCAACGCCCCCCGCCTTCCCGTTGTCTGATTCACCATGAAACGCATCCTGTGTCTGCTGGCACTGACCCTCGCCATGAGCGCCCACGCCAAGAAACTCGAATTCGACCTCAACGCCATTGACGGCCGCACCGTCCGCCGCGCCGTGCTCGACAACGGCATGGTGCTCCTGATCCGCGAGGACCACAGCGCGCCCGTCGCGAGCGTCCAGATGTGGGTGAAGACCGGCAGCATCCACGAAGGCACGCAGATGGGCGCGGGCCTGTCGCACATCCTCGAGCACATGCTGTTCAAGGGCACCGAGAAACGCCCCGTCGGCCAGATCGCGCGCGAGGTCGCCGACAAGGGCGGCCACATGAACGCCTACACGCACTACGAGCGGACGGTCTATCACATCAACGTCCCCGTGGACGGCGGCCAGCCCGGCACCACCAGCGGCCTGGACACGGTGATGGATGTCATCGCCGATTCGATGATGAACTCCTCGCTGCCGGAGGAGGAATACAAGAAGGAGCAGCAGGTCATCCTGCGCGAGCTGGCGATGAACCGCGACGACCCGACGCGCATGGCCTACCTGCTCCTGTTCAACACCGCCTACACCACGCACCCTTACCGCCACCCGATCATCGGCTACGAGGAAATCTACCGCCGCCTGACGCGCGAGGACGCCTACCACTACTACAAGTCCCGTTACTCGCCCGACAACATGGTCTTCGTCGTCGTCGGCGACTTCGACGGCACGAAGGTCGAGGCGCAGGCGCGCGAGCTGTTCAAGGACTTCAAGCGCACGCCGATTGACCCGGTGTTCATCCCGGCCGAGCCGGCGCAGTTCGGCCGGCGCGAGGCGCACGAGGAGCGCCCCATCAACCTCTCGCGGCTCTACTTCGCGTGGCACATCTGCGACGCGCGGCACGCCGACGCGCCCGCGCTCGACCTGCTGGCCTACGTGCTCGGCAACGGCAAGAGTTCGCGCCTCTACCAGCAGCTTCGCGACAAGAAGGGTCTTGTCCAGTCCGTCAGCGCCTCGGCCTACACGCCGGGCCAGCCGGGCATTTTCTACGTCACCACGTCGCTCGAACCCGCCAAGCGCGCCGAGGCCGAGCGCGAACTGCTCGCCGAGATCAAGAAGGTCGTCGCGAACGGCGTCACGCCCGCTGAGTTGGAGAAAGCAAAGCGGATCGCGTTCTCGACGCAATTCGAGACCCTCAAGACAATGGAAGGCCAGGCGCAGGACCTCGGCACCAACGAGGTCGTCGCGGGCGACCTCGGCTACACGCGCCGCTACCTCGAGCGCGTCGCCGGGCTGACCGCCGCCGACCTCGCTCGCGTCGCGCGGACCTACCTGGGCGAGGACAACGTCACCGTCGTCAGCGTCAACCCGACCGGCACGCTCGGCAAGCTCGCCCGGCCGCGCGTCGAGCGCGCCGAGATGAAGCTCTCCAGGTTCGAGCTGCCCAACGGCCTGCGCGTGGTCGTGCGCGAGGATCCCCGGCTGCCGTTCGTGAACTTCTACGCGGCGGCCAAGGGCGGCCTGCTGGCCGAGACCGACGCCAACAACGGCGTCACCTCGCTCATGGCCCGGCTGCTGCTCAAAGGCACCAAGACCCGCGCCGCCGAGCAGATCGCCGAGGAGATCGAGAGCGGCGGCGGTTCCATCAGCGCCACCGGCGGCAACAACAGCCTCGGCGTCGCCATCGAAGTGCTCCGGCCCGACTTCGACAAGGCCATGGACGTGCTCGCCGATGTGCTGCTGCGGTCCGCGTTCCCGGCCGAAGCCGTCGAGCGCGAGCGGCACATCCAGCTCAACGCCATCAAGACCGAGAAGGAAGCGCCGACCTCGGCCGCGCA
>JACRKA010000051.1 GCA_016219905.1 Verrucomicrobiota bacterium
AAAACCGGGCCGCTCTCCAGCCTTATCGGCCGCGCGCGTGCCTACCTCTGCGGCGGGGACGCGTTCATGGTGGGGGGGCTGGACCGCGAGACGAGCGGCTTGATGCTTGTCGCGAAGGACGCTGCGATGGCCGCGCAACTCCACCGCGCGTTCCTGAAGAAGCAGGTCGTCAAGGAATACCTCGCCATCGTCCACGGCCGCGTTGCCGGCGAGCACGGCACAGTTGACGCGCCCATCGGCCTCGCGCGCGGCCGTGAGGTCGCCATCAAGCGCGGCGTCGAGGCCGACGGCCAGCACGCTGTCACGGAATGGTGGGTCGAAGATCGCGCGGCGCGATTCACAAAGCTGCGCGTGCGGCTGCACACCGGCCGCGCCCACCAGATTCGCGTCCATCTCGCGCACATCGGCCACCCGGTCGTCGGCGACAAGATTTACGGCGGCGACGAGCGGCTTTACCTGCGGTTCATCGAGACGGGCGTGACGCCGGAGTTGCTGGAGAAGCTGGTGTTGCCGCGCCAAGCGCTTCACGCCGAACGGCTCGTCGTGCCCTACGGCCAACCGCAGCCGACCGAGTGGCGCGCGCCCCTGGCGGAAGACTTGGCAGGTTTCTGGCGTTCGGCGAAGGCGGGCGGCTGAACTACTCGCTCGGCGCGCCGTCGCCCGGCAGCGCCACACGCAACGGCTGCATCACCTCGGCCAGCCCTTCGCCGAAATCGTCTCCGGAGCGGTGAAACCACAGCATGAAACGGCGCGTGAACACCTCGCCGCCGCGCAACGTTCGTGCGCGCGCCGCCGAGGAGTGCATCTCGTAGCGCGCCGAGCCGTCGGCTTGAAGATCGAGCGCCTGCGGCGCAAGCCGCCAGAAACCTTCCACGCCAAAGAACACCGCGTCGCCATCGCCGCGCCAGTTGATCCAGCCCGGATGCTGTCGGTCCGACGCGACGGTGGCGGGGATGAGCGGTTGCTCCAATCGCCACGCTTTGCCCGGCTCGAATTGCCTCGCGCCGTCGGTCGTGCCGATGGCGATGTTGCGCAGGCTGCTTGGCGCGGGACGGACATTGAGCGAAAGACAACGGATTGAAATCGAGTCGCGCCCCGTGGTCGGCTCGACGGTGACGCTCACACGCACGCCGGGTTGCCCCGCCACAACAGCGAAACGCTCACGGTAGCGGGCGATGGCATCGCCGTCGCGCGCGAGCACGCCCTCGCGCACGGCTGCCGCCATGATCGGCCCGCTGGATTCAACGGCGACCTTGTCGGGCGGCTGCGCGACAAACGGCGCGCTGTCGGCCGTCCGCAACGTCAGCGGGCCGAGCCAGTCGCCGGCGCGGTATCGGAAGATGCCGGTGTCGAGCACAACCCCGCCTTCCTCGACGCGGGCGCGGGCCGGACGCTTGGGTCGTGCCGTCGAACGGCCCGTCATCAACGACCAGCGCTTGCTCTCAGAGGGTTCGAGGTCGGTGGTGAAGATTGCCCGGACCCATTTCAGCGAACCATCCGGCCACGACGCCAGCGGGGCGATCTGTGCCGCCATCGAAAGGTCGTCGTAGCCCACGACGCGGAGTTGCGCGGCGTCGCGCGCCGCGCCGGCGGGCAACGGCAGCGTGGCGCTGACCAGCGCGGCGTGGCGGATGACCGCCGTTTCGTTCGTCACGCCGAACGCCGCGCTCAAGGCTGCGGCCAGCACGAGTGATTGCACGCGGGCAGGCTAGGGGAGCGCGGCGCGCGTTGGCAAGAGCGGCGTGGAAGCCGGGATGTTGCGGGAGGCCGTCGCCGGAAGAAAATGGCGGAGAGGGTGAGATTTGAACTCACGTTGACCTTTCGGCCAAACCGGTTTTCGAGACCGGCGCTTTCAACCGCTCAGCCACCTCTCCGCCCGGAAAACGGCGCGGCTACCGTAGGCAGCGTCCGAAGGGGGCGCAAGGATATTTTCCCCCGGCACGTTGAGGGGGGCGCAGCGTGGGAGTGGCCTGCGGTCAGGAGCCGGATGGCTTGGCCGCGGCGCGGAGTTTCTCGATGTCCTCGGAGATGAACCGGACGACGTCTTTGAACTTGGGGACGTTTTGCGGCTCGATCTCCATGAGGGTGCGGTGGGCTTCGAGCATGACTTCGGCCTGGCGCTCGCGGGAGGCCGCGGCGGCGGCAGGCGGCGGTTGCAACGGTTGGAGGGCGGCCTGCGTGGGGAGCGAGGCGGCCTGGCCGCCGATGCGAAGTTCGCAGACGTCCAGGCAGAACAGCCGGTCAATGCCCAGCGCGCGCAGCACCTCCAGGCAGCGGGCGTTAAGGTTGGCCAGATGCACTTTGGTGGCGCCGGCTCCGGGTGGGGTGGCGGGCTTGGAGTTGGCGGCGGTGAGGTTCTGGAGGCGAAGGCACATGCCGGCCAGCACGCCGAGGAACGTGCTGTCCATCGAGGAACAGTCGGAGAGGTCCACGACGAACTCGCGATAGCCGCGGCCGATCATCTCCAGGCTGAGCTGGCGCAACGGCTGGCTGATCTGGAACGTGCCTTTGCCTTCAACCTTGATGAATACCAGGTTGTTGGTGACGCCGACCGAAATGTTGTTATGCGTGTTTTCCACAGTCTTTTCCCTTCACGACCCGCCGCAGGCAAACCCGGCGATTATCAAAGCCGGGGACGCTTGCGTCAAGAGCCGTGAACTGCCGTCCGGACAGCCTTCGTCCTCGCTTCTCACGGTCAGGCGGGCTGCGACTCGCCGCGCAACCGGTTCCTCAATTCGGTCTTCAGGATCTTGCCCGTTGCGTTCCGTGGCAGACCCTCCGTGACCACGCGAATCTCGCGTGGAAGTTTGTAGTCCGCAAGCCGCTCGCGGCAGAATTTCAGCACGGCGGGGGGATCCAACGTGACGCCTTCGGCCGGCACGACGAACGCCACGGGCAGTTCGCCGCGGTAGGCGTCGGGTTTGCCGACGACGGCCACCTCGCGCACGCCGGGCATCTGGTAGATGACCTCCTCGATCTCGCGCGGATAGACGTTGTTGCCGTGGACCAGGAGCATGTCCTTCTTGCGGTCGGTGATATAGACGTAGCCGTCGGCGTCCTTCCTGCCGATGTCGCCGGTGAGGAGCCAGCCGTCGCGCAAGGTGGCGCGGGTGGCCTCGTCCTGGTTCCAGTAGCCGAGCATGACGTTGTCGCCTTGCACGGCGATCTCGCCCACCTGCTCCGGGCCAAGCTCGCGGTTGTTGTCGTCCACGATCCGCACCTGCACGCCGGGGACCGGTGGGCCGACCGAGCCGGGCTTGCAGACGCCGCGGAGCGGATTGAAGCACACCACCGGGGCGGCTTCGCTCAAGCCGTAGCCTTCCAGCAGCGGGAAGTGGAACCGCTGGGCGAACACCTTCAGCGTCTCCACCGGCAACGGCGCGGAGCCGCTGACCGCGAGCCGCAACGGCAGCAGCCAGCGCAGCCACCACGGGATCCTCGCTGTGGCGAGCGCCTGGAAAATCTGCGGGATGCCGAGAAACACCGTCGCGCGCTTGAAGATCATCTCGAACAGCACGTTGCGGAACGGTTTGATGGACTTGATGATGAGGGTGCTGGCGCCGATGGACAGCGGCAGGAAGATCGCCACCGTCAGCATGAAGCTGTGAAACATCGGCAGCACCAGCACGACGCGGTCGCGGGTGAGGCTGCCGAGGGCCTCGACGCAGCTCGCGATGTTGGCGACCAGATTGTGATGCGTGAGCACCGCTCCTTTGGGCCGGCCGGTGGTGCCGGAGGTGTAGATGACGACGGCGCGGTCGGAGGCTGTCACGGCGGGCAAGGCCGCCATCGGGCGGGCCGCCACCTCGTCCCATCGGAGCGCGCTGATGTCGAGGGGCCGGAGCGCCTCCAGGCGGTCGCGGAGGTGTTGGAGCACCGGTTCGAAGTCAGGCCCGGCCGTGACGAGTGTCTTCACGCCGGCATCGTGCAGGATGTATTCGATCTCCTGCGCCTTCAGGAAATTGTTGATGGGCAGCACCGTGCCGCCGGCCATGAGGATGCCGTAGAGGGCGTAGATGAACTCGGGGCCGTTCTTCAGCAGCAAGCCGACGCGGTCGCCCGGCCGCACGCCGTGTTCCTCGGCCAGGATGCGCGCGAAGCCGGCGGCACGGGCGCGGACGTCACGGTAGCGGATCTTGTCGCGGCCGAAAAAGATCGCCTTGCGCCGCGGGTGGCGCGCGGCTGCTTCCTCGAAGCGGGAAACCAGGGTGGCTGCAGCGGTGGTCATGGAAGAGGATGGCGGCAATGAAGTTGGCGGTCGGCCGGGATTCGCGCAGGGTGGCGCGGGTCATCTCCACAGCACGGACTTTTTCTCCCCGAGCACCTGGCCTGCGCTCACGACCGTCAGGCGCCAGGCGGCGATGTGCAGGGTGTCCTCAAACTCGCCGCCGCGCAGCCAGAATTGCGTCCACTGGCCGCCCGGTTTGGCCTCGGGGATCCGTTGCTCGATCGAGCGAAAGGCGCTGGTCTTCGCCTGCTGATATTCCAGCCGCACCACCAGGTCGCGCAGCGGATGGCTGGTCTTGTTCTGCCACAGGACGGCGATGTTGATGCCCTGGTCCGGCCTTGCCAGGCCGGCGTAGTCCGCCGCCGTCATCGCGGTGGAGTCCCCGAACAGCGTCGGGTGCAGCTTCAGTTTGTAGCTGGCGGGCAACTCGGCAATGTTCACCTTGAGGATCGGGCACGCTTCGACGACCTGGCCCCCGCCGCGCGCCGGCGCGGCCAAGCAGGCCGCAACGCCGGCCATGCTGAAAAGGAGTCGGAGCGGTCTCACGGGCGCGGATGTTTGCAGGTTCTGTTGGCCAGTCAAGCGTGAATGCCGCCGCGGCCGCGGGGCGGCATGGGAAGGTCAGAAGAAAAACTTCTGCGACAGGCCCGTCACGCGCTCCGGGTCGTGCCCGTCGTGGAACTTGAGCGTCACCTTGCCCGCCCGCCGCGGGGCGGGCTGTTTGGAAAGTTCGCTGGCCGGCACGCGGACGGCGCAGACGAGCCTGCGGAAGCTGGTCAACATCATGCCCGGGTCATACCAGATGAACTTGGACACATCCACCTTGAACTGGTTTTCGTAAAGTTTGTTCTCCTGCGAAAACGTCCCCGCGCCTTCGAGGCCGATCTTGGAGATCTCGCTGATGGACAGTTTCACCAGGCCGGGCCGCGCGATCTCCTTGCCCTCGTCGTTGATCAGCGTGAAGTAGATCATGAAGTCGTTGTTGTCCCGCTGAAAGGCCAGTTGCGACATCATCTTGGCGGGCACGGGGCTTTCCGTGATCGGGCTGGGCGGCGTGGGTTGTGCGGCCCGCGCCAGCCACCAGAAGCACGCGAACAGCAGCAGCAACGCCAACCCGATGACCACCGCCAGCATCAGCCCTTGCATCGGCGACTCCTTGGCCCGGCTGATCGGGGTGAATGACACCCGGAACGGCATGTCCACGGCCCGGCCGCTTGCGGTGTCCGGTTTCGCCGCGGTCTTCACGTGCGGCTTGGCGTCCGGGGCCACGGTCAGATGCGAAGGGATGGCCCGGCCGCACTTCACGCACGCGCGCGCGTTGCCCGCCTCGGCGGGCGGAATCTCGTTCTCAGCCTGGCAGTGGGGACATTTCACGCTCCTCATGGCGGCAAAAGCTACCCCGCACGCTCGCGCGCTGCAAAACCTTTTTCGTTGTGGAGCCGTCGCGTCGCGGCTAGAGATAATCTGCAATGTCCCGTGAATACGTCCTCAACCCGGTCGAACGCGCCGAGCCGCTGCGGATTGACTACGCCTCGCTGCTCAACGAGCAGCAGCTCGCGGCCGTGCAGGCGCCCGCCGGGCCGATCCTCGTCATCGCCGGCGCCGGCAGCGGCAAGACCCGCACGTTGACCTACCGCGTCGCGTGGCTCATCGAGCACGGCGTCCCGGCCGACCACATCCTGTTGATGACCTTCACCAACAAGGCCGCGAGGGAAATGCTCTCCCGCGTTGAGCTTCTCCTCAAGCGCGATGTTAAGGGCATCTGGGGCGGCACCTTTCACCACGTCGGCAACCGCGTCCTGCGCCGCCACGCCGCGATGCTCGGCTACAAGGGCGACTTCTCCATCATGGACCGCGAGGACGCCAAGGACCTCATCAACGCCTGCCTCACCGACGCGAAGATTGACACCACCAAGGAGCGCTTTCCCAAGGGCGACGTGCTCGCCGACGTCTTCAGCCTCGCCATCAACACCGAGCGCACCATCGCGCAGGTGCTGACCGGGCACTACCCGTATTTCGAGCAACTCGCCGAGCAGGTCGCGAAGGTCGAGACCGCCTACCGCGAGCGGAAACTCAAGACCAACGCGATGGACTACGACGACCTGCTGCTCAACTGGCTGCGGCTGATGCGCGAGCACGCTGACATCCGCGCGCTCTACCAGAGCCGCTTTCAATACGTCCTCGTGGACGAGTATCAGGACACCAACAAAATCCAGGCCGACCTCATTGACCTGCTCGCCGCCCAGCATCGCAACCTCATGGTCGTCGGCGACGACAGCCAGAGCATCTACTCGTGGCGCGGCGCGAACTTCCAGAACATCATCACGTTCCCCGACCGCTATGCCGGCACGCAGGTCTTCAAGATCGAGACCAACTACCGCAGCGTCCCGGAAATCCTGGAGCTGGCCAACGAATCCATCAGCGCCAACGTCCGCCAGTTCCCGAAGGAACTTCAGGCCGTCCGCAAGAGCGGCACCAAGCCGTGGCTCATCCAGTGCGGCGACGGCAATCAGCAGGCGAACTTCGTCGCGCAGCGCATCCTCGAACTGCGCGACGAGGGCTACCTGCTCAACGACATCGCCGTGCTCTACCGCAGCCATTTCCACTGCATGGAAGTCCAGATGGAACTGCAGCGGCGCAACATCCCGTTCAGCGTGACCAGCGGCCTGCGCTTCTTCGAGCAGGCGCACATCAAGGATGTCGCCGCCTACCTGCGCTACGCCATCAATCCCGGCGACGAACTCGCCTTCAAGCGTGCCGCGCAACTGCTGCCCGGTGTCGGAGGCAAGACCGCCGACCGGCTCTGGGCGCTCGCCTCCGGCGGCAAACCGCTTGGCCGGATGGAACACGACGCGCCGAAGAAGGCGACGGCCGAGTGGAAACAATTCGCCGCCACCATCGCCGAGTTGCGCGAGCCGGGGCTGGCCAACCAGCCCGGCGCGATGATCCGCCGCGTCATCGAGTGCGGCTACGACAATTACCTGAAAGCGCGCTACGCCAACTACACCGCGCGGCTGGAAGACCTCAACCAGCTCCAGATCTTCGCGCAGCGGTTCGAGTCCACCGAGGATTTCCTCAGCGACCTGGCGCTGATGACCAACGTCGAGTCCGAGGACGAGACCGCGCCCGAGCAGGAGAACGAGGAGCGCGTCCGCCTCAGCACGGTCCACCAGGCGAAAGGGCAGGAGTGGGGCGTCGTGTTCGTGGTCTATCTCAACGACGGCATGTTCCCGTCGGTGAAGTCGCTGGAGAACCGCGACGGCGAGGAGGAGGAGCGCCGGCTGTTTTACGTCGCGGTGACGCGCGCGAAGGACGAACTCTACCTCAGCTACCCGCTGCTGCGCTTCAGCGCCAGCCAGCAGGAACTGCTCCAGAAGCCGTCGCGGTTTGTGCTGGAAGTGCCGCCCGAATTGATGGAAGAAGTCAAAGCGAACCTCCGCAGCCGGGAGTATTGATGCGCTGGAATGATTTCGATTCCTCGATGAAGTCCGCCGTGGCCCTGGTCACGGCGCTGGTCGTGCTGGGCCTGCTCGCCGGCGGCCTGTCGCTGCAACTTCAGGAACGCTGGCCGGTGCTCGTGTTCCTCGTCGCGTTCTTCGGCGTCGTGCTCTTCCTCGGCGCCGTCAGCGCGTGGCAGCACCTGACCGAGCCGAAGCAGGCGAACCTCGGCACGTTCAAGACCGCCTCCATCTTCCACATGAGTCCGGATCGCCGCCCCTACGGCCGCAGCGGCTGGGTCATCGCCCGCGACCTCGGCATGCTGGCGTTGGTAATGGCGCTGGCGGCGTTTGTCATCCACAGCTTCAGCCTCGGCGGCGACGCGCTGCGCGGCTACGAGAGCGAAGGCCATCACTATGTGCGGCTCCACGCGAACGCCACGGAGGTCACGGCCGACCAGTGGCGTTTGAACAGGCGGCTCGGCATCGCGGTGTTCGGCCTGCTCCCGGTGGCGGTGCTGGCGGCGCTGGTGGCCGCCTACAAGGAACGCCACGACCGGTTCCACTACCGGGATATGACTTGAGGTGCGGAGCTTGGCGGGAAGCTGGTTGGCGATACGGCTGGGTTGTGGATGAGCGGGTGAACAAGCGAGCGGATGTGATGGAAAGCGAGGAGCTATGAAGACGAGGATGTGGGTGATGGCGTTGGCGCTGGTGGCGCTGGTGGCCCCGGCCGGAGCGGA
>JACRKA010000052.1 GCA_016219905.1 Verrucomicrobiota bacterium
ATAGCAGCCGTGGTTGCAATTCATGGAAGCTCCGTAGGAGCGACATGTGCGGGGTCAATCGCCTCCGCAGCAGCCCCATGTCGCTCCTACGGAGCTTGGCGGTTTTTGACATCGCCGGTGCTATAAACATGCCGCTCCTGACGGAGCTGGCAGACGCACAGCACTTTCCACACAGCCTCTGAAGGCGGGACACCAACGGCTTGTGCCACAGAAACCAAGAGTTCTGACGGGGGGAAAAGCAATCCGAAGCGGCGGCAGACCGGGTCAGGCGATCTCGGCGATGTCCACCGCCTGCGGCAGCCGGCCGGTCTTGGCGGCCACCGCGGCGGTCTTGCCGGCGGCCTCGCCCATCGCCACCGCGTTGCCCGTCACCCGGTAGCTCGAATGCGCGATGAAATCGCCGCTGATGCACCGGCCCGCCATCATCAACCCCTGCGCGTCCTTCGCGATCAGCGCCCGCAGCGGGATATCGTCGGGCTTGGCGCGGAACCCGGCCTTCTCGATGCCCTTCTCCTTCTTCGGGTCGGTGGAATGCACGTCAATCCCGAACGTTGCGCGGCAGACGGCGTCCTTGTGCTGGCGGCCCTCGCGCAGGTCGTCGGCCGAGACCGTGTAGAGGCCGTGGATGCGCCGGCCCTCGCGCACGCCGATCTGCGCGCCGGTGGCGACGATGTGGATGTCCTTCCAGATGCCGCCGAGGGAGCGCAGGCCGTCCACGAGCGCGTGCAGTTCCTTGCGGGCGCGCAGCGTCGCGGCGGTCACGTCGCGGGCGCTGGTGCCTTTCGCGTAGTATTCGTGGTTGGCCATCAGCGCGAAGAGATCGTCGCGGAGCCGGAAGATCGTCGGCTTGGCATACGACGGCGAGTGGCCGCCCTTCTCCATCTCGGCCCGCAGGCGGTCCTTCGGGCTGGCCCAGTTCTTCCCGTCGTCGTCGCGGAAGAAACCCGCGATGCCTTCGGGCGTGATGCCGGAGATGATCGCCATCAAGGAGAACGGTTGCGTGTTGCCCGTCTCGGGATGGCCCAGGTCGAAACCGCAGCCCGCGCGCGCGGCCAGATCGCCGTCGCCGGTGCAATCAATGAAAACTTTCCCGGCGAAAGCCTCGCGGCCGGACTTGGACTCGGTGACGACGTGCGTCAGGCGCTGGTCCGCGTCGCGCACGGCGGCGCAGACGCGGGTGTGAAGCTGGACCTCGACGCCCGCCCCGGCGCACATCTCCTCGAGCACGAGCTTCATCACTTCCGGGTCGTAGGCGTTGGTCGCTTTGCCGCTTTGGGTGTAGGCGCGGCTGCTGCGTTTCACCAGCCGGTCCCAAATCTCCTGCATGATGCCGCGCTTGTTGCTGTGGTCGAGGATCCAACTCAACAGCCCGGCGGTCCAGACGCCGCCGAGGCAGCCGTGCAGTTCCACCAACCGCGTCTTCGCGCCCTTGCGCGCCGCCGCGACCGCCGCCGCGACGCCCGCCGGCCCCGCGCCGCAGACGACCACGTCGGCCCCGCCGGCCACCGGCACGTCGCGGGCCGGTTCTTTCACGGCGCCGGCCTTGGATGTCTCCGCTGCTTGAAGTCCGCGCGGCCCGAGCGACATCGCCGCGCCCAGGCCGCCGAGTTTGAGGAACTCCCGTCGTTTCATAGGTCCGTGGCGGAATCGTGGCTACTGGTTGACGTGGACGACCGTCGCGGGCGGGAAGCCGTTGAACCAGGTCGAGGAAGCGTGGCTGTAGGCGCCGATCTTGTCGCTATAGACGAAGTCGCCCAGTTCCAGGTCGGGCAGGTTCTCCGCCATCGAGACCACGTCGAGCGCGTCGCAGGTCGGGCCGAACACGGCGCTGATCCGCGTCGGGCCGCGCTTGAAGGCTTTGACGGGATACTTGCAGTGGTCGAAGATGACGCCGGAGTAGGTGTGATAGACGCCGTCGTCAATGTAGTAGCACGGCTTGCCGTCGCGGACGGCCTTGCCGATGACCTTCGCGATGGCGTAGGCGGCGGTGGCCACCATGAACCGGCCCGGCTCGGCGAGGATCTGGATGTTCTTCGGGAAAAGACGCTCGATCTCCGAGTTGACCCTCGCGGCCAGTTCGCGGAACGGCTTCACGCTGTCGTCGTAGGGCGCGGGGAAGCCGCCGCCGATGTCGAGCAGGTTCATCTTCGTGTAGCCGCGGTCGCGGGCTTCCTTGAAGACGTTGGCGGCGAGGTTGATCGCCTGGACGTAGTTCTCGAAGTTGGTGGTCTGGCTGCCGACGTGGAAGCTCAGGCCCTCGACGACGAGGCCGGCCTTGTCGGCGGCGAGGATCAAGTCCACCGCTTCGCCCGGGGCGCAGCCGAATTTCGAGGACAGCTCGACCATGGCGCCGGTGTTGGGAACCTTGAGCCGCAGCGCGAGGCCGGCGCGCGGGGCGTGGCGCTTGATCTTGTGGATCTCCTCAAGGTTGTCGTAGGTGACGAGCGGCTTGTAGCGGTCGAGCTGCTCCAGCGTCTCGGTGGCCTTGATCGGGTTGGCGTAGATGATCTTGTCCCAGATCCAATCCTGCCGCTGCTTGGCGGGCATGGCCTTGATGTTCTGATAGACGATCTTGAACTCCGGCATCGAGGCGACATCGAAGCTCGCGCCCTCTTTGTAGAGCGTCTTGACGATGGCCGGGTCGGAGTTGGCCTTCACTGCGTAGTAGGCCTGCACGCGCGGCAGGTATTTCTTGAACGTGCGGTAGTTCTGTCGGAGCGCGTCGTGGTCCACCACGAACAGCGGCGTGCCGTGCTTCTTCGCGAGTTGCTGGAGTGCTTTTTGGGTAACCATTCTAGTCGCCGTCGGTGATGAGGAAGTTCTTGAACTGCCACGGGTCGGTCAGGTCCACCGCGGGGTTGTTGTAGCCGAGAAAGGCGTTGGTGTAGTGCTTCAGCGGCGTCCAGTCGCTCGGGATGGAGATGAACTTGCCCAGATACGGCTTGGAGACCTTCAGGACGTATTCGTGCGGCAGGTCGTCGGGGACGCAGACGCCTCGGTCGGGGTGCTGGATCATCCACATCGTGGCGGCGACGACCGAGATGGCGACCTGCATCGTCGTGGCGTTCTGGTGCGGGACCAACCGGCGGGATTCCTCGATGCTGAGGTCGCTGCCGATCCACCATGAACTATAGGCGTGGCCCATGATCAGCGCGCCGAGGATGTCGGAGCCGCTGGTGATCTCGTCGTTCATGATGCGCAGGTTCGGCTGGAGCTGGTAGTCGTAGCCGCGCAGTTCGTTGAGCGAGACGATGGCGGAATCGCAAGGGCAATAGGCGTAGTGCATCGTCGGGCGATAGGCGGCCTTGCCGTTCTCCCAGACGGTGAGCTTGTCGGAGATGGTGAACGCCTCGCCGTGGCGGACGATCATGCCGTGGATGGTGTAGTGCGGCACCCACGAGGAGACCCAGGTGTTGATGCCCATGCGGGCGAGGCAGATCTGGTTGCGCGGGCCTTCCTTGTGCTCGAAGGCGAACGGCGGCAGTTCCTTCTCGTGCGTGCCCCAGCCCATCTCGGCGGTCGTCGTGCCTTCCTCGCGGAAACCCTCGATGCTCCAGGTGTTGACGAACTCGTCCACCTGTTTCGGCTGGTCGGTGATCTGCGTGTCGCGCTCGCTGCAATGGATGACCTTCACGCCGAGCTTGCGCGCGAGGTGGTTGAACTGCTGGCTGGCGATGAGTTCGCGGATCGCGTCGGCTTCCTTGCCTGCGACCTTCTTGTCGCGGATGAGCCGCTTGCCGATGTCAATGAGACCCTGTTTGACGAAGTGCGAGATGAGGCCGGGGTTGGCGCCGTGCTCGATGACGGCGGTGGGGCCTTTGTTCTTCCAGCGCGCGGTGAGGCGGCGGACGTTCATGTGCCGCCAATAAAGCGTGCGCTCAGTCGGGGGCTTGTTGAACGCGCCTTCGTAGGGATCCCACAACTCGGTGGAGGTGTTGACGTAGAGGACGCCGTTGTTGTGGCACCAGTCGAGGATCTCGCAACAGTCAATGTTCCATGCCAGGTCAATCAGCACGTCGCCCGCCGACAGATACTTGGCGAGCAGCCGCTGCATGTTGTCGCGCGTGACGCGGTCGCGCACGAACCGGACGCCTTTTTTCGTCCACGGGCGCAGGATCTTGGCCTGGTCCTCGAAGTCCATCACGGTGATGTTCTTCAGCGGCACCTTCAGGTGCTTGACCAGGATGGGCAGTGTGCACTGCGCCACCGCGCCGTAACCGACGAAAAGGATTCTCTTGTTGAACTGGATCATGGTTTTCACCTCGTCCGTCGCGGCGTCCGGCGATTGTTTCGCCCGCCCGCGCCGCGACTTTGAGGCGCGCACTCTGCGCGAAACGCTCACGAGTGACAAGAGTTTTTGCGTGGCACACCGGCGCACCGGCCTTGACCTGCGCGGCTGGCTCCGGTAGCTTGCGCGCACTTGGAGGATGAGACCCAAAGAACCACCGATGATTGACGTGGACGACAACAAGCCGTGGGCGCGCCTCGCCGGCCCGCTGGTGGCGGTGATCGCGTTGATGATGATCGCGCTCACCACCTACTACACCGTGCCGGCCGAGTCCGAAGGTGTGGTGCTGCGGTTCGGCAGATTTCTGGCCATCGTCGAGCCGGGACTGCACTTCAAGCTGCCGCTGGGCATTGATGTCGTGACGGTGCTGAAGACACGCCGGCAGTTGAAGATGGAGTTCGGTTTCGGCAGCCGGGATTACACCAACCCCGACCAGGCCGGCGCGGAGCCGGACCGCGAAAAGTCCATGGTCACCGGCGACCTCAACGCCGCGCTGGTGGAGTGGGTGGTGCAGTATCGCATCGGCGACCCGAAGAAGTTCCTCTTCGACGTGCGCAACCCTCCCCAGACGCTGCGCGACCTCTCCGAGTCGGCGATGCGCGAGGTCGTCGGCGACCGCACGGTGGACGAGGTCATCACCATCGGCCGGACGGAGATCGAGGTCGCCGCGCTCGCCAAGCTCCAGCAACTGGTCAAGCTCTACGACCTGGGCATTTTCGTGGACCAGGTGCAGTTGAAGAACGTCAACCCGCCGCGGTCCGTGGAGGCGTCGTTCAACGAGGTCAACAAGGCCCAGCAGGACCGCGAGAACATGATCAACGTCGCCAACGGCGAATACAACAAGGTCGTGCCCAAGGCCAAAGGCGAAGCGGCCTCGGCGATCAGCGCCGCCGAGGGCTACCGGTTCAAGCGCGTCAACGAGGCCGAGGGCGACGTGGCGTCGTTCAACGCCGTGTTCGAACAATACCTGAAAGCGGCCGAAGTGACGCGCACGCGGCTCTACCTCGAAACGATGGGCGAGGTGCTGCCGCAGGCCGGCCAGAAGATCATCGTGGACGATTCGCTGCGGCAACTGCTGCCGATCCTGCCGCTGTCGGCCAAACCCGTGGAGGTGCGTCCATGAACCCCAGCCGGCTCATCGGTTTCTTCTTCGTCGCGGCCATCGCGGCGATGCTGCTCAACAGCGTCTGCTACACCGTGGACCAGACGGAGCAGGTCATCATCACGCAGTTCGGCAAACCGGTGGGCGATCCCATCATCGAGCCGGGCCTCCACTTCAAGACGCCGTTCATCCAGGAGGTCAACCGCCTCGACAAGCGCTTCCTCGAATGGGACGGCGCCCCCGTCGGCATCCCCACCAAGGACAAGACCTACATCCACGTCGAGACCTTCGCCCGCTGGCGGATCAAGGAGCCGCTCCAGTATTTCCTGCGCCTCCGCGATGAACGCAGCGCCCAGAGCCGCCTCGAAGACATCCTCGGCAGCGAGACCCGCAACGCCATCGCCCGCCATGAGCTGATCGAGATCGTCCGCACCGACAAGGAGCGCAAACCGATGCGCGACGAGTCGTTGAAGGCCGCCGCCACCGGCAGCATCGCGACCAACCTCGGCACCCTGCCGCCCATCTCCGTCGGCCGGCAGAAGATCGAGACCGAGATCAAGACCGCCGCCTCGGGCAAACTCGCCGAGTTCGGCATCGAACTGCTCGATGTCCGCCTCAAGCGCGTGGACTACAACCCCGACGTGCTCGAACGCATCTACCAGCGCATGATCAGCGAGCGCCAGCAGATCGCGCAGGCGTTCCGGTCCGAGGGCGAGGGCGAAGCCGCCCGCATCGCCGGCCAGAAGGAGCGCGACCTCAACGAAATCCAGTCCGCCGCCTACCGGCAGGTCCAGCAGATCCGCGGCGAAGCCGACGCCAAGGCCACCGGGATCTACGCCAAGGCCTATACCCAGAGTCCGGAGGCCGCCGAGTTCTACCAGTTCATGAAGACGCTGGAGACGTATCGCAAAGTGCTCGCGAAAGACTCCATGCTCGTCCTCTCCACCGACGGTGAACTCTTCGACCTCCTGAAACGCTTCGCCCCCAGGGCCAAGCCCGCGCCCGCCAAACGCGCGCCGTGAGCCGAGCGGAGGCCCGGTTCACCGGGGCGATCCCAACAGTCCCGCGATCTCCGCCACCGACGCCGTGCCGGTGGTGCCGAGTTGGTGGATGACGATCGAGGACGCGACGCAGGCCAGCTCCAGCGCCTCGCGCAACGTCGCGCCCCCCGCGAGCGCCGACGCGAGATTCGCCGTCACCGAGTCGCCCGCGCCGACGATGTCAATCGGCCCGCGCAATGGCAGCGCCGGCACGTGCTCCACCGCGCCGTCGGGCGACGCGCCCACCATGCCGCGCTCGGCCAGCGTCACAACCACCGCGCGGCCGTTCTGGCGCGCGAGGTTCACGGCGCTCCGCTCGATTTGTCCGAAATCCGTCATCGGCGCGGAGCCGGTCAACGCGGCCAGCTCCACGGCGTTCATCTTGAACACCACCGGCGGCCAGCCGCGCAGGCCGCGCCGGCTGTCGGCGATGATCAACAGCTTCGGCCGCGCCGCAGCCAGCGAGCCAAGCGCATCGAGCAACCGCGGCGTGACGACGCCGGTGCCGGCGACATCCACTTGGTCGAGCACGATCATCGCGTCCACATCCGGCGCGAGCGCGCGCACCGACGCGACGATCTCGTCCTGCGCCTCGACGGGCGTGGGCGTCCAGTTCTTGCTGTCGAGGCGGTTGAGTTCGCGCGGCGGATGGCCCGGCTCCATCACCAGCGGTTTGCAGTAGGTGAACGTCCGCCGCTGGCCGGTCTCCAGGAAATAGTCGAGCCGCACGCCGGGCCGCGCCGCGAGCGCGCGGCGCAACTCGAAGCCTTCGCCGTCTTCGCCGCAGAAGCCGACGGGATGGATTGCGCCGATGCCGAGCGCGGCGAGGGTGTTGAGGATGGTGCCCGCGCCGCCGGGCTGCGCGCCCACGGCGACGACGTTGTGGACCGGCAGGCCCGTCTCGATGGAGGTCTCGCGATGCGCCGGGTCAATCTCCAGGTAGCGGTCGAGGCAGAAGTCGCCGACGACGGCGATGCGCAGCGCCGGGTAGCGGTGGGCGATGGCATGGAAACGGTCGGGGGTCATCGCGGGGGTTATTGTTTGCCCGGCATCGTCGGCCCGGCGGCACCCTCGACGTCGAGGTAGAGTTTGCGCTCGTCGGCGCTGTAACCGAGCAGTTCGGCGTAGCGGCCCCAGTTCACGATGGTCTTGAGGAGCGCCTGCGGTTTCTCGCTCGGCAGCCACAGCGTCAGCGCGTCGAGCACAAGGTCCTCCTCGACCGCGCCGCCCGGCTGGCCGCGCAGCATCGTGATCAGCCGCTGGAAGACGTGCAGCTTCTGCAGTTGCTGGCCGAAGATGCGCTTGCGGTCGCCGACCTTCGAGTAGAGGAACTGCTTGCCGATCGCGGTCAGCACCACTTCTCCCTTGGGCGTGTCGAGGAACTCCAGCATCTCCGCGCCCTTGACCAACGGCAGCATCTTGTTGAAGTCCTTGCCGACGTCCGCCGCCAGCTCGAACAAGTCGGCCTTGCCGCCCGCGCGCAGGACGCTGCCGAGCAGGCCCGCCAACTCGCCGACGTTGATGGCCGGCAGCGGCTCGATGCGGACGGTCTTCGGCGCGGCCGCGGTCGCCGCCGGCTCGTCGGGGATCAATGCGCTGGTGAGGATGTCATGGATGCGGTCGGCCATGCCGATGAACGCCGGGTCGCGGTAGTCGCGCGGATAGGGCAGCGGGTTGTCGAGGATGGTGCGGATGCAGCCGGGGTTGGCTCCCATGACAACGATGCGCGTGGCCAGGAACACGGCCTCGTTGATGTTGTGCGTCACGACCAGCACGCTGTGCGGCTCGGTGGTCGCGTCGCGCCAGAGGCTGACGGTCTCGGCGCGGAGGTTTTCCGCCGTGAGCACGTCCAGCCCGCTGAACGGCTCGTCCATGCAAAGCAGTTCCGGCTGCGCGACCAGCGCGCGGGCGATGCCGACGCGCTGTTTCATGCCGCCGGAGAGTTCCTTCGGATACGCCTCCTCGAAGCCGCCCAGCCCGACCCGCTCGATGGCGCGCGCGACCAGCTCCGGTTTCTTCTCCTGCGGAATCGGCCGGCCGTTGTGGCCCATCGCGATGTTCTCAGCGACGGTGAGCCACGGGTAGAGCGCGAAATTCTGGAAGACCATCGAGATGGCGGGATTCAGCCCGGACATCGGCTGGCCATGCACGCGCACATCGCCGCTGCTCGCCGGCACGAGGCCCGCCAGGATGCGCATGAGTGTGGACTTGCCGCAGCCGCTCGGCCCGAGGATCGCCGTGAAATCGCGCCGCCGCACGTCGAGGCTTATTTTTCCAGCACGCTCAGGTCCTTGCCGCCGGGCAGGCGGAAGGTTTTGCCCACGTCGTGCAACTCGCACAGGATCTCTTTCGTCATCGTTGTCATCACTTGCTCAGCGAAAATCTTTCCTCGGCGACGCGGTAAAGCCGCTGCCACACGAGCCGGTTGAATCCGACCACCGCCACGCACATCGCCAGCACGCTGGCCGCGAGCATCGCGAAATCGCCTCGGTCGGTCGCGAGGCTGATGGTCGCGCCGAGACCGTCCGCGGTCAACACCTTGTGGCCGAAATGAACATACTCCGCGACGATGCTCGCGTTCCACGCCCCGCCCACCGCCGTCACCCAGCCCGTCACCAACGCCGGGAAAACCCCCGGCAGGATCAGCCGCCGCCAGCGCTCCGCGCGCCCCATCCGATACACCACCGCCGCCTCGCGCAACTCCTGCGGGATGGCCGTCGCACCCGCGATGACGTTGAACAGGATATACCATTGCGTGCCGAGCAGGATGAGCACGACCGAGCCGGTGTTGATGCCGACGCCGGCCCAGCCCAGCGCGAGCAGCACCAGCGGATAGAGCATCGGCGCGGGGAACGACGCCATCACCTGGATCACCGGCTGCGCCATGCGCGCGAGCCGCGGGCTGAACCCGATCGCCACGCCCACCGGCACCGCCCACAACGTGCCGATGACCGCCGCCGCGAACACGCGCACAAACGTCAGCCCTGTCAGCCCGCCAACGCGAAGCCAGTCCGCCACGCAAAGTGTCGTCAGCAGATGAACGACGCGCACCGCGCCCCACACCACCGCCGCCGCGAGCGCGAGCATCAACGCCCAGCCAACCGCCTTCCACAACATCGCGCCGAACCTGCCGCCGGATTTCGCTGTCACCACGCGCGGTTCGCCCAGCGCCACGAGCGGCATCCAGACGCGCGTGTGCAACCAGGTCAGCACCCGCGACCGTTGGAGGAACGCCAGCACGGTCGAGGTCGTCTGCTGCGACACCTCCACATCCTCCAGCCGGAATTTCTGCGACCATGCCACGACCGGCCGCCACACGAGCTGGTCCACCGCCACGATCATCACCACCATCGCGATGACTCCGTAGCACATCGCCGGCACGTCGCCTTTGTGGATCGCCGCGCTCATGTAACTGCCGATGCCGGGCAGCCGGAAATCCTTGTCGCCGAGCACGAACGCCTCCGTCACCGTCAGGAAGAACCAACCGCCTGCCATGCTCATCATCGAGTTCCACACCAGCCCGGGCGCGGCGCCCGGCAACTCCAGTTGCGCGAACCGCTGCCACCACGTCAGCCGGCACACCCGCGCCGCATCGCGCAACTCCTGCGGAATCGAACGCAGCGATTGATAGAAGCTGAAGGTCATGTTCCAGACCTGGCCCGTGAAGATCATCAGCACGCACGCCAGTTCCAGCCCGACGTTGCGGTGTGGAAAGAGATTCGCCAGCGCGAGCACCAGTCCCGGCAGGAAGCCCAGCACCGGCACGCTTTGCAGGATGTCGAGCAGCGGCACCATCACTTTTTCGGCGCGCGGGTTGTAGGCAGCCACGCGGCCATAGACCAGCGTGAACACCAGCGACAGCGCGTAAGCCGCGAATCCGCGGAACAGACTCAGCATCGTGTAGCCCGGCAGCGCCCACGGGCTGAGATCAATCTGCGCCACCGGCCCGGCCCAGCCCGTCCACTCGCGCCCGACCGCCACGAGGCCGTAAACGAGCGCGCCCAGCCCCGCCAGGACCACGAGGTCCATGACGCTGAACATGCGCGGCAACCTGACGATGGAACGGACAAGACTCATGCGTGGCCACTGGCTCGCCACTAATCGGAAGTCTCAATGTCTAGTCCGCAACCCGCCGCGAGGCAAGCCCGGTTCTGGCCGTGTCGAGGCGAGCGGGCAGGGCCAGCACGGCGATAGTGTCCATGTTTGAAGTCAGATCATCAGGCGGGCAGTGTCCAAATTTCGCAGACGGATCGCCGGGGAGAAACGCATTTGGAATAAGAGCGACCAGCGAGCTTCGCGGGGCTCCTGACGAGCACGTTACTCCTTCTCAAAACCTTGGGCGTCGAACTTCAGCGTGCGGGCGTTCTCGGTCACGGTGCGGACTGTGTTGTCGGGGGCACCTTCGGGAAACTGCGCTTGGATTTCCAGCGTCACCTCGACCGTCGCGCCAGGTAGAAGTGTCAGGTGTTGAACGATTTCTTCCGCAATCTTCCCGGCGTCTTTGCCGACGCGCTGCGGATTGAGATGGACCGAGCCGTAGAAGCGTTTTGGCTTCGCGGCGGCGGGCGGAGTCAGGGGCGTGCTCTTGCCTGGCGTCGTTCCTGGCTGAGTCGCCGTGCCGGGTGGCTGTGGCTGCGGGGCCGTGCCCGCTGCGGCGGCTGTGGCTTGTTCGGCTTGGAGTTGTTTCTGCGCCGCATCCGGTTTGACCAGCAGCCCGGTGGGGTCGTCTTCGGAAACCGTCACGTGCTGGCTGAAGCGCAGGCCGCGATAGCGATTGGCGACTTCATCGTAGCTGTCGGCGTAGGCGAAGGAATCCTGCTGCCAGCTCAACAGGGCCACTCCGTCGCGGGTTGCTTGCACCAAAACCCTGGTCTCGGTGAGGCGCGGCAGATAGAGATAGCGCGCGAAGTCCTCCGCGAGCTGCTTGACCTCAACGTGATTGCCACGCCAGAGCGGCACATCGTCCAGATGCTTGCGCAGGATCGTCGAGCCGAGCGCGCTCACCAGTAGTTCATCGTTCCGGAGCTTCTTGCTCACCCGGACAGCCAGCGCATCGCTCCCCGTCAGCTGGATCGCCTGCCACGTGATGGGAGCCTGCGGGTTGGTCTGCTCCGGCACCAGCAGCCACTGATACGCTTCCGGCAGTCGCGCCGTCACGGCGCTGTCGGCTGCATGCTTCTGAGTCTCTGCCTGCTTGACTTGATGCGGGTCAAGATTGAGCGCCTCCTTTTCCGCCAGAATGGATTCCCACGCCAGGAACCTCCGCATAGCTTCGTCGAGGTCTTGCAGGCGCACCCTGTCTGGCGCGAGAAAGACAAGCGTGTTGCGGTAGAGCCGGGGCGTGTTGCCCCGCAATTCGAGAATCGCCTGCGCCGCAATCTCGGCGGCGTTGCCAGGCTCTTTGCTGTAAGGATGCTCGACCGACAACACGACCAAGCGCGCGTCGAAGTCGTCAGGCACGTCCGCCCCCGACCGGGGCAGCGGATGGATGCGCGAGAAGTCGCCCGTCTTTCGCAGGTCGTCTCGCAATCGCTTGTCCAACTCCTGCGCCACCTTGTCCGGCTCGCGCGTAAGCTGCTCGGCGCGATCCTCCGCGAGCTTGGTGACGGTCGGATGCGTCGCATACCAAAAGCGCGACCCATCCTGATACAAGTAGGTGGCCGCAGCCGCGAGCCGCCGTAACGCATCGCCAAACACCGCTGACGACTCGCCCGGCATCACGCAGCCGAGCTTTACACGCCGGTCCTCAACCCCGCGATGCGCCGCCGCCGCCGTGGGCGCGGAGCCGAGATAGATTGTGCGCGCCACGCGGCGTGTCGCCTGCACCTTTCCGAGTGTGCCCGACTGCTCGCCGTCAATCTTAAGCGGCAACGAGTTGGGACCATCTACGTCCTTTTCGATGATGGGCACCCAGTTGTCCGACAGATACCGCGTCAACTCTGTCTGCACACGGGCATCATCAATCGGGATCATGGACGGCAGAATCAACGGATTCTTGTCGCCCTTCTCCCACAGGCTGTGGATGACCGACGCCATCAGGCGCAGCACGCCGCGCGTGCGCTGAAATTTCACCAGCGTGCTCCAGCCGCCGTAGAGTTGGTCGAAAATCTCCGGGTGAATGGGGTAAGCCGCCTGGATGCGCTTTTCGTAATCGCTGTCCCGGCACTCGGGCGGAAACTCGGCCTTCTGCGAGTGATAAAGCTCCGCGAACGCCCGCGCCGTCACGTCCCGCAGCTTGAACGCATCCGGCCCGGCCAGCGGCTCGAACAACCGCCGCCGCACAATCTCAAACCCCTCCTCCGCTGTCGCCGGCCGCCACGACGATTCCACGCGCCCGACCACATTGCGGAGCCGGTCGAGCGCCTCGCGCCCGCGGATGCCGCCCACCTCGACGTCATCCGTCTGCGTGTGCGGCGAGCCGCGCGTGTCCGACGCCGGCAGCGAGATCACCAGCAGGCAGTTGCCCGCCAGCTTGGCCGACTCGGTGAGCGCCTGGGCGAACGTGAACTGCGTCTCGAAACTGCCCGCCGGCAGATCGCTCTGGTCGTGCAACTGCCGCGCATACGCCACCCACTCGTCAATCAACACGAGGCACGGGCCATATTGCTTGAACAACTCGCGCAGCACGTCGCCGGGGCTTGTGGCCTTCTCGTCGTCGGCCTTCAACCGCGCGAAAGCCTTCTTCGCCTCCTTCGGTCCGCCGGCGCTGTGCCCGAGCTGCCATGCCAGCTCGCCCCACAACGTCCGCACCACCGTCCCATCCGGCTTCGTCACCGGATTGCCGGGCGAAATCTTGTTCCCCACCAGCACCACGCGGTTCACCGCAGGCAGGCTCTTCACGCCCGCCTCGGCCAGCACCGCGTCCACGCCGGCCAGCTCGCTCGGCGCGGTGCCTGCGAACAGATGATATAGCGCCAGCATCGAGTGCGTCTTGCCGCCGCCGAAGTTGGTCTGGAGTTGCACCACGGGGTCGCCGCCCTTGCCCGACAGCCGCTGCACGCCGACGACGAGCAAGCGTTTCAGGCTCTCCGTGAGGAACGTCCTGCGAAAGAACTCCTGTGGCTTCCGGTATTCGTCCGAGCCTTCGCCCAGATGCACCTGCCAGAGATCGGCCGCGAACTCCGCCTGCTGGTAACGGCCGCTCGCCACGTCCGCATGAGGCGTGGCCACCTCGCGCCACGGCTTGAGCGTCCCGGTCGCCCCCGCCTCAATCAACGACCCGCCGGCCTTCCGCTTCTCGCCGCGGACCTGCTCGTCATACACCTGGCGTCGCAGCTCCAGCTTCATGTGCCGGACTTCCTCCGACTGTGGCGCTGACACGGCCGCCAGCAATCGCTCCATCGAGTCCAGCGCCCGGTCCGTGTCATCGCTTGAGAAATTCTCTTGGTGCGCCCAGCGGTCCCGCACCGTGCGGAGTTCGGAGACGAGAGAACGCTCGGCGTGCCCCAACGTCCGGCTGAAGACATCGTTCCAGGACTCCCACATCAGCCGCAGCAACGGCGCGGCATCCCATTGGCCGATGGCCTTGTTCCCGCGCAGGCGGTCCGTTCCCAGGAGGCTCTGCGCCTCGGCCAGCGCGCGCGCGGCGTATTTGCTCTGAAACTCGCGCTGCACATACTCCCCCAGACCTTCGCGCAGGAAATCCAGCGCCTTGCCCACTCGTTGATGATTGGTGACTGCCATAGACTATTCCTCAGCTTCGGAGAACATCGTCGCCTGCGTGGCCTGCGGCGTCCCGCCTTCGCGCGCCAGCCGCACGATCTCCGGCCAGCTTTGCACGAGACCGTTGTAGGCGAGGGCTTCGGCGGCGCGCTTTTTTCGTTCGCAGAGCGTGTAGAGGCGGTAGGCCAGTTCGCGGGCCGTCTCGGCTTTCGTGCCGAGCTTGGCCACCAGCGCTGCCGCGGCGGATTCGCCGCCGCTGCCCAGGGCGCGGACGAGGTGATGGACCGTCTCCCAGCCGGTCAGGCGGGTGTCGGTCGCCGGGTCCCAGTCGGCGGGCAGTTCGTCGGGCTTGAGCAGGCGGACCTTGCCGCGGCTGGACTTGAGGATGCCGGCTTCCGCCAGGCCGCTCACGCTCGTGTTCTTGGCCTTGCTGAGTTTCTCCGCCTCGCCGAACTCGCCTTCCTCGAAGCCCATCTGCTCGAACCAGGTGAGCGCCCAGCGGCTGTCGGGATCGAAGTCGCCCTCCTGCTCGGCCAGCGCGGTGTCGAGCGTCTCGTTGATGAGCGCCAGCGCCTCGCGCACCCGCATCGCGTGGCCCTGCGCGTCGAGCACCTGCGCGTAGCGGGTGAAGACGGCCATGCCGGGGCCGATGGCGGCCTGCGCGAGGTCCACCGGGGCGATGTTGCCCGCCTGCAAATGCCGCAACGCCTCCGGCAGCTCCCGCTGGAGCGCGGCCACGAACTCCCGCCGCGTCGCCGTCGGCGCACCTGCCTGCGCCGCGCGGCCGGCAGACGAGGATGATGCTGGAGGCAAGGGCGTTGGTATCTCTTCCGATCATGCGATTGCCAAGTTCCGTGCGCATCGGCCATGTGCCGCTTGTGCCAAAGCCGGCGCGAATCACGGCGTCGAGAAAAGTTTCCCAGCCCGTGCTCGATGTTCCCGAATCGCTTGCCGTCTCGGACTGCTTGAAGGCGTAATAAATTGTAACGGGAAATGCCGGATGCGCTTGCTCTGCGAGGCGGTGCATCGCTTCGGTCATCCCTGCGAGGAAAATTGCCTCGGCCTTGTCCTTGTTCCCGGGTCGGTGAGGCGAGGCACCACGTTCTTCCGAGGAGGGGACGGCGAGTGTGGCGAATAATTCTGGAAAAACGGGACGCAACCCACGCCGAAGCCAAACGTAGAAAAAGTCGGAGAGGTCGGCATAGCCAATGTTGTCGTAGTAGGGCGGGTCAGTGGAAACGAGCTTGTCTTGCGATTGCGATTGGGTGGCGGCGTCGAGTTGAACCGACGACCCGGTGGCCGAACCAACGCCGGCTGCTACTCCTTCAATGCTTTCAGCTGTCCACTTCGCCGCGCCCTCGTAGCTACCCGTTCCTTGGAGCAAAGTATTTAGTTCGCAGTAATCCCAACTCATCGGGATCGCTTGCTTCGAGAACAAATGGTAGGAGGACTCGCGGTCTGTCCTCCAAGTCACCATCGTATTCGCGAGATCAGTCACCTTGCTCAACGCGAACGCGAGATATGTCGCTACCGCCGCGCCATAGGCCGTCGCGCCATTGCCGCCATCGCGGAGCGGCTTGTCGTCTTTTCCCAGCCCCGCGGCGAGCGCGTCGCTGCCGATGCGTTCCATCGCTTCACTGACGAGATCGGAGAAAGTCGTCAGCGCCACGAGTTGCCGCGGCGTGAATAGGTCGCCGTAGGTCGTGAGCCCGTATTGGACCGTCCAGAAATTGCGCGGATCGTCGGGTAACGATTGCTCTGGCTTCCACTCCGGCTTGGCCTTTTTCGCCTCCGCCTCGTGTTCCGGCGTCGGCGAGAGATAGATGCGGCCGCGTTGGCCCTCGGCCACGATGGCCATAAGCCGCGCGCCCATGTGCCCCGCTTTTCCCTCGGCTTTGATGTAGTCGCCCGCGATCGGCGTGCCGGACATCACGCACTGAAAGTTCGCGCCGCGCGCGAGCTTCGTGCCGTTCTTCGCCGCCTCCGCATTCTTCGGCTTGCCCACTTTCACCGTGAAGCGATAGCCGCCGTCCTCGATGACCGGCTCGACCCAGGCTTCCTTGCCCGGCTTGGTCGAGAGCATGAAGGTGGAGGCGAGCGGGACGTCCACGTTGCGGAACGCCGGGTTCGGGCTTTTCACCGTGCGAGCCCAGAGCCACGCAATGACGGTGAGCTTTTGCCCGACGAGCGGCTTCAGGTCGGGCCGCTCCTTCGCCATCGCGGCGGTGATCTCGATCTTCGGGTAGAGATGCCCGATGCGCTTCTCCGCCTCGTCGCGCATCCACTGGCCGTAGTAGCGCACGTCCTCGGCGAGCCCCTGCGCGCCGCGCCACGTCTTCGTGCCGAGCTGCCCCTGGCGCGCCTCGGGATTCACCGGCGGCCGGCCGGCGAACTTCGGCGGGATTTCGATCATCGCCTTGTTGATGAGCACGGCGACGGGATTCAAATCGCTGGCGTAAGCCTCCAGCCCGAGCCGCTGCGCCTCCAGCGGCAGCGCACCGCCGCCGGCAAATGGATCGTGAAACGCGGGCAGCTTGTGCCGGTCGAACAGCTCCTTCGCGCGCGGATGCCCGGCATTCTCCGCGCAGGTGCGCCGCCAGCTCTGCCAGATTTCCTCCCGCGCCTTCTTGAGCACGTCTTCGTTCGTCGTGTTCTCCCACAGCACCAGCTCCTCGATGATGCGGAAGAGCCGCTGTCGCTCGATCTCCGCGAGGATGTCGTCCAGCTTCGGCTCCGGCCCCGGCTCCGGCGCGTTGATGCCCGCCTTGCGCGCCTTTTCCAGCACCGCCGTGGCCTCGTCCCAAAGCTTGTGCCGCGCCTTCAGAATGCCCTCCGCCTGCCGCCGCAGCTTCGGGTCGGATTTCAATGTGTCCACATACCCCGACGGATCATCCACCATCTGCGCAAAGATCACCGCCCGCGCCGCCGCCAATGGTCGCCGCGCCCACCACAGATGCAGCGTGCTCGGATGCCCATGCCGGATGGACTTCTCCCGCGCCGAAGCCTTGTTGATCGCCTCCAGTGGCAGCGCGACTTCGATGAGTTTTTTGCGGGGCGGGGTCATTTCTTGAGCAACGCGGGCTGGTTTTTGGCCAGCCAATCCACGACCGCCTGTCGCAGTTCCTTGGCGAACGCAATCAACTCGGTGGCGTCGTCATCGGTGGCCGCGCCGACGCGGTCGTATTCGACGGTGTTGCGCTTGGAGCGGCAGGCATCGAGATAGTCGGCGTCGGGCTTGCGTTGATTGCCGAGCACGAACGGCAACGCCTGGATGGTTCGGTAGTGCTGGAGCGTCTTTTCGGGCCGGTAGCCGGAGGCGTGGAGAAGGATGGTGCAGAGCTTGAGGGCGGCGTTGTAGGCGATGCCAAACCGCCAGTCGGGCGAGATGCCGCCCTCGGCGTCCTGGAGGTCGCGGTCCACGATGGCCAGCAGGTCGCCGATCTCCTGCGGGCTGGTCTTGTGTGCGCGGAGCCAGCCGTTATCGGCCCATTGTTTCAAGCTCATGTTCGGTTCCAGTGACGAAGAGTTTGGGCGAGGTCAGCACGTTCGACAAGAAATGATCGCGGGCGGCCTTGCGCTTGCCGAACTCCGCGACGGTCATTGCGTAAGGGTTGATCTCCCGGCCGATGCGCCCGGAGACGCCAGAGAGCATCTGGCTGAGCTTTCGCAGGCCGGTCTGGCCGATCACCATGAGGTCCACGTCGCTCTGCGGCTGGTCTGCCTGGCTGGCGATTGAGCCGAAGACGAAGGCAACGACGATGCCCTTGTCCCGAAGCGCGTGGCGCAAGACCTCGACCAAGCCGCTGGTCTTCAGGACGAGGTTGCGGATGTCGGGATAGAGCGGATGGTCGCGGTTGGCGCTGTAGCAGAGGCGGTTGCCATCCTTGCGGCCAACGATGAGGCCAAGCTTGGTCAGCCGCTGCAATTCCTGCTGGACAGTGCCGACGGTGAGGCCGGACTGGCGCTCGATCTCCCGCAAGTGCAATTCGCGGTCGGACACGCCGAAGAGGAGGCGGAAGATCTCCGCCTTCACCTTCGACGACAGTATGTCAGCCAAATCGGACATGGTGTGTGTATGGTATTACCATACGATTGTATGGTTTTACCAATCACTTTTTTCTGTGTCAACCCGGGTCGGTCGCCCGCGCCAGCAACTCCGCCAGCTTGTAGTTGACGCTCGTCACCGCAAAGTCCGGCTCGCGTTGAAACGGCTGACGAACGTAGCGTGAATCGGTTTTCTCGCCGTCCACCGTCACGATGGCGAGGATGAACGCGTCGGGTTTGTTGAGCGCGGTCATGATCTCGTTACGCGTGAGCGTCAGCGTGTCCGCTCCAGCGGCGCGGCCTTTGACTTCGATGAACCGGAGTTTGCCCTTGTTCGGGATTCGGGATTCCACGTCGTAGCCGCGGTTGTCGGCGCTCACGTCGGTTGGCTCGAAACCGAGCGCGCGTTCGGCGGCTATGACGGTTTCCATCGCGAGCTTCTCGATGCGCCGGCGTATCTCGGCATCGTGGGCGTAGGTGGCTGGTGTCTCGGCCACATGGGACGCCGCGCGTTGGAGGTATTTCGCCGGGACAATCACGGCACCGCCGAGCACGACCGGCGGCAGCGGCGAAAGCTGCGATTCGAGGTCGAGTTCGCGCAGGCGATTTTGAAGACGGGCTTGGAGTTCATCGGCACGTTCCTGCGCCTTGCCGGAGTTGACCTTTGCATTGACGCGGCCCGCGCTTTCTTCGAGCCGCAGTTGCTGCGCTCGGTGGTCCCAGTAGTTGATTTCCTTGGTCAGCCGCTCTGTGACGGCGGCACGGGTGCGCTCGATCAATTCGGCGCGGTGGTCGCGCACTTCCATGATGTGGCGCGGCAACAGTTGTGCGATGGCGTGGGACGTGGCCTGTGCCTCCAACTGCTGGGTCAGCCACGGTTCGCGCAGCAGATGCTCAAGGGCGGGAAGTTCTTCTTCCTTCAGCGGACGGTAATCGAGGTAAGGCGCGGAGCCGGCAGGGCGGCATTGGCCTTGCGGGTCAATCTCCACGAACTGCATCTGGCGTGAGATGACGCGACGGTTTCCGGCACGGTCGGTGCGGGCGTCCTGAATGGCGTGTTCCAAACAAAGCAACGCGCGCGGGCCGCGCTCGTCGTTGCGTTCGTCCACCAGAACCGCGCCACGCTTGAGCAGGTCGCGATGGCGCTCCAGCGTCACGTCGGAAACGGTTTGCAGCAGCGGATGGCCGGGGCTGATGAACTCCGCCAGCGGTTTGCCAACGACGGCGATGAGTTCCTTCTCGAACGTGATGCGCTCGTAGCGAACCAAGATGGGATCACCGACGCCGATGTGCCGGTCGCGCTGGCGCAGGACGGCAGGAACGTGAGTGATCTCGTAACGGCGCGGCTCGCGTTCGCGGATTGTGCCGCCGAGTTCGCGAAATGCAGCGAGGAAGTAGGATTCGATGAAATGCGGCTGCAAGCGCCGGGCTTCGACACGCTCCATCGTTTCGCGGATGCGGCGGACTTTGGAGGCGTCCATCACGTCGTGGGCCAGCGCGCGTTCTTCAATCAGTTGGCGGAGGTTGTCACGGTCGAGGGCGTTCTCGACGATCTGGAACAGCCGGGCGCGAACTTCCGGCTGGTCGCCGTAGCGGATGGCCTCCATCAACAAGTCGCGCAAGGACCGGTTCTCGAAGGTGACTTTGCCGAGCACATCGAACACCTGACCGCCCAACGCCTCGCGCTCGCGACCGAGCTTGTCGAGCAGCCGCTGATAGACCGCGCCCTCGCGTGTCTCGGCAGCGACGAGGTTCCAGAGATGGCAGACTTCGGTCTGGCCGATGCGGTGGATGCGACCGAATCGCTGCTCGATGCGGTTCGGGTTCCACGGCAGGTCGTAGTTCACCATCAAGTGGGCGCGCTGGAGGTTGATGCCTTCGCCGGCGGCATCGGTGGCGACGAGCATCTGCACGTCTTTGTCCTGCGTGAAAAGCTCCTGCGCCTTGGTGCGCTCTTCGCGGCCGATGGCGCCGTGAATCATCACCACAGCTTCCGGCTTGCCAAGCAGCGCGCGGATTTTGACGGCGAGGTAGTTGAGCGTGTCGCGATGCTCGGTGAACAGCACGAGCTTCCGGCAGTGGCCGCGGGCGTCCACAATCTCCTTGTTGTTCTGGAGCAGGCGCGATAGCTCGTCCCACTTGCGGTCTTTGCCGCTGCGGCGGACTTCAAGGGCGAGGTTTTCCAGCCGGCGAAGGATGGTGATTTCCTTTTCCAACTCGGCGATGGTCTGCGCGGCGGTGGCTTGGTCAACGATCTGGTTCTCTGTGTCCTCGACCTCGGCATCCGGCGCGTCGTCGAGTTCCTCGATGTCGTCGGAGGAAAGCGTTGGGCCGGCCGGCTCCAGTTGGACGGCGGCGCCGCGGCGAAGCAGTTGTTCCTCGCGCAGCCGTTTCTCCAGCCGCTCGCGGCGGCGGCGCAGCGACTGGTAGATGGCTTCGGGCGAGGAGGCAAGGCGGCGTTGGAGGATTGTGAGCGCGAAACCAACCGTGCCGAAGCGCCCTTCGCTGTTGAGCTTCTCGGCGAGGTTGAACTGCTCCTGCACGTAGTCGGTGACTTCCTTGTAGAGCCGCGCCTCGCCGTCGGAAAGCGGATAGTTGACCGTGTAGGCGATCCGCTCCGGGAACAGCGGCGTGCCATCGAACTTGAGCAGGTTCTCCTTTACCATGCGGCGCATGAGGTCGCTGGTGTCAGTTGTGTGGACGCCGTCGCGGAACTTGCCCTCGAACCGGTCGCCGTCGAGCAGGGCCATGAAAAGCTGGAAGTCCGCTTCCTTGCCGTTGTGCGGCGTGGCGGTCATCAGCAAGAAATGCCGCGTCAGACCGGAGAGCAGCCGGCCGAGGTGGTAACGCTTGGTGTATTTGACCTCGTTGCCGAAATGCGTCGCCGACATCTTGTGTGCCTCGTCGCAAACGATGAGGTCCCACTCAGTGTCCTTGAGCTTGGCCTGCACGTCTTCGTCGCGGCTGAGCTTGTCGAGCCGTGCGAGGCACAGCCCGTTCTCACGAAACCAGTTGCCGGTGCGGGCTGCTTCGAGTTTGTCGTTGGTGGCGATCTCAAACGGCAGGTGAAACTTGCGCCAAAGCTCGTCCTGCCACTGCTCGACGAGGTTGCCCGGACAAACCACCAGGCACCGCAGCAAATCGCCGCGGATGAGAAGCTCCTTGATAAACAATCCGGCCATGATCGTCTTGCCCGCGCCGGGATCGTCGGCAAGGAGGAAGCGGAGCGGCTGGCGTGGCAGCATGGCCTCATAGACGCCGGTAATCTGGTGCGGCAGCGGCTCTACCAGCGACGTGTGGACCGCCAGCAGCGGGTCAAACAAGTGAGCGAGACGGATGCGATGCGCCTCCGAGACGAGCCGGAAAAGCCGCCCGTCGCCGTCGAAGCTCCACGGCCGGCCGGCGGTGACGACTTGCAGCGACGGCTCCCGGTCGCGAAAGAGGATTTCCGACCCGACGTGGCCGGTGCTGCTCTTGTAAACGACCTCCAGCACATCGGTGCCGTGCCACTTCGTGCTGACAAGCTCCGCAACGGCATCGGGCAAGATGCCCTTTACCAGCGTGCTTGTGGTTAGGTCTTCGAGTTTCGCCATACGATTCCGTTTGGTTTCCTCCGCATAGTGTCACTCTCGCGAGCGCACAGACTACTCGACCCTGCGGGGCGCGACAAGCGCGGCCTCATCTCCTCGAGGCCGCTCTCAATTCTCGTGACCGATGAGGAATTGTGACGCGGGCGTGGCGGTCAGGACGATGGTGTCGTTACTGGCGGTGGCGTAGATCGCTTTGCGGATCTGCACGGTGCTGAAGGCATTTGCCTTTGTCGCGATTCTTGCCGACCTCGACTCCTTGCGGAAGCAGGGGACCGAGTCGGGAAGTAGGTCAACGGCTTGCTTGCGGCATTGTTGACTTTGCGCGGGCCGGCTGGTTGCATCGGCTTGTGAACCGGGCGGCACAAGCCGATGAACCGTTCGACGCGCGGCGGCACCAGCGCGCGATGCGGTGGGTCTTTGTCGCGTTCGCGATGTCGGTGATCGTGATGTGGATCGCGGCGTTGGTGGTGGACGCGTCCGCGTCGCAACGGCGGGGCATCGAGGCGGGGCGCGACCGGGAGATGATGGCGATCATCTTCGGCCTCGGTGTGCTGCACGTGCTGTTGTCGGCAGGCGTCCGCATGTTTGCACAAAAGCAGTGGGCCAAAGCCGCCGGCCGCGCGGCGGCGGCCAACATCGCGGTGTCAACGACCGTGATCGCGCTGGCGCTTTGCGAGGCGCCGACGCTGTTCGGATTCGTGTTCGTGCTGCTGGGCGGCGACCTGTTGCCGGCGAACTTCTTCTTCACGTTTTCGCTGACCGCCATGGCGGCGCACTACGTCGCGCGGCTGCGGGTGGAGTGAGCAGGGGGGCGGGCGCCGGGGACGGTCACGCGCCGGCGTTGTCGAGCTTGAACCGGATGGGGACTTCGATCACGCAGGCGACGGCGGTGTTGCCACGGCGGGCCGGCTCGAACCGCCATTCACGCACGGACTTCATCGCTGTCTCATCGAGCAGGCTGTGGCCGCTGCTGCGGACCATCTCGATGTGGCCGACGCTGCCGTCCTCGCGCACCTCGACGCGCAGGACTGTGACCCCCTCCCAACCGCGCAGTTTCGCAACGCGCGGATAGGCCGGCAACGGCGTGCGGCTGTAGCTCGGCATTCCCAGCGGGCCGTCGCTGTTGACGGCGGCAGCGGTGTTTTCGCCGACGGCCGGCCCGCCTTCATTGGGACCGGTTGTCGGCGCGGCTTCGACCGCGGCGCTCGCGGCCACGGCCTTGGGATCCGTTTGCGGGACCTCTACGGGCGCTGACACGGTTGGCATACGGCACCACGGAGTTGCCTGGCCGGCAACCTTCAAGAGACGTGGCGTCGCCGGAGCGGCTGCGGAGGCGCGCGCGGGGGCCGGCTTGGGCGCGTCCGAACGGAACACGCCGCCCAGCCGCGGCGATGCCGGCGGCGGTGGCAGAATCATTGTGAGTTGTTGCGGCGGGACGAACTTGATGCTCAGGAACGGCTGCGCGCGGTCCGGGCCTTCAAACCAGACGCCCGGCACGGCAACGGTCAACGCCGTCGCGTGCAGCGCCAGTGAGATGAGCCAGAATCTGTATGTCGGCATCGGACCCTCGGGTCAGGACCACCCTGAGGGCGCATATCCTGCCTCATCAGCCGCGGGCGCGGAAGTGAAATCTTCGTTTTGCGAGGTCACTGCATGACGCCGTCCGCACAAACGCGGCTTGCGTTGCTCCCGTCTGAGGATAGAATCCCGCCAACAGAAAGGATTCCAGAAAACGATTCGATGAAGACTCATTCGATTGCGGTGTTGCCCGGCGACGGGACGGGGCCGGAGGTGGTGCGGGAAGGCGTGAAGGTGGCGGAGGCGGCGGCGAAGAAGTTCGGGTTCAAGATTGACTGGCACTATTACGATTTTGGCGGCGAGCGTTACCTGAAGACGGGCGAAGTGCTGCCCGACAGCGAGGTCGAGGAGTTCCGCCGCTACAGGACGATCTTTCTCGGCGCGGTGGGCCATCCGAAGGTGAAGCCCGGCATCCTGGAGAAGGGTCTGCTGTTGCGGCTGCGCTTCGAGTTGGAGCAATACATCAACCTCCGCCCGGTGAAACTCTATCGCACCGTGGACTGCCCGCTGAAGGACAAGGGGCCGGAGCACATTGATTTCGTGGTCGTGCGCGAGAACAACGAGGGCCTCTACACCGGCGCGGGCGGGTTCCTGTTCAAAGGCACGCCGCACGAGGTCGCCATTCAGGAATCGGTCAACACGCGCCGCGGCGTGGACCGCTGCCTGAAGTATGCGTTCGAGCTGGCCAAGAAGCGCCGCGGCGGCAAGCCGTGGAAGGGCCTCAAGCCCGAGGACGTTTCCGCGGGCAAGACCACGCAGCTCACGCTCTGCGGCAAGACCAACGTGCTGACCTTCGCGTTCGACCTCTGGGAGCGCGCGTTCCACGAGATGGGCGCGGGCTACCCGACGGTGAAGCGCGACTACGCCCACGTGGACGCCACCTGCATGTGGTTCGTGAAAAACCCGGAGTGGTTCGACGTGATCGTCACCGACAACATGTTCGGCGACATCATCACCGACCTCGCCGCGATGATCCAGGGCGGCCTCGGCGTCGCCGCGGGCGGCAACATCAACCCCGAAGGCTGCTCGATGTTCGAACCGATGGGCGGCAGCGCGCCGAAATACACCGGCCAGAACGTCATCAACCCGCTCGCCGCCATCAACGCCGCCGGCATGATGCTCGACTCGCTCGGCGAGCACGCCGCCGCCACCGCCATCGAGAACACCGTCATCAAGATCATCAACACGAAGATCAAATCACTGGCTGCCGGCAAGATGGGATACTCAACCACGCAAGTGGGCGACCTGGTGGCTGAAGCCGTCGCATGAAACTCAAGACGAGCCTTCTCATTGCGCTGACCGCGACGTTCGCGGCGCTGCCGCTGCCCGCGCAGACCGCCGCGCCCGCCACCAACGCGCCGGCGACAGCCGAGAGCGGCCTGCTGAAACCGGAAAAGGAAGATTCGGCCAGCGAAGCCGGCGGCCTCGACCTGATCCGCGGCACCATCGCCCGCCGGCCCGCCGTGGCGAGCATCGAGGCGATGAAGGATTGGCTCACGCAGGTCATCGTCCGCTGCCGGCAGTTCCTCCAGGAAAACCGTGAGAGCCGCCGCGCGCGCCCGGTGCTCGCCGTCGAGGCCCAGTATCGCATCGAACTGGCCGCCCTCACCGACGACGCGGTCGAGCGCGACCGCGCGGTGACGACCGCCCGCGAGCTTCTCGCGAAGATCAAGAACGACGACGTGGCGTTGCAGGCGCGGCTGGTGTTGCTGCAAGGCGCGTGGCCGGAGGACATGACCGAGGCCGCCAAACAGGCCAGGATCATCATGGAGGACTTCACCGGCCAGTCGCAGTCGGCCGCCGCGCTCTGGACCATGATGCGCGTGCAGCAGCGCCGCGGCGAAGAGAAGCCGATGCGCAACACCGCGCTGGAACTGTTCAGCTCGTTCCCGTCCGCGCCCGAATCGCTCCAGGCGCGCATGGTGCTCAAGCAACTCGGCCTTCTCAACCAGGCCATCCCCGCCGTGACGCTCACCGCCGCCGACGGCCAGACGTTCGACCTCGGCGCGCTGCGCGGCCAGGCCATCGTGCTCGATTTCTGGACCGCCAACACGCTCGCGCAGCCTGCCGCCTTCGAAGGCGCCACCGACCTGCGCCGGCTCCACGACGCGCACAACGGCCGCGGCCTGCTCGTGCTCGGCATCAACCTCGACGCCGACCGCGAGACCTTCGACAAGGCCCGCGCCGCGCGGCCGACGCCGTGGCCGCAAATCTGGGCCGGCGCGCCCCCGAACCAGTTGCTCGCGCAGGCCTGCGCGGTCGAAACGCCCCCAACGCGCATCCTCGTGGACCCGTATGGCCTCGTCAGCCGCCTCGTGCTCCATCCGGCCGAACTCGACGCGCTCCTGAAACGCTGGCAGACCGGCGGCACGCTCGCCGCCGCGGCGAAGCCGGAGCCGCCCGCCCCCACCCCGAAGAAGACGGCGAAGAAAACCGAACCGCCCGCCAGGCCGGCGACAAAGGTCGCGGCAACAAAGCCCGCGCCCAGGCCGGCCGCGAAACCCACGGTGAAATCCGCGGCGAAACCGGAGAAGCGACCTGAAACGAAAGTCGCGCAGACCGAGCCGGAGCCGAAGAAGACGTTTGGCGCGAAGGTGGCCTCGAGCTTCGCCGCCGCGATGAAGGAAGCCCAGGCGCCTGTCTTTGGCGGCAAAGACCCGGCCGGCAAGCCTGCCAAGACATCCGGCCCGCTGGCCAACCTGCGCTCCACGCCCGGCGGCACGGCCGACCTCCGCGGCAGGCCGGAGCAGCCCGAAGCCGCGCCCGCGCCGCCGCCGCCACCGACGCCCGCGCAGGCCCGCGCCGCAGCCGCCGCTGCCGCCGCCACGCACCAGGAAATCGGCGGCGCGGTCTATGCCAAACCGTTGCCGGCCGCGAAGACGCCCGCGCCGGAGATGAAGCCCGAGCCGCCGCCCGCGCCCGTGGCCACGACCGCAGCGACGCCGGCGCCGGAGCCGGAACTGCCCAAGAAAGTTTTCGCCACCACCGCGTTTAACAAGGAAACCCTGGACAAGGAGAAACCAAAGACCTCGCCGGCGAAGATCGCGATCAAGCCTTCCGGCGAGTCGAAGCCGCCATCGGGCTACGGTTCCGCTGGCGCGAAGTCCAAACCGCCCGCCGGGGGCGAGCCTGCCATTGCGAAGACCAAACCTCCTTCCGGCTACGGTTCCACCGGCGCGAAGCCGAAAACGCCGGCGAAAACATCGAAAGGCGCCGACGCCGACGAGTCGCTCGCGGGCCGGCCCGACCTCTCCGACGCCGACCGCCGCGCCGCGATGGCCGCCGCCGCGGAAAAAATCCTCAAGGCGGAGGAAGAGATGGTGTCGTGGGCCGACCTCGAAGGACTCTTCGGCACCAAGAAACCCGCCAGCGTCGAGGGCGGCCTCGCGTGGTATCAGGACATGGCCGACCGCTGCAAACAGTTCTCGAAGGAATTTCCCAAGAGCAACCACGCCAACATCGTCCGCATCAACGAGGCCCGCTGCCGCTTGCAACTCCACCAGGCCAAGAAAGACCCCGTCCAGCGCAGCCGCGCCCTGGACGCCGCCCGCGAGGTGCTCGCCAGCAAGGCCAACGAGAACGACGCCATCCGCGCCCAGTTCATCCTCCTGAACTCCTGCTGGCCCGAATACCCCGAGCAGGGCGTCGCCGTGGCCAAGCGCATCGCGAAGGACTTCCCGCACCGCAAGGAGACCGCCGCCGCGCTGATGATGCACATGCAGTTCCGCCGCCGGCAGGGCATGTTCACCACCGCCAAGGAGGTCGCGCGCGAGTTGATCGAGAAGTATCCGACCAGCGACTACATCTTCAGCGCGCGCTCGCTCATCACGCAGGTGGACCTGCTCCAGAAACCCTGCCCCGCCGTCAAGCTCGCCGGCCTCCACGGCGAGAAGATGGACAGCGAGGCGCTGCGCGGCAAACCGTTCGTCATCGAGTTCTGGTCGCCCGCCTCGCGCACCATCGAGGAGGACGCCATCAAGCTCAGCCAGCTCTACGTCCGCTACCACGGCAAAGGCTTCGAAGTCCTCAGCATCTGCGTGGACAAGAGCCGCGAGGCGATGGACATCTTCCTGATGCAACACCGGCCGCCGTGGGCGGTGCATTGGGACGGCAAAGGCTTCGAAGGCGCGGTCGCCAAGCAGTTCGGCGTGGACACCACCCCGATGCGGTTCCTGGTCGAGCCGACCGCCCACCGCATCACCAGCACCCACCTCTCCGTGGACGGCATCGCCGCCGCGCTGGACCAGTGGATTGACAAAAACCAGCCGCCCCCACCGCCCGGCCAGGAACAACAGGGCGGCGGCGGCTTTTTCAAGAGGATCTTCGGCATATGAGCATCATCCCCATCGTCCTGCTTGTCCTCATCGTGCTGGTCATCTTCTGGGTGATCGGCCTCTACAACCGCCTCATCGGCCTTCGCAACCGCGTGGACGAGGCATGGGCGCAGATTGACGTCCAGCTCAAGCGCCGCTACGACCTCATCCCCAACCTCGTCGAGACCGTCAAGGGCTACGCCGCCCACGAGCGCGGCACGTTCGAGAACGTCACCAAGGCCCGCAACATGGCCGTGCAGGCCGCGCAGGCCGGCGCCGCCGGCGCGGGCCAGATCGCCGCCGCCGACAACATGCTCACCGGCACGCTCAAGACCCTCTTCGCCGTCGCGGAAAACTATCCGCAACTCAAAGCCAACGAGAACTTCAAGATGCTGCAGGAGGAGTTGAGCGGCACCGAGGGCAAGGTCGCCTTCGCCCGGCAGTTCTTTAACGAGACCGTGCTCGCCTTCAACAACGCCATCCAGATGTTCCCCACCAACATCATCGGCGGCATGCTCGGCTTCCAGGCCCGCACGTTCTTCAAGACCGACACCGAAGCCGAGCGGCAAGCGCCGCAGGTGAAGTTCTGAGCCTGCCCGCCGCGCCTTCTCAAAACGCGCGCTGGCTGTCGAGCAGGATGGTGACGGGGCCGTCGTTGACCAGTTCCACGTCCATCATCGCGGCGAACTTCCCCTCCTCCACTTTCAGCGTCGTCGCCGCGCGCAGCTTCTCCATGAACCGGGTGTAGAACCTCTCCGCGTCGGCCGGGGGCATCGCATCCGAGAAGCTCGGCCGCGTGCCTTTCCGCACGTCCCCGTGGAGCGTGAACTGCGAGACGACCAGCACGCCGCCGCCGATGTCGGTCACCGAGCGGTTCATCTTGCTGTCGTCGTCGTGGAAGATGCGGAGCGCGAGGATTTTCCCGATGATATAATCCGCGTCGGCCTCGGTGTCGGCCTTGCCGATGCCGAGCAGCACCAGCAGGCCGCGGCCGATCTCGCCGACGGTCTGGCCGTCCACGCGGACGGCGGCGCGGCTGACGCGTTGGACCACGATGCGCATGGTGAAAGGCTGTAGCGGAAGGGCTGCAAGAGTGCAAGCACGAGAAAGGCGAGAAAGGCGAAGAAGAAGATGGAGTGGTGGAGTAATGAAGTGTTGCCCGAATGATTCAATCGTCCCTCTGGGACTCTTTGGTCTTGGGAACGCTTTCCCGGCGTTGAAGAGACTGTCTCAAAACTTCCGCAACTTTTTGCCGGGAGCGGAGTGTGTTCAGAGCATGGCCTCACTCATTGCCCCGGATTATGGACAACAGTTTCTCTTGCCCCCAGCTCTCGAAGACTGGGTG
>JACRKA010000047.1 GCA_016219905.1 Verrucomicrobiota bacterium
CGCGCTCCGGCGTCAGCGCCGTCACCCGCGGCCCGCAATGGGCGCTGGATTTGGATCGCCGTCTCCGAGACGGCCGTAGCCGGGAGCGGGAGCATGGGTGCTGGCGGGATTGCTGGGTTTCGTGGTGGTGAAGCCGCCGCTGCCGAGGATGCGGATGTCTTTGACGTTAAAGCCGCTAAACGGGTTGGCAGCGCCCTTGAAAGGATGCGGCCCGAAGTAATAACTGGCCGCCAAGGCCAGCACGATCACCCAGAATAGCCGCGATCCCAGCATCGTGCCGCCATGCTACCGGGTTCTCCGCCAGTGTCAATCCGCCTTTCGGCGCCGGCCATTCCTGATTTTGACTGGCAGCGTCGGTTCGTGCAGAATACCCGCCATGAACTCCGTCCTTGCCCTGTTGGCGCTTGTCGTTCTCCTTCTGATGGTCGCGAACGTTTCCGCGCTGGCCGCCGCGCAACCCAAACAGTTCCGCGCCGGCGCCGCGACGAGCAACATCACGCCGCCGCTGGGCATCTCGGTCAACGGCAACTTCGCCGAGCACAAGGCCGCCTACATCCACGACGAACTGAACGCGCGCTGCCTGGTCCTCGACGACGGCGCCACGAAGCTTGCCATCGCCGTCTGCGACAACACGCTCATCCCTCGCGACGTCCACGACACGGCCAAGGAACTGGCCTGCAAGGCGACCGGCATCCCCGTCGGGAGCATCCTCATCTCCGCGACCCACTCGCACTCGTGCGGCTCGGTGGCGTCGGTCTTCGGCTCGGATGCGGATGAGGACTACAAGAAGTTCCTCGCCGCGCGAATCGCCGATGGCATCCGTCGCGCGCACAACAATCTCGCCCCCGCCCGCATCGGCTGGGCGGTCGGCAGCCTGCCGGGACAAGTCTTCAACCGCCGCTGGCGCATGAAGCCCGGTGTGCAACTGCCGAATCCGTTCGACGGCTTCGACCAGGCGAAGATGAATCCCGGCGTCGGCAATCCCGACCTCGTCGAACCGATGGGGCCGACCGATCCCGGCGTGTCGGTGGTTTCGGTGCAGTCACCCGACGGGCGGCCGGTCGCGCTGCTGGCGAACTACTCGCTCCACTACGTCGGCGGCGTCGGCCCGAAGCACATCTCCGCAGACTACTACGGATATTTCTGCGACCGCATTCAGGAGTTGCTCAAGGCCGACAGGCAGGACCCGCCGTTTGTCGCCTTGATGTCCAACGGCACCAGCGGCGACATCTACAACATCAACTTTCGCGGCCCCGCGCGGAAGTTCCAGCCTTACGAGAAGATGCGCGAGGTGGCCCACGATGTCGCCGCCGAGGCGGTCCGCGCCGCGCAGGGCATCCAGTATCATGATTGGGTGCCGCTCGGTGCGCTGCGCAAGGAACTGACGCTTGGCATCCGCAAGCCCTCGGCGGCTGAAGTCGAGCGGGCGAAAGGGATTCTTGCGAAGGCCAAAGGCCGGGAGTTGAAGGGCGCCGACGAGGTTTTTGCGCGAGAGACCGTGGAGATAAGCAAGTGGCCGGCCGAAGACCGGCTTGTCATGCAGGCGTTCCGCATCGGCGACCTGGCGATTGCGCAGACGCCCTGCGAGGTGTTTGCCGAGATCGGGCTGGAGATCAAGAAGCGCAGCCCGTTCAAGCCAACGTTCACGGTCGAGCTGGCCAACGGCTACAGTGGCTACCTGCCGACGCCCGGGCAGCATGAGCTAGGCGGCTATGAAACATGGCGCGCCCGCTCCAGTTATCTCGAAGCGGACGCCTCGCCGAAGGTCATCGCGGCGGTGATGGAATTGTTGGAAGGACTTCGGAAGTAGGTTGGCGTCCAGACTCTTCCGGTTGCCCGGTTCCGCGCCTATTCTGCGGCGGTCATCTTGAAGGCCACCGCGCCATTGAACGGCGGCAATGCAACCGTCACGTGGTTGCCTTGGCGGCGGGACTGACCGCGACCGATGACTTTGCCCGTCTCGGTGTCGTAGAACTCGACTTGCCACGCCGACGGCGAGGCTGCCATCACGAGCGCGACGCTCGCACCCTCGACGCGCCGCAACGGCCAGTCGGGCGCTTCGCTGGCGGCATCGCGAAACCATCCAAGCGCAAAGCGCGCGTTGCCGAGCGCGCCGCCCCGCAGCGCGGAACTGTCGGCCAGTTCCAGCGGCTTGAGGCTGCCGAAGTCCACGTCCCGGACGAAGCGGGCGACGACGGATTCGGCCGACTCGTAGCGCGCGCGGAGGTCGAGTTTGTGGAACCGGTCGTAGCCGTCTTCGAACCACAACATGCGGCCGTTCATGGCCCCGGAAACCGCCGCGGCCCAGAGCGCGTGACGGATGCCGACGGGCGCGTTCGGCGCGGTCAGCAGCGAGTCGCGCAAGCCACGCGAGTCGAGGCCGCACTCGCCGATGAACACCGGCTTGGCAAAACGCCTCCGCAGCTCCCGCACTGAATCGAGGATCAAGGCGTCGAGGTTGCCGTGATAGCGCGGAGGGTCGGCGTAGGGATGGGCCTGGAGGAAATCAATCGCGCCACTTTCAAACAGTTTCGGCCACACCGCAACGCCTGAGAGGGACGCCGTCACCGGCCGCGACCGGCTGTCCGCCGCGCGAATCACCGCCGCGGCCCGTTGCGCGAAATCAACCGCGTCAGCTTCAGTCGCGCCGCTGATCAAGTCCATTTCCGAAAAAATCTCCCAGCCGAGAATGTTCGCGCGCCCGGCCCATCGCGTCACCAGCTCGTTCAACCAGCGCAACCACAGTTTGCGGCAGGCCGTGTCCTGCAGCAGTTCGACGGGAGCTTTCGCCGGGCCGCCGCGCGCGCTGTTGAACGGGTTTCGATCCCACGCGTGCCAGCTCTCCCCGCCGCGGCCGTCATTCCAATCCGCCCATACCGCCAGCACCGGCAGCACGCTGAGGTTGTTCTTCGCCGCCATGTCGAGGACGCGATCCCATCGCTGCGCCCACGCTTCGTCCAGCGCCCCCGCCGGCCCGCGCGACGGCATGCCGACGCTCAGGTGGATGCGCACGACGGCGGCGCCGGCCTCGCGCGCCGACTTCAGCAGCGGCTCAAACTGCTCGACCTGCCAACCCGCCGGGTTGCGGCCAAACAGAAACCGCGGCTGCCCGTTCAGGCGGAAATAGAATTCGCCCCGCCGCCATTCCATCTGCCACGGCGCGCTCTTGGACGGAGCAAACTCTTCGCCGCGAATCGTCCCTATAACCATGAGGCACGGCAACAGAACAGCCGCCGCAGTCGCCGTCGCGCATTTCATCGGTCGTTGTCGTCTTGCTTCTCGTGATCGCGTTTCAATCGCTCCAGCATCTCCTTGATGTCGAAGCAGCCTTTGACGGAGATGTAGATGGTGATGGTCGAATACCACGCCACGCACGCCCACACCAACAGCCACCAGAGTTCGTGTCCGTGGCTCATGCGGCCTCCGTCTGCGCCGGGCGCGGTTGGGGTTTCAGCAGCGAGCCGGCGACCATGCCGAGCGCCGCGGCGACGAACGCGGCGATGCTCGCCCAGTCTTTGCCGATGTCAGCGGCGAGCTTCGCCGTGGCAGGAAGTTTCTCCAGCGTCAGGTAAACCATCGGCACCACCGCGCCGAGGATGATGGCGCCGAGCGCGCCCCAGTTGTTCGCGCGCCGCCAGTAGCAGCACGCGATGAGCAGCGCCGACATGCTGGAGAGATAGACCGAGCCGGTCAGCAGCAGATACGACCAGACGTTGCCCTCGACGGTGTAGAGCAGGCCGAAGACGAACAGATAGACGCCGATGAGCGCGATGATGCAGCGGTTCCAGAAGATCGCCTTGCGGTGCGGCCACGGCCGGCGCCGGAACGGCGCGAGGATGTCATTGTAGATGACGCTGCCCCAGCTCAGCATGTAGCTCGAGTCGGTGGACATGTCCGCCGCGAGCATCGCCGCGATGAGCAGGCCCATCAGGCCGACCGGGATGAACGCGCTCAGGAACAGCGGCATCGTGCGCAGCGAGGCGTCGTTGAGCTTGTTGCGGGTCGCCGGCGCGATGGCGGCGGTTTCTTCATCGGAGAGCGCCGCGAGCGGTTTGCCGACCTTGGAGTTTTCGATCTTCTGTTGCAAGGCGGGCGGGATCGCCGCGAGTTCGTCCGCGGCGAGTTGTTTCAGCGGATGCCAGCCGATGATGGCCAGCGCCGCGATGCCCCAGAGTCCGGGCAGGACCCAGCGGGTGACGAAGAAGAAACTCGTGCGCGTATAAACCTTCCGGCCCGTGTCGCTGTCCTTGGCGGCGAGCATGCGCGAGAGCACCGTCTGCCACGTCAGCGCCGCGGCGGCGTTGCCGAGGGTCTGGGCAATAACGAACGGCCAGCCCAGCGCGGGGTCGGCGATCGGATTGAACCCGCCCGCGCCGTGATGTTGCTCGACCGTGGCGACGAGTTTCTCCCAGCCGACCTGGTGGAGGATCATCGCCGTCACGATCAGCAGGCCGGCGCTCATCACGATGAACTGCAGGAAGTCGGTCACCAGCACCGAGAGCATGCCGCCCATCACCGTGTAGATGGCCACCATGACCAGCAGCGCGGTCATCATCAGGACGAGGTATTTGATGTCGAACCCGCAGACGAGGCAGAGGAAATCGCCGCCGATCTTGAGGAACACGCCCATGTTCAGCAGCCCGCCGAGCACGACCACCACGCCGGCGAGCCAGCGCACGAACTTGCCGTAGCGCCGCTCGAACATCTCCGGCAGCGTCATCACGCCCGAGTCGCGCAGCGGCTTGACGCAAAATCCAGTCCAGCCGATGACGAACATCGCAGCCGCCTGGCAGAGGCCCGGCCACGCGCCGGAGAAGCCGCTGGTGAACCCGGACTGCGCGGTGAACATGCAGGTGATGACGCCGAACTCCGTGGCCGCCAGCGACGCGACGCCGAGATAGACGTTCATCTCGCGCCCGGCGACCAGATAGTCCTCCACGCGGCTGACGTATTTGCGGACCCAGAGGCCCGCGACCATCGTCGCGAGCAGGTAAAGCCCGACGATGGTGCCGTCAATCGGCCAGGAGAAATGTTGCATGGCGTTTGGTTTCTACGGCAGCCGCTTCAGACTGGCGGTGTCAAAATGGATCTCGTCGCCGTCGCCCTGGTCGTTGGCGGACGCCATCCAGACGAGCGAACCGGCTTCCTTCGGCACGCGCGCAACGACGGCGAGCCGCGTCCAGTCGGTCGCGGCGGCGGGCACCTGCGTGGAGCAGCCGGCGCTGTCCGGCAGCCACTTGCTGGCGGCATCTTTGAACTTGATGACGAGAGAGGCGCTGCCTTTCGCCCCGGCCCGGCCGCGAGTGTAAACGGTCGCCAGATACTTCTCGCCCGGCATGGCGGGCAGCGTTTGCATCACACATGCCCCGGCGGCGGAACGGATGACCGCGCCGGCCTTGCCGGAGCGTGCGGCGTCGGCTGAGAACGCGATCTTGCCGGACGTGTCGGGCCGGACCCACGTGCCCCAGCGCGGGCCGCCCGGCTCGAAGTCGGGATTCGCCAGCAG
>JACRKA010000048.1 GCA_016219905.1 Verrucomicrobiota bacterium
GACCTCATCAACGCCGGCGCGTGTGTGCCCGTCGAAGAGGACGCTGGCGACGGGCTGGACAACGGTCTCCGGTGGCTGTTTCGAGGGTTGAATTTGTCGCTCAAGCCAGGGCAATGCACAGGCGTCGTGGGCCGCAACGGCGTTGGCAAGACGACGCTGCTGCGCACCTGCATGGGCGAACGCGCGCCGGACGAAGGCGTCGTCACAATCGGGAAGAAGGTGACGTTCAACTACATTGACCAGGCGCGGATGCAGCTCAACGGCGCAAACACGGTGCTGGAGGAGATCGCGGGCGGCAGCGAGACGATCCTGTTTGGCGACCAAAGGCTCAGCGCGCGTTCTTACCTGCGACGGTTTCTCTTCACCGATGAGCGTGTGATGGAACCCGTGGACCACCTCTCCGGCGGCGAACGCGCGCGGCTGATGCTGGCGAAGGTGTTGCGGCGCGGCGGCAATGTGGTGGTGCTGGACGAGCCGACGAACGATCTCGATCTGCCCAGCCTGCGGATGCTGGAGGAGGCGCTGGCGGACTTTGACGGCAGCGTGCTGGTGGTGAGCCACGACCGCTATTTCCTCGACCGCATCTGCGACCAGATCGTGGCGTTCGAGGACGGCGGCGTGTTCGTGCAGCCGGGCAACTATTCGTATTACCTGGAAAAGCGGAAGGAGCGGGAGCTGCGCGGGAAGCTCGCGAGCGGCGCCGCGCCTAAAGTTCGTGTGCGCGAGCTGGAGCCTGCCGCGCCGAAGCCCGCACGCACGCGCAAGCTGAGTTTCAAGGAACAGCGTGAATTCGCGGGGATGGAAGCGGCGATTCTGGCCGCCGAGACCCGCGCGGCAAAACTAGAGACGACGTTGAACGAACCCGGTTTCTACGCCACGCGCGCGAAGGAAGCGCCGGCCTTGATCGCGGAACTGGAGGCGGCCAAAACGGAAGTGGCCCGGCTCTACGCGCGGTGGGAGGAACTGGGCCGGATCGGGAAGTGAAAGCGGCCGCGTCTCGCCAGACGCGCCAAGGCGAATCGTCACGCTGGCTTGTCTGTCGAGCGCCAATCATGCGCTTCGACAAACAGGGAGAGGTGCCCGACGTTTTCGGTGGCCACACACCCGCCAACGGCCAGAGCTTGCGCGGCGAGGATCACGTCGCCGTCCAACGCCTGCGCGTCAGCCGTGGGACGACCGCGACGCCGCGCTTCTGCCCAAAGTTCCGCTGCCTGCCGCATTGCCGCCGTCGTCAGCGGCAGATAGATGAGGACTGACTCCAGTTTGTCCAAGCGCGTAATAGAGCGCGTCAGTCCCTCCAACACAAGGCTGCGACGCAGTTCATAGTCTGCGATTTCGGGAATGATAACCGGGATGCCGCTGTCGAGCTGTTGCTCAAGCCAATTGACGATCTCCGGATTGCTTGCGGGATGGGCGAGCCTTCCGAGCGGGCCAGTATCAAGAACCCACGGCTTAGTCATTCAGGAGTGGCCGACGAGAGATGCGGTTCTTGGTCAAAGCACGGCGAACTCGCGGCCACGCTTGCGTGTCGTAAGCCGCTTCGCGGCTCCAAGCTTCCAGAAGCCGGACAGCCGCCGGCTTGGACCGCTTCGCAACTGGCTTGGTCAGGACTGTTGAGTTCACGGCGAAACCATAGGTGGATTGATGCGGCATTTCAACCCGATTGCGGCCTCTTGCTTCGCTCGTTATTTCATCGGCGAGAAGTCGGTCGGTTGCATGAGGACGGATTTCACGCCGTCCTTGATAGTGAGCGAGCCACCGGCGGCTTTCTCTGAGTCGCCCTTGACCTTGACCCAGTGGGGGTCTGCGCGGAACGCCTTGAACGAGGCTTCGCCGGCTTCCTTGCTCTTGTGGGCGACGATGTAGATGAGCGTGTCGTCGGCGCCTTGCTTCGCGTCGGCGGGCGTCCAGTAGGCGATGTTGGTGATGCCGTGCTTGGCGAAAAGGTTGCAGGTGTGGTCGCGGAAGCGGGCCAGCAGGTTAGGCAGGTTCTTCTCGGATGCCTTGTAGGTGCGCAACTCGAACGTGCGCGGCGCGTCGGCGCAACAAACCTTCACCTCCGGCGAGAAGTCGGTGGCTTTCATATAGACGCTCTCGATCTTGTCCACGAGCTTGCCGTTCTCTTCGGTCTTCTTGAAGTAGGCTTGGCGGTCAGGGTCGGCGATGAACGCTTTCCATGACGCTGCGGCCGCCTCGCGGCTGGGGAACGCCAGCACATAGACGAGCTTGTTGTCCGGGTTCTCCAGCGGCAGCCAGTAGCCGATGTTGGTCATGCCGTATTTCTCGAAACTCTTGCAGGTGTAGTCGCGGAAGCGGGCCTGCAGCGCGTCGAGCTTGCCCGGCGCGGCGTAGTAGGTGCGCAACTCGAAGCAGCGCGTGTCGGCGGCCTGGGCGGCGGCGGTGAAGCTGAGCGCAACGGTGAGCAATGCGAGCGGGAGGCAACTGAAGGTCGGTTTCATGATGGGGGTTTTAGCAGCGAAGGTGGGAAGATGGGAAGCGATTTTTTGGCGTCCCGTTCAATCCGAAATCCGAAGTTCGAAACTCGAAAGCCGAAACAAATCCGAAACTCGAGGCCCGAAACGGCGGCAGCAGGCTGAACTGTCTTGTCCTTTCCCCGCCGCAGCTTTCGTCATTCGAATTTCGAGTTTCTTTCGGATTTCGCGGTTTCGGATTTCGGGTTTCGGGTTCAAGAGGCTTCCGCTAAACCCTCCGCTCCGCTATCGTGACCCAGATGAGTTCACGGCAGATCATCGTGGTCGGCGGCGGAGCGGCCGGAGTCTTTGCAGCCATCGCGTGCGCCGAGGCGATGCCGGAGGCCGAGGTGACCGTGCTGGAAAAAGGGCCGGAGTTTCTCGGCAAGGTCCGCATCTCCGGCGGCGGGCGCTGCAACGTCACGCACGCCTGCTTCGACCCGCGCGAGCTGGCCAGCCGCTATCCGCGCGGCGGGCGGGCGTTGATCGGGCCGTTCAAACGCTTCCAGCCGCGCGACACGGCCGCGTGGTTCGAGGCGCGCGGCGTGAAACTCAAGACGGAGCGCGACGGCCGCATGTTTCCCGTCAGCGACGATTCGCAGACGGTCGTGGACTGCCTCGTGCGCGCCGCCAAGGCAGTGGGCGTGAAACTCCGGGCGCGCTGCGGCGTGGAGCGCGTCACGCGGCGGGCGGAAGGCGGATTCAATTTGGCACTGGCGAAAACAAGCTGCCGTCCAACTGGGAGGGGCGACACTCCTGTCGCCCAAGATGATCATCAATCCGGCGACAAGAATGTCGCCGCTCCCAGCTATGAGGCGGAATCGCTCGTCTGCGACCGCCTGCTGCTGGCCATGGGTGGCTGCCGCACGGCTGCGGCTGCCGAACTGGCCGTGTCGCTCGGCCACACGCTGGAACCGCCCGTGCCGTCGCTGTTCACGTTCCATGTCGCGACATCGTGGCTGCGGGAACTGTCCGGGATTTCGGTCGAGCCGGTCGAAGCATCGGTGCCGGGCACGAAGCTGCGCGAACGCGGCGCGTTATTGATGACGCACTGGGGCCTGAGCGGGCCGGCGATTCTGCGGCTGTCGGCTTGGGGCGCGCGGGAACTGCACGGCCTCGACTACAAGTTCCCCCTGCACATCAACTGGTTGCCACGACTCAGCGCAGAAGCGGTCGCGGCAGAGCTTCAGGCGCGGCGCGACCAGCAGTCGGCGCGGTTCGTGGCGAACACGCCGATTCCGCCGTTGCCGGCGCGGCTTTGGGAGCGGTTGGTTCTTGCCGCCGGCATCGGGCGCGAGACGCGCTGGGCCGCGCTCCCGCGCGCAGCGCAGCATGGCCTCGTCCAGCAGCTCATCCGCACGGAGTTTCCGGTCACCGGCAAGAGCATGAACAAGGACGAGTTTGTGACCTGCGGCGGCGTGCGGCTGGGCGAGGTGGATTTCAAGACGATGGAAAGCCGCATCTGTCCGGGCCTCTACTTCGCCGGCGAGCTGCTCGACGTGGACGGCATCACCGGCGGGTTCAACTTCCAGGCCGCGTGGACCACCGGCTGGATCGCGGGCCGCGCGATGGCCGCGTGATGCGGTCTCCGCCCCCGCGGGCTGAAAGCCCGCAGGGAAACCAGCCCAAGGCAAGGCCCCGAAAGCTGTCGGGGCCGCCGCCCTGGGTTTCGTGAGCCATAAATGATGGCGCCCTGAAAGGGCGCCAAGAGAATCCCGAAATTTCCTGCGCCCTTTCAGGGCGCACGGGGATTCTTGTTTCTCGTTTCCCAGGGCGGCGCTCGCGGACTCGTTTGCCCTGGGCTGACTTACTGCCGCGCTTTCAGCGCGGCCTTGCTCCGACTGAATGGCTTGGCAGCTCGATGGTGATTCGTGGCGGCCGTGAAATCCGCCTGCTACGCTGCCGCATCCGTCATCTCGGCGAGGCGCGTCGTGGCTTGATCCCAGTCCGCGGTGGCGCGCGCGAGGTCCTCGGTGACGCCGGTCAACTCGCGGTTCACCGCAACGGCGCGGCCGGGCTTCTGGTAGGTCTCCTGATTCTCCAACTCCGCGGTCAACTCCTTCTGCAACTGCTCCAGCCGGGCAACCTTCTTTTCCAGCTCGTTGATGGCCTGCTGCTGCGCGCGACGCTCGCGTGAACGCTCCTGGCGCGCTTCGGCTTCGAATCGCTTCTGCTCGCGCGACCTTGCGCGGGGACGGTCGCCGGGCGCGACGGTTGGTTCCGTCTCGCGGCTCGCGCCAGCGGTGAGGGCGGCCTGCGCGGACGCGGCCGCTGTCTTGTCGAGGTAATACTGGTAGTCGCCGGGATAATGCGTCAGCCGGCCGGCGTCCACGTGCAGGACGTGGCGCGCCAGCTTGCGGATGAAATAGACATCGTGGCTGATGAAGATCAGCGTGCCGGCGTAAGGCTCCAGCGCGCCGATGAGCGCGTCAATGCTCGCCATGTCCAGGTGCGTCGTCGGCTCGTCCATCAACAGCAGGTTCGGCGGGTCGAGCAGCAGCTTCACCAGCGCCAGCCGGCTCTTCTCGCCGCCGCTGAGCACCCCGACCGGCTTGAACACGTCGTCGCCGCGGAACAGGAACGAGCCGAGCACGGTGCGCGCGGCCTCGATGGAGATCACCTGCGGCGTGTCGAGCGCCTCCTCCAGCACGGTGCGGTTGGGTTTCAGCATCTCGACGCGATACTGCGCGTAATAGCCGACGCGGACGTTGAGGCCCAGCTCGCGCGTGCCGGACTGGAACGGCAGCACGCCGGCGAGGATTTTCAGCAGCGTGGACTTGCCCGCGCCGTTCGGGCCGACGAGCACGGTGCGCTGGCCGCGCTCAGCCTCGAAGTCCATGCCGCGATAGACCACGGTCTCGCCGTAGGCGTGATGGATGTCCTTGAGCGTGACCACGCGCAGCCCGCTGCGCGGCGGCTGGGGGAACCGGAACCGGATCGTGCGCGCGTCGTTCACCGGCGCCTCGATCTTGTCCATGCGCTCGATCTGCTTGAGCTTGGCCTGCGCCTGCGAAGCCTTGCTGGCCTTGGCGCGGAACCGGTTCGCGAACTCCTGCAGCCGCTGGATCTCGCGCTGCTGGCTCTTGTAGGCGGCCATGAGCTGTTCCGCCTGCGCCTGGCGCTGGACGAGATACTCGTCGTAGTTGCCGCGATAACGCAGCAGCCGGCTCTGGCGGATCTCCACGATGCTGCCGACGAGCTGGTTCAGGAACTCGCGGTCGTGCGAAATCATCAGGATCGCGCCGGGATACGTCTTCAGGTATTCCTGGAACCATTGCAGCGCGTCGAGGTCGAGATGGTTGGTCGGCTCGTCGAGCATCAGCAGGTCGGGCTGTTGCACCAGCAACCGCGCCAGATGCGCGCGCATCACCCAGCCGCCGCTCATCGCCTGCACCGGCCGGTGGAAATCCCGCTCGCGGAACGCCAGCCCGCGCAGGATCGTCTTGGCCTTCGGCTCCAACTCGTAACCGCCC
>JACRKA010000059.1 GCA_016219905.1 Verrucomicrobiota bacterium
CTTCGGCTTCCACGCCGTCATCCGAATCTCGATGGCACCCGCGCGGTTCATCTCTTCGCGGACGATGCGCTCGACCTTGTCGTAGGCGCGCAGGCCGAGCGGCAGGAACGTGTAGATGCCGCCGGCGAGTTTGCGCATGAGGCCGGCGCGGAGCATGAGTTTGTGGCTGGGGATTTCCGCGTCGGCGGGCGATTCCTTCAGCGTCGGGATGAATGTCTGTGACCACTTCATAAGAGCGCGGCAGTCTAGCGGCGGGGACGGATGGCTCAAGCGAAAACGTCCAGCACAGTGGTTTTGCCTCGTGGACGCAGGGTGAAATGGGCGATGGAAGCGGGCACGAGGGCGAACTCGCCCGCCGCCAGCGCGACATCGCCGATGTCCACGCTGCCTTCGACGCAGGCGATGATGTGGAAGGCATCGTTGCAGTCGAGGTGGCGTGGCGCGTCGAGGCGCAACCGCGCGCAGACGATCTGCTCACAGGCCACCAGCACTTCACCTCCTTGCGTGTCGGCAAACGACGGCTCGAAGTCGTTGAAGTCTATGCACTGGAGCGACTGCTGGACGTGGATCTCGCGCGGCCGGCCCCAATCGAACACGCGGTAGGTCGTGTCGGAGTTCTGCTGAATCTCGAAGATGACCAGCCCGCCGCCGATGGCGTGGAGCCGGCCTGACGGGACGAAGAGTGCGTCGCCAGCGTGTGGAGCGAGTTGGTGGATGAGCGGCTCCAGTTTCTGCTGCGCGAGCGCGGCCTCGAACTGCTGGCGCGTGACACCGCGTTTCAAGCCGGCGTAGATCGTTGCGCCGGGATCGGCTTGGGCCACATACCACATCTCGGTCTTCGGCTCGCCGCCGAGGGCTGGCGCGACATTGGCGGGCGGGTGAACCTGGAGCGAGAGCCGCTGGCGGGCGTCGAGAATTTTGATGAGCAGCGGGAAACGGCCGTTCGGCATCGGCGGCACGTCGCCTAGCAGTTCCTCCTGATGTTCCTCCATGACGGAGCGCAGGGTGCGTCCGGCCAGCGGGCCGTTGGCGATGACGCTGAGGTTGTCGCCCTGGTCGGAGATTTCCCACGACTCGCCGATGGCGACACCGGCCGGCAACGGTTTGCCGTAAAGCCGCTCCAGTTCGCGGCCGCCCCAGACGCGCTCCTTGAAGGTGGGCTGAAATTTCAGCGGGTAAAGCACGCCGCGACTCAACCGCCTTTCGCAGGCGGAGTCAAGCGCGCCGGATTTAATGCGTTGTAAGCGCCGCGCACGCCGCCTATACTCCACGCGCGAGATGGCCAGTAATACCCGGCAGATGAAGCCCGCGCACATGCGGGAGGTTTACGCGATCCTGCTCCTGTGCATGAGCATCGTGTTTTTGCTGAGCTTTGTCTCGTTCGACGGCGAGGACGTTTCGTGGGTGAAGGAGCCGCCCAACTCGCCCGCGCACAACTTCGTCGGGGCGTTCGGCGCATTGCTGACCTACCTGCTGGCGTGGCCGTTTGGCAACGGCGTGTGGCTGCTTTTCGGCGTCTGTCTTATCGCGGGCGTGATGTTCCTGGTGGCTGGCGAGAAGGTCGGCCTGCGGCAGACGCTGTGGGCTGCCGTGATGATGGTGTCAGGTTGCGGGCTGTTGGAGCTGACGCAGATGGGCGCTGCATCGCAACTGGCCGCGGTGGCCAAAGCGCCGGGAGGCGTCATCGGAGGGTTTGTCACGGGCACGTTGCTCGCGCCGGTCGCGCCGGCGGGGCCGTGGGTCATCCTGCCCGCATTGTGGCTGATCAGTGTGGTGATGCTCACGGGCGTGCGGCCGTTGCACGCGGTCATGCAGATGATCCAGAGAACCGGCGACCGCTGGCAGGCCGAGCGCGACGGCGGCAAACGCGCCGACTTGCACGAAGACTTGCTTCGCAAGCAGCGCGAGTTGGAGCGGCAGGCTCGCGATCTCGACAAGCAGGCCCGCCGCGTGACGGGTGCGCCTTTGCCCAAGAGCGCCGCCAGCGCCGCCGCGGAGCCACCTGTGCAGGAGTTGCCGCCGCAGGAGATCACCATCCGCGACCATTCGCGGCCTGAGCCGACGATCGAGCAGGCGACAATCCCGACGGTTGCGCCCGCGGGCGAGAAGGCTGCCGCGAAGGCACTCGCCACAGCGGCCGCCGCAGCGGCCGCCGCGCCGCCGCCGAAGCCAAAGGTGGAGCGAGCAGCGCCGCCTCCAGCGGCAAAGGCCGAAGGGCCGAAGGAGATTGAAGAGGAGGAGCCGGTTGTCGCGCTCGCGCCGGTTCCGGTTGCGTTGCCGAAACCTCCGCCTCCTGCGCCGCCGCGCCGGCCGGTGAGGCCCGCGCCTGCGCCGGCCATTGCCGAGCCGCCGCCGTCCTACAAGGATTTCCAGTTGCCCGCGCCCGACATCCTCATCGGCGCGGCCGGGGGCGCGCCACAGACCGAGGTCGTCGAGGACCTCAAACAGAACGCCGCGATCCTGCAGGCGACGCTGGCCGACTTCGGCCTCGACGTGCGCGTGGGCGAGGTCACCAAAGGCCCGGTCATCACACGTTACGAACTGCTGCCGGGGCCGGGCGTGAAGGTGGAGAAGATCACGACGCTCCAGAACAACATCGCGCTGGCGATGAAAGCGTCCAGCGTCCGCATCCTTGCGCCGATTCCCGGCAAGGGCGTGGTCGGCATCGAGGTGCCGAACCACACGACGACCATCGTTTATCTGCGCGACGTGCTGGAGGCCAACGAGTGGAAGAACTCAAAGGCCCGCCTGCCGCTGGCGCTCGGCAAGGACGTCAGCGGCAACGTCATCGTCGCGGACCTCGCCGACATGCCGCACCTGCTGGTGGCGGGCGCGACCGGTTCCGGCAAGACCGTCTGCCTCAACTCCATCATCGCCGGCCTGCTCTTCAAGATGTCGCCGGAGCAACTGAAATTCGTTTTTGTGGACCCGAAGATCGTCGAGATGCAGATGTTCGCCTCATTGCCGCACATGGTGGTGCCCATCGTCAACGACCCGAAAAAAGTCACGCTCGCGTTGCGCTGGCTCATCAACGAGATGGAGCGCCGCTACCAGATCTTCGCGAAGGTCGGTGTCCGAAACATCCACACCTTCAACTCGCGCGACCGCAAGCGCGACCCGAAAGCCGAGCCGCCGCCCAAGGAAGGCGAAGCCGAGCAGGAGGAGCTGCCCATCGCCGTGCCGCGCGAGTTCGAGTTGAAGATTCCGGAGACATTGCCCTACGTCGTGCTGGTCGTGGACGAACTGGCCGACCTGATGTTGACCGCGCCGGCCGACATCGAGATGGCCATCGCACGGCTGGCGCAGCTCGCCCGTGCGACCGGCATCCACATGATCCTGGCGACGCAGCGGCCGAGCGTGGACGTCGTCACCGGCGTCATCAAGGCCAACATCCCGTCGCGCATCGCGTTCCAGGTCGCCAGCAAACAGGACAGCCGCGTCATCCTCGACGCCAACGGCGCCGACAAGCTGCTCGGCAAGGGCGACATGCTTTACCTGCCGCCCGGCAGCTCGAAGCTCGTCCGCGCGCAGGGTGTGTTCGTGCAGGACGAGGAACTGCGCACGGTCGTCGAGTTTCTCACGAAGCAGGCGCCGCCGGCGTTCGAGAAGGAGATCACGGCGAAACTCACCCGCGAGACGCCCGGCAGCGGGACGGGCGAGGAGAGCGGCGAGGAGGACGAGACGCTCATCGAGCAGTGCGTCGAGGTCATCCGGCAGACCAAGCGCGCCTCGGTTTCCATCTTGCAGCGGCGGCTGCGAATCGGCTATACGCGGGCTGCGCGAATCATGGACATCCTTGAAGAGCGCGGCGTCGTCGGCGCGCACAAGGGCGCCGAGCCGCGAGACATTCTCATAGACTTGGACGGAGGAATTCCGGACAATAACAACGCCTGAATGGCAAGCTGATCATGGACAACATCGGTCAACAACTCCGCGCCGCGCGCGAGCGCAAGAAGATCACCCTCGAAGCCGCCGCCCAGGCCACCAAGATCAAAGGCGAGCACCTCTCCGCCCTCGAAGCCAACCAGTTCGACGACATCGAGGCGCCCGTCTATGTCAAGGGCTTCATCAAGATTTACGCGCGCTTCCTCGGCATCGAGGAAAAGCCGCTGGTCGAGGCCTACCTGCGCACCGTCAGCGTGGAGACGTCGGTGCAATTGTCGCCGACCCCGCCGCCTCCGCCGCCGGCGCCCGCGCCGCTCCCGAAGCCCGCGGCTCCGTCGCGGCCCACCTTGTCGCCCCGGCCCGGGCCAAGTTCCGCCCCGTTGTCCCATGCGCCCATCGGCAAGACCGCGTCATCGCCGCAGTCCGAAGATCGGTTTGCCATCCCGCCCGGCGCCATTATTGCCGGGCTGACGGGCATCATCGGGCTGTGCGTCATCATCTGGGCCGTGTGGGGTTTCATGAGTTGGGCGGGCAGTTCGCACACAACGCCGAAGACCACCGGAACGAACGTGGCCGCCGCGATGGCGGCGCGCACCGGCGGCGCGGTCGCCGCGCAGCCCGCGATCAATCCCTATCTCCAGCCGAGGAACCTCACGCCCGCCCAGATCATCGAACCAGCGCAGGCGCCGGTTCACTCGCTGACCCTCCGCGCCGACGAGACCTGCACCGTCACGGTCACGGTGGACGGGGCGATCTGGTTCCGGGGCAAGATGCCGCGCAACGAAGTCCGCAAGTTCGACGCGCGCCGCTCCATCAAGATCCGCACGAGCGACGGCAACGCCCTCCACGCCTGGTTCAACCAGAAGGACGCCGGCAAGCTCGGCCGCAAGGGTGAGCAGATCGAGCGGCAGTGGCCGTGATGCAGCGCAGCCAAGAAGGCGGGGCGAGGCTGGTTTAAGTTTGTTTTGTGACAGGGAATCGGGTGATATGACGGGCGTGTGGCGGAACAGGGCTGTCCGCCAGCTATCGAAAGGACAAATACCATGAAGAAACGACTCACACGAATTGGGCCACTGCGCGCGGGGATTGTGCTTGCGGTGTTTTACGGCATCGTCGCATTGCTTATCGCTCCAGTGATATTGATTGCTGGCGTGCTTGGTGCCACCAAAGGCGCTCCAAGCGTGATAGCAGGAGTGGCCATAGCCGTTGTGGCGCCATTTCTCTACGCGGCCATAGGCTTCGTCGCCGGTGTCGTCTCAGCAGCGCTCTACAATCTGATAGCACGATTTACAGGCGGGCTGGAGTTCGAGGTCGCTGACGTATCACCAGCCGCCTGACGATTCAGTCCGGCTAAACGCGCGTGTCGTGTCGTCTCTGCGGTCGGGCGTTGGAGTGCATCAGGCAATTGCACGCCGCCTCCGATTTCGGGTTTCCTTCGGCCTTGTCCTACACCGCCCCGCCTCGTTTCAACTTCCCCTCGCCGAACTTCGCCTTCACCGCGTCCGCGGCGCGCTGCAACTGCGCCTTCCGCGCCGTCCGCTGGTCAAACAAATCGAGCTGCGCCGCGCCGCGCTCCAGGTTCTGCGCGCCGACGCCGAGCAACCGCACGGGGCGGTCCGCCGCCAGTTCTTTCCGCAACAATCGCAACGCCGTCTCAGCGATGCGCGCCGCGTCGTCGGTCGGCTCGGCGAGCGTCGCGCGGCGCGTCAGCGTCGTGAAATCGCTCCAGCGCAGTTTCAACTGCACCGTCCGGCCCCGCACGCCTTCCTCGCGCAATCGCCGGGCGACTTCCTCCGCCAGTTCCCAGACGACCTTCTCCATCCGCCCTTCATCCCGGATGTCTCGCTCGAAGGTGGTCTCGCCGCTGATGGACTTCGGCTCGCTGAAAGGCACCACCGGCCGGTCGTCCTCGCCGCGCGCCCGCGCCTTCAGTTCGCCGGCCCATACGCCGAACCGCGATCGCAGTGTTTCCAGCGGGAAGCGTTCGAGGTCGCCGATGGTGTGGATGCCGAGGTCGTGCAGGAGCGGCTCGGTCTTCTCGCCGACGCCGTGGATGCGGTTGACGGGCAGGGGACGAAGGATGGCGAGCTTGTTCTCCTCGGTGATCACGGCCAGGCCATCGGGTTTCTTCAGGTCGGAGGCGAGCTTGGCGAGGAACTTGTTCGGGGCGACGCCGATGGAGGCGGTCAGACCCGTGGTCTCGCGGACGCGGCGTTTGATTTCGCGGGCGATCTTCTCGCCGGAACCGAACAGCCGCAACGACGCGGTCACATCCAGAAACGCTTCGTCCACGCTCACCTGCTCGACCAGCGGCGTGAAGTCGCGGAGGATGGCCATGACCCGCTCGCTCTCGCGGCTGTATTTGTCGTGGTCGCCGCGCAGGAATACGGCGTGCGGGCAGAGGCGGTAGGCGGTCCGCGAAGGCATGGCGGAGTGGATGCCGAACTTCCGCGCCTCGTAGCTCGCCGCCGCGACGACGCCGCGTTTGTCCGGCGGCGCGCCCACCACGACGGGCTTGCCGCGCAACTCCGGCCGGTCGCGCTGCTCCACCGACGTGAAGAACGCGTCCATGTCCACGTGGAGGATGGTGCGTGTGTCGCTCATGATGCACGATGGGCAATGGATTGCTTTCAGGGGTTCGTAGTAGCGCGCTTTAGCGCGCGTGCGGTTCCGTGGCGAAAACATCGCACAAACGCGCGCTGAAGCGCGCTACTACGAACCAGACAAACCTGCTACCACGCGATGCTGCTGCTTGTGTCCGCCGCCGTCGCTGGACTATACTGCCGCCCTCAGTTTAACTGAAAACCCGATGAAATGGCACTTCCACGGCGCGGCGCAGACCACGACCGGTTCACGCCACGTGCTCGAAACCAACGGCACGCGGCTGATGGTCGAGTGCGGCATGTATCAGGGCAAACGCGATGAGTCCACCGCGCGGAACAGCCAGTTTCCGTTCGACCCGCGCCAGCTTCACGCGATGGCGCTGAGCCACGCGCACATTGACCACAGCGGCGCGATCCCGACGCTGGTCAAGCTGGGATTCAGCGGGAACATCTACGCCACGCACGCCACGCGCGACCTTTCCAGTGTGATGTTGCAGGACAGCGCCGCCGTGCAGCGCGCGGACGCGGCGTTCGTCTCGAAGAAGCGCGCAAAAAAAGGGCTGCCGCCGGTCCAGGCGCTTTACACGGAAGCCGAGGCGGCGATGGCGGTGCGGCAGTTCGTCGCCGTCGGCTATGACCGGACGATGCCCGTTGCGGACAACATCGAGACCACCTTCCGCGACGCGGGCCACATCCTCGGCTCGTCGGAGATCTATCTCGACGTGCGCGAGAACGGCGCGAGGCGGCGGATCGCGTTCAGCGGCGACCTCGGCCGCGGCGGCCATCCGCTGCTGCGTGACCCGCGGCCGGTGGAGGACGCCGACGTGCTCATCATTGAGAGCACCTACGGCAATCGCGAGCACGAGCCGATGACCAACATCAACGAGCGGCTCTGCGCGATCATCAACCGCGCGCTGGAGCGTCGGGGCAAAGTGATCATCCCGTCGTTCGCCGTCGGCCGCACGCAGCACATGGTCTATGCGCTGCACCAGCTCGTGGAGAGCAAGTGCATCCCGGCGCTGCCGATGTTTGTGGACAGCCCGCTGGCGGTGAACGCGACGGAGATTTTCAGGCTGCACCCGGAGTGCTTCAACACCGAGACGTTCGAGTTCCTGCGCGCGGGCCAGAACCCGTTCGGCATGAACAACCTCACCTACATCCGCGACGTGCAGCAGTCCATGGCGCTCAACGACCTGAAAGAGCCGTGCATCATCCTGTCCGCGTCGGGGATGGCCGAGGCGGGGCGCATCCGGCATCACTTGAAAAACAACATCGGCGACGAACGGAACACGATCCTGATGGTCGGCTTCTGCGCGGAGCACACGCTGGGCGCGCGGCTCATTGCCGGCGACAAGGTGGTCCGGATTTTCGGCGAGGAACAGGACGTGAAGGCCCACGTCGAAGTGATGAGCGCGTTCAGCGCGCACGCCGACCGCAGCGAGCTGCACGACTTCGCGCGCAAGGCGACGGGGCCGTTGCGCGACATCTGCGTGGTGCACGGCGAGCCGGACCAAAGCAACGCGCTCGGGGCGGCGCTGCGGGAGATGTTCCCGAAGGCGCGCGTCCATGTGCCGGCGCTCAACGACTGTATCGAGTTCTAAGACCATGAATCCGGAACTGTTCACTCCCTGGCAGCGGAAGGTGATTGCCAACGCGTTCGTGGCGCTGGCGCTGGCGTTTTTCGCGGCGGTCGTTTGCGGGGTGATTTGGGTGGTGGTGGCGGTGCTGCTGCGGTTGCAGGCGGTGCTCATCCCGGTGGCCATCGCGGCGCTGACGGCCTACTTGATGACACCGCCGGTGGACTGGCTGCACGAGAAACGCGGCTGGCCGCGGTCGCGCGCGGTGCTGTTGGTGTTCGGGGCCGGCTCGCTGTTGGTGGCAGTCCTGCTGGCGGTGGCGTTGCCGGCGATGATCCAGGAGTTGACCGACTTCGCGGCGCGGATGCCGAACTATTTCCGGTTGATCGTCACGGCGATCTCTGAGTATGTGGAGCGCATCCGCCGGCTGGAAATGCCGCCGACATGGGAAGGGTCGGTCAACGCGCTGATCGCAAACGCGAAGGCGGAGATCCCGAAGATCACCGCGGGCTTGTCGGGGCATCTGCTGTCGTTCCTGTCGGGCGCGCTGAGCTGGCTCGGCGCGGCGGTCAGTTTCCTGATCATCCCGGTTTACATCTACTACTTCCTGAAAGACCGCGAGTTCTTCGCGTCCATGTGGAAACTCTACGTGCCCGTGACCAACAAGGGCATGCGGCAGGAGATTATCCATCTGGTGCAAGAGATCAACGAGCAGGTCAAGGCGTTCTTCCGCGGCCAGTGCATCGTGGCGGCCTGCGTCGGCGCGCTGGCGGCCATCGGCTTCTACATCGCGGGGATTGATTTTGCGCTGCTGCTCGGCGTCTGGGTGGGCGTGTTCGACCTGGTGCCGTTCTTCGGCATCATCGCCGGCGCGGTGCCGGCGACGCTCATCGCCTACGCGCAGTATAACGACTGGCAGCATCCGCTGGCCGCCATCGGCGTCTGCTTCGGCGTTCATCTGATTGAAAATCTCTTCCTAGCGCCGAAGATCGTCGGCGGCAAGACCGGCCTGCACCCGATCGCGGTGGTGTTGTCCATCCTGATCTGGGGCAAACTGCTCGGCCCGATCGGCGTGCTGCTGGCCGTGCCGCTGACCTCGACGCTGAAAGTGCTCTTCCGCCATTACCTGTGGATGCGGCTGGCAGGCCCGTCATGACGGCTTACCAACAACGGTTGTCCGTCGCGGTCGTCGTGTCGCTGGTCCTGCACATCAGCGTGGCGTGGTTTTACGCGTCCACGCAGATCACGAAGTTCATCAGCCAGGTGTTCTCCCGCACCGTCAGCCCGCAGGAACTGGCGAAGCAATCGGCGCAGGTGCGCGCGCTGCGGAAGGTCCGCCAGCCGCCGCAATTGAGCTTCATCGAGGTGGACGCGACGCAGGCCACGCTCGCCAAGCCGGCCAACCCGAAATTCTTTTCCGACCGCTCCTCGCTCGCCGCGAACCCGACGCCGCTCGCGCGCAGCGCCGACATCCCGAAGATCGAAGGGCGCGTGAAAGACTCGCTCGACACCACGGACGTGCGCCTTCCCAGCCGCTCGCAGCCGCCGCCCGCCGCGCGTTCCCGGCCGGCGCCGCAGGTTGCGCCGAAGCCCGCGGCCACGCCCACGCCGCCCGCGCTGACGATGCGTGCCAAGACTGAAGCCGAGGCGCGCCCGCAGCCGCCCCAGACGAAAGACGGCATCACCTCCCCGGAGCCGTTGCGCATGGCAGCGGCGACGGCCGGCGCGCAACAAGCGAAGCCGACGCCGCAAACGCCGGCGACCGCGACCTCCGAACCGGTGCCGCAGTTCCGGATGTCGGGCGCGGAAATCGGCTTGAGGCCGGAGACGCGGGCCGCGCCGTCGAGCGACCGCGAGATTCCCACGATGGCCTCGCGCACCGAAGGCGGCGTGGACCGGCGCGGCCCCGTTGCGCTGAACGTCATCGGCATGCCGCAGGGCGCTTACAGCAAGAAGATGTTCGCCACCATCGGCCGGCTGTGGACACTGCTGCTGGAGCAGCATTACAGCGACGGCGCGCCGGGCAAGGTGAAGCTCGACTTCCGGCTTCACCCGGATGGCCGCGTGGATAATTTGGTCATTGCCCAAAACACCGCCACCGGTATTCTGGCGAGCTATTGCCAGAAGTCGGTGCTCGACAGCGCGCCGTTTGAGCCGTGGCCCGACGAGTTGAAACTGCTCGGCGGCGACCACCTCGACATCAGCGTCGAGTTCAACGTGTATGTGTATTGATGGAGTGGTGGAGTTTTGGAGTGATGGAGCATTGGGTATGAGATTCTGCCCACCACTCCAACACTCCATGACCCCAATACTCCAATCGTAATTGAAAGGATTGCATGTGGACACGGTTGCTTGATTTCTTTCTTGAAGGCGGCCCGATCATGGCGCCGCTGACGCTGGCGTCCATCATCGCCATCGCGATCATCATTGAGCGATGGATCGCCCTGCGCCGCGCCCGCGTCATGCCGTTGATGCTGGCCGAGGCCATCGAGGGCCTGCGGCCCGGCGAGGGCGCCGCGAAGCTCGACGCGCTGGCCGAGCACGACCGCAGTTCGCTCGGGGCCATCGTCCGCGTGGTGATCTCCCACCTCGAGTGGCCCAAGAGCGAGGCCATCGAAGCCGTCCAGACCCGCGCGCGGGCCGAGGCCATGCGGCTCGAGCACGGCCTGGTCTGGCTGGAGATCATCACCGGCACCTCGCCGCTGCTCGGTTTGCTCGGCACCCTCGGCGGACTGAAATACCTCTTCAAAGACATTGGCCACATCGCCACCGAAACCGGCACCACGGGTCTGGGCATCGGCATCAGCCACGCGCTGAACTGCACCTTCTTCGGCCTGCTCATCGCCATCATCGCCCTCATCGGCTGGAGCTACTTCAACCGCCGCGTCGAGCGCATGATGGTCGAGATGGAAAGCATGACCAGCGACCTGCTGGCGAAGTTATATCGAGAGAACCACGAGCACGCCGGTGCGACAGACGCGCGCTGAGAACGAAATGAGTCAGCCACAAGAGAACGCAAAGAACGCAAGGAAACTGGCGGAGACGGTGCCGTGCGGGTCTTTGCGATCTTTGCGTTTTCTTGCGGCCAATCGCTTCACGGCATGAAGTTCTACTCCAAACCAAAGCGCGCGCCGACGACCATCATCGTCGCGCTCATTGACATCCTCGTGGTGCTCCTGATCTTTTTCATGGTCACCACCAGCTTCATCCGCCAGCCCGCCGTCCAGATCACGCTGCCGAAGTCCAAGACCGGCAAGGAAGTCCAGCGCGAGCAGGGCTTGGTGCTGACGCTTGCCCCCGACGGCAAGATGTTCCTCAACGCCGAGCCGATCACCGCCGCCGCGCTCCCGGAGCGCCTGCGCAACGCCAAAGCGAAGAACCCCGACACCGTCCTCGAACTCCGCGCCGACCAGAAGACCACCCTCGACCACGTCATCGCGGTCGTGGACGCCGCCAACGAAGCTGGGATCCAAGTCATCAACACCTTCACACGGTCGGCGAAGGCTGCAGGCGGGCGCTAACCCAAGATATCTTGGTTTGCAGCGATTCTGGATGCTTGTCGGCACGCGGGGCGCGCGATAACTTCTGGTCACGTAATGAAGAAGCTTCTGCTTATTGCTTGCGGGTTGGTTATGTTCGCGGTCGTGGGCATCCTGGCCGTGAAAATAATAGGCGCTAATTCCACCTCGCCGTATCTGTGGGGAGGACCGCTGCGTTTGCCTGAGCGCCCCGTTGCGCAGGTCGAAATCAAGAGTAATCCTATTTGGGGCGATCCACAATTCCAGCGGACCTCGACAAACTCGTTTGCTGCGCAGCAACTCATCAGCATTGTTAATCGTGGCACTGCCCACCATTCTCATTTCTGTAGCTGCATCGGCACAATAGAGATTGCCTACGCTAACGGCCGGCAAATTAGATTTGGCTACTGCCCGGGCCACGATTCATCCGAGTATGAGATTGTGAAGATATCCAAGTGGGCTGATGGAAAACTGCGTGAACGATGTTATTCGGGAGTGTCGAGGGTGGAGTTTGTCGCGGTGATGCGTCAGCTTGGAGTAGATGACAGCATTAGCGGTCTAGCTTTGCCGAATTCCACGAAGGAAATGGATGAACACAGGCGACAGTTGAACTCTCCACCATGAACGATTCGTTTCCCAGATTCTTCCGGCACCAGCAGATTTTCGACGCGCCGAGCGTGGGGGACCCGGCGGCGGCGACGCGGGCGGCGATGGCGGCGTTGCCGGCGTAACTGTCGCGTTTTCAGCGGCATATCGCGCGCACGGGCCGTTCCAGTTTGGTTCCGATTTCAAAAATCGTGAGCAAAACTCCCGCCGTTGTGCTCAAAACGTGACGTGGAGCGCGCACAACAGAACGTGGAGCGCGCACGTTTCTATACGGCACGCGCAAGTTTTTGCGTGGAGCGCGCACGACGCGACCCGGAGCGCGCGCCGCAGAGCGTGTCGAGAGCAAGTTCTTCGGTGGAGCGCGCAAGCCGCCTCGCGGAGCGCGCGCCGCGCGACGCGTTGTGCGCGCCCCGCCACCCGTCGTGCTCAAGATGCGGCCAATCGTGCACACAACCCGTGACGGCGTGCGCGCTCCACGACGCCGCGCGCCCGCCTCGCCGTTGGTTGGCAGACTCCGCGCTTGTCCGCGCGGAGGGTGGGGCGTAACGTGGCGCGGCCATGAGCGAACAGTTTCCAAGATTTTTCCGGCTTCAGCAGATATTCGACGCGCCGAGCGTGGCGGACCCGGCGGCGGCAACGCGGGAGGCGATGGCGGCGCTGCCGGCTGCGAAGTTCATCAAGGGCGGCATGACGGTGGCCGTTGGGGCGGGCAGCCGCGGCATCGCGAACTATGACGTGATTGTGCGGACGGTTTGCGAGGAGTTGAAGAAGCTGGGGGCGAAGCCGTTCATCGTGCCGGCGATGGGCAGTCACGGCGGGGCGACGGCGGAGGGGCAGCTCGATGTGCTGGCGCATTACGGCATCACGGAGGCGGCGATGGGCGTGCCGATCAAGAGCAGCATGGAGGTGGTGGAGTTGGGACGCGACCCGGAGCTGGGGTTCATCGTTTATCAGGACAGGAACGCGGCGGGCGCGGACGCGATCGTGGTGGTGAACCGCATCAAGCCGCACACGGACTTTCACGGGCTGGTGGAGAGCGGGTTGATGAAGATGGCGGCCATCGGGCTGGGCAAACAGAAAGGCGCGCATCAGTTCCATCAGGCCAGCGCGCGGATGCACCACGACAAGGCGTTGCTGGCGGTGGGGCGGGAGGTGTTGAAGCTGAGCAAGATCGTGTTCGGCATCGGCATCGTTGAGAACCAGAGCCATCGCACGGCGCGGATCGCGGCGGTGCCGTCGGCGGCGATGGAGCGGGAGGAGCCGAAGCTGCTGGAGGAGGCGCGGCGGTTGATGCCGCGGCTGCCGTTTGAGGAGATTGATCTGCTGGTCGTGGACGAGATCGGGAAGAACTTCAGCGGCACGGGCCTCGACACGAACGTCATCCGGCGCGAGCCGCATGGGAGTTTCCTGATGCCCGGCCCGAATGCGGTGAGGGCCATCTACTTGCGGTCGTTGCACCCGGACAGCTACGGCAACGCGGTGGGTGTCGGGCTGGCGGATTTCATCCACGACCGGCTGTTGCGGGCGATGGACGAGAAGGCGACGTGGGTGAACACGATCACGGCGTTGACGCCGGTGAACGCGCGGGTGCCGATGCATTTCCCGACGGACCGCGAGGCGTTGGAGGTGGCGCTGGCCACGAGCGGGCTGCCGGACACGCGCAAGCTGAAGGCGTTGTGGATCAAGAACACACTGAGTTGCGAGACGATGCTGGCGAGCGAGGCGTATCTGGAGGAAACGCGGGGAAGGGTGGAGCCGAAGGCGCTGGGCGAGCCGGAGCCGCTGGCGTTCGATGAGCGCGGCGATCTGCTCGGCGTGTTTTGAGTGGAAATCCGAAACTCGAAATCCGAAACAAACTCGAATCTCGAATCGGAATGAATTTCAAACAGCCCGATCCATGATGCTCGTGCCCGCTTAGCAGGTTCCCTCTTTCGGCCTTCGGATTTATCTCGGATTTCGAGTTTCGGATTTCGGATTTGAAGCCCCAAGGGTGCGGGGCAAGCGGCGGCACGGGATTACTTCGGCGGCTGGCCTGCTTCGGGCATCTTCTTAAGCTGGTTGGTGGGGGCGGAAGGCTGCGGTTTGCTGTCGGTGGGGCGCGCTTCGGCGGCGATCTCTCCGAGGATGGTGCGGTAGCCTTTGCCGAAAGCGAACTGGTCCTCGACCTTGCGGATGGCGGTGCTGAAGCCCATGGGGGTTTCGCATTCGGCGATGAAGGTGATGTCGCCGACCACGAGCTTGTCGCCGTTCTTGAGGGTGGCGGAGGCGACGCGTTTGCCGTTGACCCAGATGCCGTTGGTGGAGTCGAGGTCCTGGACGCGGACGCCGTTGGGCAGGCCGGCGACGGTGCAGTGGCGGCGGCTGACGTTGCGGTCCTCGACGATGATGTCGGCTTCCTCGTCGCGGCCAATGACTTTGGGCATCACGCCGAGGGGGATTCTTCGCGTTGTTCCATCAGGCGCGCGGACACGCAAGCTGCTCATGGTCAGGTTCCTTTTGAGTTGGGGCAGGGCGGCGGTGGATTGGCCCACCGCGCGCCGCCGTGCAGGAACACTACCAGAGATTCCGCGCGGATAAACCTCAAAATTGCGTGCCGCCGCAATTCGGAGGGGCGGGCGCCGCAGCCGGCGTCCCGTCCTCCACGCCGGTCACTTCGCTTCCAGGGCGAAATCCGCGGTCTTGCACTCGCCGTCGCCGACTTTGACCTTCAGTTCCTGCGTGCCGAGCTTGTTGTGCCAGATCTCGACGGTGTATTCACCCGCAGGGAGGCCGCCGATCTTGTAGGTCCCGTCGGCGGCGCTGACCGCGAAGAACGGATGCGGCACCACGCCCGCGTAAGCGAACATCCACGGATGCACGTCACATTTGAATTTCAGGCACACCTCCGCCTTGCTGAACTTCTTGGTCGTGACCATGCCCTGCACCGGCTGGGCGAGGTTGAACTCCCGGTTCACCGTCGGCATCGCGTGCACGTTGTGCAGCGTCGAGTCGCTGTTCTTGATCTGCAACTCCTGGCCCACCTGGATGCCGAAGACACGCGGCTTGTAGATGCAGCCTTCCTGGTTCAAGACCACGGGAGTCGCCGGCGGGTCATACGGCTTGCTGATGCCCTCCTTGATCCACACGAACGCATCTTTGATCTCGCCCTTGTCGTTGACCAGGATGCGCTGGGTGAACACCGGCTCGTTGTGCATCGAGGCGCACTTGGGGTCAGCGTTCATGTCAATCTGGATTTCCTTCGCTGCCGCGCCCTTGATGGTCACCTTGCCTTGAATCGTGCCGCTGTCGGCTGCGGCGGCCTGCCACGTGATTCCGGCAGCCAGAAACGCCGCCACTGCAATCGCTGTCGTGCTCGTCCTCTTCGCAATCATGGTCGCTCCTTCTCTGTTATTGGTTATGCAATCCACTCAACATCCTGTTTCGGGAAAGGCGGCCGATATTAAGCCATGACCGCATCCCGCGCAAGCGCCGCAATAGACGCGGCGGTGCATGCTGCCTTCATTTCCACTTCCATGCCAGTTCCACAAAGCTGCCCGGCGCTTACTCATACGGGTTCGCCGCGGGCTTCCCTGCGGGCTTTGCGGCGGGCGCGGGCGCTGCGGGCGCCGCCGGCTGGCCCAAGTCTTCGCCTTGATACACAAACATGTAGTCGCGCACGGCTTCCATCTGCTTCTGCGCGTTGCCGCCGAGGATGTCGGGGAACGGGCTGGCGCCGTCCGGCCAGAACGCCGGCATCTGCGTGCCTTTCTGGAAATAGTTCGGGTCGCGCATCCAGTCCGCGACCCACTTCGGTTTCAGCCGGTCCCGGACCAGCACGAGGCTGGGGAACTGCTGGTTGGCCTGCTCCGGCGTCAGTTGCTGGCCGGGCCTGAGGTTGTGGCACTTCACGCACTGGAGCTTCTGGAAAAGCTGCTTGCCGACATTCAGCTTCTCCACATCGGGATGCCGCTCCAGCACATAGTCCTTCTCGAACGGAAAATCCTGGTTGTCGAGGTAGCTGAAATACTTCACCAGCGTGTTGGCCTGCTCGTCGGTGAACTCGAACGTCGGCATCCGCGCCCGCGCGAACAGCCGCGGCCGGATCGGCGTCGGCTCCTTGAGGAACTTGAACAGCCACTCCGGCTGCGTGCGCGCGCCCTGCGCGAACAGGTCGGGCGGATAAAACGCCGGGTCCTCGATCGTGCCGCGGATCGCGCCGCCGCGCCGCTCCAGCACGTGGCAACCCTGGCAATTGTATTGTTGCGCCAGCCAGCGGCCGCTCTCGATCTCCCAGTCAAAGCTGCTCAGCTTTTGCTTCGCCTTGTCCGTCACCTTCTCGTCGGTCATGCCCATCACGGCGGTGACGATGTCCTCGATCTGCTCCCCGGTGAAGTTGAACTGCGGCATCCGCATCCACTCCTGCGGCCGGCGCGTGTCGGTTCTGTCGAAGCTGCGCGCGGCGCGGAGCTTTTGGGCAAGGTAGGCGTAGTTGTTGCGCTCCATCTCTTTTTCGAGATAGCCGAAGTCGAGTTTGTCGGTCGCCTTGCTTCCCCACTCGCTCAGCTCGGTGCCGATCGGCTTCACGCTCTCAAACCCGCTGATCTGGTGGCACGAATAGCATCCGTAGCGCGAC
>JACRKA010000060.1 GCA_016219905.1 Verrucomicrobiota bacterium
CGTTCTACACGCTCGGCCCGCTCACCACCGATATCGCGCCCGGCTACGACCACATCACCAGCGCCATCGGCGCGGCGATGATCGGCTGGTTCGGCACTGCGCTGCTTTGCTACGTCACGCCGAAGGAGCACCTCGGCCTGCCCGACAAGGACGACGTGCGCGACGGCGTCATCGCCTACAAGATCGCCGCGCACGCCGCCGACCTCGCCAAGGGCCATCCCGCCGCCCGCTACCGCGACGACGCGATCAGCAAGGCCCGCTTCGAGTTCCGCTGGGAGGACCAGTTCAACCTCGGCCTCGACCCCGACAAGGCGCGCGAGTTTCACGACGCCACGCTGCCGCAGGAGGGCGCGAAGCTGGCGCACTTCTGCTCCATGTGCGGCCCGCACTTCTGCGCCATGAAGATCACCGAGGACGTCCGCCGGTACGCCGCCGAGCAGGGCGTCAGCGAGCAGGAGGCCATCCAGCGCGGCCTGGAGGAAAAGTCGAAGGAGTTTGTCGCGAAAGGCGCCGGGATTTATGCGAAGACGTAACGCCAACGGAATCCTGGTTGGCCCATTGTTCCCGCTCGCCGTCTTGTCCGCTGAGCCGGAAGCGGCCGCGCCGCGCTGTGCAGCTTTCATCTGGCGATGTGCGTGATGACAATCGCCTGCGATTCAGGCAGACTGCAGCCGCCATGCATGCATCGCCTTTGCTTTCCCTGACCGTCCTGTTCACCGTTGCGTTTTCCACGCTCGCGGCCGACAACGCCGTCGTGCTCAACCTCGACCCGAGCAAGGAGAACCCGCGCAACTCCGAAGGCTCGTTCGCCACGCTGAAGTCGGGGCGTGTCATCTTCTACTTCACGCGGTTCTATGGTGGCGGCGGCGACAACAGTGCCGCGGACATCGCGTGCATCCACTCCGACAACGCCGGGCGGACATGGAGCCAGCCGCGCGTCGTCATCAAGAATCACGGCGACGAGAACATCATGAGCGTGTCACTGCTCCGGTTGTGCAGCGGCAAGCTCGTGCTGTTCTACCTCATCAAGAACAGTTGGGTGGATTGCCGGCCCTACATCAGCATCTCGACCGACGAAGGCGAGACGTGGTCGAAGCCGGCGCTCGTCGTCAGGGCGCCGGGCTACTTCGTGTTGAACAACGACCGCGTGATCCAGTTGAGCACGGGACGGCTCGTGGTGCCCGTCGCGTTTCATCGCTCGCGGGACAGCGACCCGAAGAGCAGCAAGTCTTTTGACGGTCGCGGCATCGCCTTTTGGTATCTGTCGGATGACGAGGGCCAAACATGGTCCGAGGCCGCCACGTGGTGGGCCGCGCCGCTGCCCGGCGGCGCCGGCCTCCAGGAACCCGGCGCGGTCGAACTGGCCGATGGCAGGCTCTTTTCCTGGGCGCGAACGACATTCGGCACGCAATACGGTTTCACGTCGGCCAACGCGGGCAAGACCTGGAGCGCGCCGGAGCCGACGCCGCTGAAGTCGCCGTGTTCGCCCGCCAGCATCAAGCGGCTGCCCGGCTCGGCGGACTTGCTGGCGGTCTATAACGATCACACGGGCGATTTTCCGTTCGTGAAGAACAAACGCACGCCGCTGGTGGCGGGCATTTCGTCCGATGGCGGCAAGACGTGGCCCATCCGCAAGCTGCTGGAGGATGATCCGACCGGCTGGTATTGCTACACGGCCATCCACTTCGTGGACGACGCGGTGTTGCTCGGATACTGCGCGGGCGACCCGAAGGTTGGCGGGTTGAACCGGCTGCGGGTTCGCCGCGTGGGCCTTGAATGGCTGAAGTCTGCTAAGAGTCGGGAGTGACCCCATGAATCCCGAAACGTTGGTGAAGTTTGGCATCAGTCACACGACCACGAACATCGATTGGTGGACGAATGCGTTGGGCAGGATCGCAAAACGCCGTGCGGAGGAATCACCTCGATATGACGAATACCGAGATTTTCTTGGGCGATTTCTCACAGCGGACGACGCCAACGCAATTGGCTTTTCGTTGCGAGATCTGAGCGATGCCGACAAATGGCTGCTCTTGTTCGTGATTGACGAATTTTACGATCAGGAGATCATATATCACGAGACTGAAGAGCATTGGCACACGGTGTGGCGTCACTGCATGGAGGAGTTCTTTGCCCCCGGATACGACTACATTCAGCGAACTCCGAACGTTCTAAACCGTCGCGATCTCGATCATGCGTGGGCATGCTTGCGAGCGGCGGTATCATAAGTGCTGTTTTGGAAAATCATTCGCAACTGCAGTCCCGCACACTCAAAGCACCCTCCGCGCCGACGTTGAAAGTGACTGCGGGGTGTGTTACACGCTAACTCATGGCCAAGAAAGTCCTGATCCCACTCGCACCGGGCTTCGAGGAGATCGAAGCGATCACCGTCATTGACATCCTCCGCCGCGCCGGCATCGAGGTCACCGTCGCCGGCACGCAGCCCGGCGTCATCGAGGCGTCGCGGAAGACGCGGCATGTGCCCGACTGCACGCTTGACGAGGCGATGGGACGCGCGGACGACTTCGACATGATCGTGCTGCCGGGCGGCCAGCCGGGCACGGCGAATCTTCGCGCCGACTCGCGCGTGAAGATGCTGATCGAACTGTTCCGCGCCCGCACCAAGTTCACCACGGCCATCTGCGCCGCGCCGACGGTGTTGTCCGCCTACGGCGTGCTCGCGGGCCGACGGGCCACGTCGCATCCGGGCGTGCGTGGCACGCTGGAGGCCGGCCAGGTCGTCAACGAGCGCGTGGTGGTGGACGGCCTGGTGGTCACGAGCCAGTCGGCCGGCACGGCGATGGAGTTCGCGTTCAAGCTGGTCGAGGTGCTTTGTGGCAAGGACAAGGCCGCGGAGGTCAACGAAGGAGTCATCGCCCGCCTGTGACGATCATCGCGTTTCTTGCGCTGCCGGTGTTGCTGGTCGGCGTGTTCGCGCTGCTGACCCGGCGGCTGCTGCAAGGCCACGACGCCCGCGTGCGCGCCGGTTGGGCGCGCGTGCAGTCGTGCCTGGAGAAGCGGCACGAACTGGCCGGCGACGTGGCCGCCGGCAGCGCGGCGCCGGATTCGGAGACGGTGCAGAAACTCCGGGACGTGCTGAAGCAGGCGGAGTTTGTGTCCGGACTGGCGATGAAGGCGCGCGTCGAGGACCGGCTGAGCGAGGCGCTGCACGACGTGTTGCTGCTGGGCGGCGACGAGCGGTTTGAGAAGGCGGCGGCGGCGTTGCCGGAGGCGCGGGCGGAGATCGGGCGCGCGGCGGAGGATTACAATGCGCGCGTCAGCGATTACAACGCGGCGGTGGAGCGGGCGCGGCAGGTGGCGCGTTTCGTGGGCTACGAGCCGCGGGAGCCATTCACGCCGGCGTGAGGTTCACTTCAGGACGCCGGCCTTGCGGGCGGCCTCGTTGTAGATGGGCGCGAACCAGTTGTCCACGAGGCAGAGGCCGAAGAAGATGAAGCATGGCAGGAACACCAGCCAGGTCTGGCCGATGTTGTTCAGGCCGAGCAGGAAGATCGCGCCGAGGGAGAAATCCACGAAACTCGCGCGATAGATGCGCCAGTCGAGGGCGTAGTTGAACGCCGAGGAGATGCGGCCCGTGTCGAGGTAGCGGCAGCAGCCCACCGCGCAGAACGGCAGCGTGAAAAAGAACGCGACCGGCCCCGCGAACGGCAGGAGGAACGTAAAGAAGAAGTTCCAGTTCTCCGCGCCGGGGAAGTGCACGACCATCGCGACGGCCCACGAGAACGCGCACCAGAGCAGCACGGGCAGGATGAGCGTGCCGATGGCGATGACCAGCTTGGCCGCGCCGTCCTGCGCGTAGCGCCACCAGTGGCGGAACGCGAAACTCGGCAGGATGAAGTTGGCCGGGTCGGTCTTCGCGCGGCGCAGCACTTCCATCGTGAACCCCAGCGGCACGAGGAATGTCAGCGGACAGAACAGGAGGTAGCCGCCGAGGATCACCTTCCACCACCAGCCACGATCGCGCGTGACGGCGGCAAACGCGCGTTTCAAATCGGTAAACCGTTCAGCGTTCTGCATAAAGACGCAGATTGTGTGAAAGCCGCGCGGCGTTGGCAACTTCTAATTCATCCCGAGCGATGCGCTGCTTGCCAAACTGTCGGCGGGAAACGGCAGGTTGACAGAGTGGCAGCGACGCGAAGTTCCGGCGCCAAGAAGCAGCCCTACAATTCTAGTGCGTCCAGCAGCTTATGAGGCGGTGCTTCCGTGGCATTGCCGCTGCTGACCAAAGCCGGATTCGTTTCCGGACATCGCAACGCATGAGCCTCAAGCAGGAAGCGCTCGACTATCACGCCAAGCCTCCGGCCGGCAAGTGGGAGATCGCCCCCACCAAGCCGTGCCTGACGCAGCACGACCTGTCGCTGGCTTACACGCCGGGCGTGGCCGAGCCATGTCGGGCCATTCAGGCCAACCCGGACGACGCCTACCTCTATACCTCCAAGGGCAACCTCGTCGCTGTCGTGACCAACGGCACCGCGGTCCTCGGCCTCGGCGACATCGGCCCGCTGGCCGGCAAGCCGGTCATGGAGGGCAAGGCGCTGCTCTTCAAGCGATTCGCCGACATTGACGCGATTGACATCGAGGTCAAGACGAAGGACCCGGAGGAGTTCATCCGCTGCGTGCGGCTGCTGGAGCCGACCTTCGGCGGCATCAACCTCGAAGACATCAAGGCGCCGGAGTGCTTCGTCATCGAGGAGCGGCTCAAGAAAGAGATGAACATCCCGGTCTTCCACGACGACCAGCATGGCACCGCCATCATCTCCGGCGCGGCGCTGGTCAACGCGCTGGAACTGGTCGGCAAGAAACTTTCCGATGCGAAGATCGTCTTCAACGGCGCGGGCGCGGCGGCGATCTCCTGCGCGCGGTTCTACGTCGAACTCGGCGCGACGCGCGGCAACATCACCCTCTGCGACAGCAAGGGCGTCATCTACGCGGGCCGCAAGGACGGCATGAACCCGCAGAAGGAGGCGTTCGCGGTGAAGACGGACGCGCGCACGTTGACCGACGCGCTGGCCGGCGCGGACGTGTTCGTCGGCCTCTCGGTCGCCGGCGCGGTGACGCCGGTCATGGTCAAGGCGATGGCGCCCAAGCCCGTCATTTTTGCGATGGCCAACCCCGACCCGGAGATCCGCTACGAGGACGCCAAGGCCGCCCGGCCCGACGCCATCGTCGCCACCGGCCGCTCCGACTATCCCAACCAGGTCAACAACGTCCTCGGCTTCCCGTTCATCTTCCGCGCCGCCCTCGACGTGCGCGCCACGCAGATCAACGAGGCCATGAAAGTCGCCGCCGCGCGTGCGCTCGCCGCGCTGGCCAAGGAGGACGTGCCCGACGCCGTCTCCAAAGCCTACGGGTTGGAGGCGCTCAGTTTCGGCGCCGACTACGTGATCCCAAAGCCGCTCGACCCACGAGCGCTGCTCTGGCTCGCGCCGGCCATCGCGAAGGCCGCGATGGACAGCGGCGTCGCGCGGCACCAGATCGACCTCAACAAATACCGCGAGCAGCTCGAGGCGCGCCTCGGCAAGTCCCGCGAGATGATGCGCGTGGTCTTCAACAAGGCCAAGGCCCAGCCGAAGCGCATCGTGCTCGTGGACGGCGAACACGAGAAGATGATCCGCGCCGCGCACCAGCTCGTGGAGGACGGCATCGCCAAACCCGTGCTGCTGGGCAATGAAGCCGTCATTCATCAGAAGATCGAAGAACTCAAGCTGAGCGTTGCGGGCATCGAGATCGTTGACCCGGTCCGCTCCGACCGCCGGGCGCGCTATGCGCAACGGCTCCACGATTTGCGCTGCCGCAAGGGCGTCACGCCCAGCGAAGCCGCCGAGATGGCCGCCGACCCGAACTACTTCGCCTCGATCATGGTCGAGCAGGGCGATGCCGACGGCATGATCGCCGGCCTCGCGCTGCACTATCCCGACGCGCTGCGGCCGCCGCTGCAGATCATCCGCACGTTCTCCTATTGCAAGACGGTGGCCGGCGTCTATATGGTCACCACGCGCCAGCGCGTGGTGTTCTTCGCCGACACGACGGTGAACATTGACCCCGACGCCGAGACGCTGGCGGAGATCGCGATCATGACCTCGCGGCTGATGCACGACTTCGACATCGAACCACGCGTGGCGATGCTGAGCTACTCCAACTTCGGCAGCGTCCGCAACCCGCGCACCGAACGCGTGCGCGAGGCGGTGGAGATCGTGCGCCAGCGCGTGCCCGACCTGCTTATCGAGGGCGAGATGCAGGCCGGCACCGCGCTCGTCGAGGAGGTCCTCAACGGCACCTATCCCTTCAACCGCCTGCGGAAGGCGGCCAACGTCCTGATCTTCCCGAACCTGGCCGCCGGCAACATCGCTTATCAACTCATGCAGCAACTGGCCAACGCCGAGGTCGTCGGCCCGATCCTGGTCGGCATCAGCAAGCCGGTCCACATCGTCAGCCGCGAATCCGAGGTCAAGGACATCGTCAACCTGGCGGCCCTGGCCGCCGTGAAGGCCCAACGGCTGAAATTCCAGACGCCGCTCGGGTCGTGATCCTGCGGCGCGGGGTGTCTCGCAAGGAAACAGCAGTGCAACAACTCCTGACATCGCCGGCAACCAGCGATGCCCGATTGCATCGGCTGCGGATCACCATCCGCGGCGCGGTGCAGGGCGTTGGTTTCCGCCCGTTCGTCTATCGGCTCGCCACCGAGCTGGGCCTCGTCGGCTGGGTCAACAACACCACCCAGGGCGTCGTCATCGAGGTCGAAGGGGTGCGGCACGAACTGGAGAATTTCCTGCTGCGCTTGGATCCTGAAAAGCCGCCGCGCGCGTTCGTCCAGAGCCTCGAATGGTCGTTCCTCGACCCGGTGGGCTACGCGCACTTCGAAATCCGCGAGAGCGACGCGGCCGGCGCGAAGACCGCGCTCATCCTGCCCGACTTCGCGATCTGTCCCGACTGCCTGCGCGACATCCGCGACCCGGCCAACCGCCGCTACCGTTACCCGTTCACCAACTGCACCCACTGCGGCCCGCGGTTCAGCATCATCGAGGCGCTGCCCTACGATCGCGCGAACACGACGATGAAGGCGTTCCACATGTGCGACGCCTGCCGCGCCGAATACGACGACCCGCGCGACCGCCGGTTCCATGCCCAGCCCAACGCCTGCCCGCAGTGCGGACCGCAGCTCGAACTTTGGAACGCGGCTGGCAAGCCGCTGCGCGCCCGTCACGAGGCGCTGCGGGCCGCCGCCGATGCGGTGCGCGCGGGCGAGATTGTCGCGGTGAAAGGCCTTGGCGGGTTTCATTTGATTGTGGATGCGCGCTCCGAGGTCGCGGTGGCGCGGCTGCGGTGGCGCAAGCACCGCGAGGAGAAGCCGCTCGCGCTGATGGTCCCGTCGCTGGAGGCCGTGCGCGCCCATTGCGAGGTCTGCGAACTGGAGGAACGCTTGCTCGCCTCGCCCGAATCGCCCATTGTCCTGCTGCGGCGGCGCGGCCCGGACATTGCGCCGACGGTTGCGCCGGGCAACCCGTATCTCGGCGTGATGCTGCCCTACACGCCGCTCCATTATCTATTGATGGAGGAGCTGGGTTTCCCGGTGGTCGCCACGAGCGGCAATCTTTCCGACGAGCCGATCTGCACCGACGAGCGCGAGGCGTTGAAACGGCTCGCCGGCATCGCCGATCTCTTCCTCGTCCACAATCGGCCCATCGCGCGGCACGTGGACGATTCGATCGTGCGGGTGCTGATGGGCCGCGAGCTGGTGCTGCGCCGGGCGCGCGGCTACGCGCCGTTGCCGGTGCATCTGGCGGCGCCCGCGCCGCCGTTGCTCGCGGTCGGCGCGCACCTGAAGAACACGGTCGCGCTGGCCAGCGGCCAGGACGTGTTCATCAGCCAGCACATCGGCGACCTGGAGACGGCCGAGGCGTTCGCGGCGTTCCGCCGAGTCGTGGAGGATTTCGAGCGGCTCGATGAGGTCAGGCCCGTGGCCATTGCGTGCGACGCGCACCCGGAGTATCTGTCGTCGAAATACGCGGCCGGGCGCGGCCTGCGGACCGTGAGCGTGCAGCATCATTTCGCCCACGTCCTCTCTTGCATGGCGGAGAACGAGCTGGAGGAGCCGGTGCTCGGCGTGGCTTGGGACGGGACGGGCTACGGGCTGGACGGCACGATCTGGGGCGGCGAGTTCCTGCACGCGACGGCGGGCGGGTTCACGCGTGCCGCGCATCTGCGGACGTTCCGGCTGCCGGGCGGCGACGAGGCCGTCAAGCGCCCGCGCCGGACGGCGCTCGGATTGCTATACGAAATTTACGGTGAGGCGGTGTTCGAAATGCGCGACTTGCCGCCGGTGGCGGCGTGCGCGTCGGAAGAGGCGGGGTTGTTGCGGACGATGTTGCAGCGCGGGCTGAACGCGCCGCGGACGTCGAGCGCGGGCCGGCTGTTCGACGCGGTGGCGGCGATCGCGGGGCTGCGGCAGGAGGTGAAGTTCGAGGGCCAGGCGGCGATGGAGCTGGAGTTCGCGCTGGACGGCGCGGAGACGGATGCGGTTTACGAGTTCGGGTTTGTGGACGAGGGCGGGCCGCTGGTGGTGGATTGGGCGCCGATGGTGCGCGGAATCGTCAGCGACGCGCGGGAGTCCACGCCTATTGGCTTGATATCGGCAAAGTTTCACAACACCCTCGCGGAGTGCGTCGCGGCCGTGGCGCGGCGGCTTGGTGAAGAGCGCGTCGTGCTGACGGGCGGGTGTTTCCAGAACCGCTACCTGACGGAGCGCACCGTGCGGCGGTTGCGAGAGAATCAATTTCGCCCCTACTGGCACCAGCGGGTGCCGCCCAACGACGGCGGCATCGCGCTTGGCCAGCTCGTGGCGGCAGCAAAGGAAATTGGACATGTGTCTGGCAGTTCCAGGTAAGCTCGTCAGCATCCAGGGCGACGACCCGTTGCAGCGGACGGGGAAGGTCAATTTCGGCGGCATCGTCAAGGACGCCAGCCTCGCGTGTGTGCCCGAGGCGGCGGTGGGCGATTACGTCATCGTGCACGTGGGCATGGCCCTCAGCATCGTCAGCGAGGAAGACGCCAACCAGGTGTTCGCATATCTGCAGGAAATGGACGAGTTGGACGAATTGGAGAAAACGAAAGCATCATGAATCGAAGATTGGTCACTATGGAAGGCAACGAGGCCGTTGCCTATGTCGCATATCAGGTCAGCGAAGTCGCGGCGATCTACCCGATCACGCCCTCCTCGCCCATGGCGGAGTCGTGCGACGAATGGAGCGCAGCCACCCGCCCGAACATCTGGGGCACGATCCCCTCGGTGACGGAAATGCAGTCGGAAGGCGGCGCCTCCGCGGCGCTCCACGGCGCGCTGCAGACCGGCTCGCTGGCCACGACGTTCACCGCGTCGCAGGGCCTGCTGCTGATGATCCCCACGATGTATAAGGTCGCCGGCGAGCTGCTGCCGACCGTATTCCACATCACCGCGCGCACGCTGGCCACGCACGCGCTTTCGATCTTCGGCGACCACAGCGACGTGATGGCCTGCCGCGCCACCGGCTTCGGCATGCTCGCGAGCGGCTCGGTGCAGGAGGCGCACGACCTGGCGTTGATCACGCACACCGCGACGCTGGAGAGCCGCGTGCCGTTCCTCCACTTCTTCGATGGCTTCCGCACGTCGCACGAGGTCTCCAAGATCGAGTTGCTCAACGTGGACGACCTCAAGGCGATGATCAGCGACGAGCGCGTGCGCGAGCATCGCGCTCGCGCGATGACCCCCGACCGGCCGGTGTTGCGCGGCACGGCGCAGAACCCGGACGTGTTCTTCCAGGCGCGCGAGACGGTCAACTCGTTCTACGCTGCCTGCCCCGACCTGGTGCAGAAGGCGATGGACAAGTTCGCGGCGCTCACCGGCCGCGCGTATCACCTCTTCGACTATTTCGGCGCGCCCGACGCCGAGCGCGTGATCGTGATCATGTGTTCCGGCGCCGACATCGCGCACGAGACGGTCGAGCACCTGCTCCCGAAGGGCGAGAAGGTCGGCGTGCTGAAGGTCCGCCTCTACCGGCCGTTTGATTCGCGCCGCTTCTGCGAGGCGCTGCCGGCGACCGTGAAGTCCATCGCGGTGATGGACCGCACGAAGGAGCCGGGCGCTGGCGGCGAGCCGCTCTACATGGACGTGGTCACCGCCCTCAAGGAAGGCGTGGAGAACGGCTGGGGCAAGCTCAAGGCCGCTCCGAAGACCGTCGGCGGCCGTTACGGCCTTTCGTCGAAGGAGTTTACGCCCGCGATGGTGAAGGGCATCTTCGACAACCTCGCGCAGGCGAAGCCGAAGAACCACTTCACCGTCGGCATCAACGACGACGTGACCCACACCAGCATCGCCTACGACCCGGCGTTCTCGACCGAGGGCAGCGACGTCATCCGCGCGCTGTTCTACGGCCTCGGTGCGGACGGCACGGTGGGCGCGAACAAGAACTCGATCAAGATCATCGGCGAGAACACGCCGAACTACGCGCAGGGTTACTTCAGCTACGACTCGCGCAAGTCGGGCGCGATCACGGTCAGTCACCTGCGGTTCGGGCCGAAGGGCATCCGGTCGAGCTACCTGGTGACGAAGGCGAACTTCATCGCCTGCCATCAGCCGGTGTTCCTGGAGCGCTACGACATGCTCAAGACGATGGAGCAGGGCGGCGTGTTCCTGCTCAACACGCACTACAGCGCCGGCGAAATCTGGAACCATCTGCCGCGCCGCATGCAGCAGCAGATGATCGAGAGGAAAGTGAAGTTCTTCGTCATTGACGCCTACAAGGTCGCGAAGGACGCCGGCATGGGCGGGCGCATCAACACCGTCATGCAGACCTGCTTCTTTGCCATCTCGCAGGTGCTTCCGCGCGACGCCGCCATCGAGCAAATCCGCAAGTCCATCAAGAAAGCCTACGGCAAGAAGGGCGAGGAGATCGTCCAGATGAACCTCAACGCCGTGGACCACACGCTGGCGCATATGCACGAGGTCAAGGTGCCTGCCCAGGTGAGCAGCGCCACCGAACTGCCGCCGGCGGTTTCGGCGAAGGCGCCGGAGTTTGTCCGCAACGTCCTTGGCGCCATCGGCGCCGGCGACGGCGACATGCTGCCTGTCAGCGCGATGCCGTTGGACGGCACGTTCCCGACGGCCACGTCGCAGTGGGACAAGCGCAACATCGCGCTTTCGATCCCGGTCTGGGACCCGGTGACGTGCATCCAGTGCGCGAAGTGCGCCATCGTCTGCCCGCACGCGGTCATCCGCATCAAGGCCTACGACGAGGCGTTGCTGAAGAACGCGCCGGCGACGTTCAAGTCCACCGCCGCGCGCGACCCGGAGTGGAAGGGCCTGAAGTTCACGCTCCAGATCGCGCCAGAGGATTGCACCGGCTGCGAGATCTGCGTCAGCGTCTGCCCGGCCAAGAACAAGAAGGAGACCCGGCTCAAGGCCATCAACATGGCGCCGCAGGAACCGTTGCGCGATCCGGAGAAGGCCAACTGGGAGTTCTTCCAGACGCTTCCGAACCCCGACCGCCGCAAGGTCAAGGTCGGCAGCATCCGCCAGCAACAGAGCATGCTGCCGCTGTTCGAGTTCTCCAGCGCCTGCGCGGGCTGTGGCGAGACGCCGTATCTGAAGCTCGTCAGCCAGCTCTTCGGCGACCGCATGATCGTCGCGAACGCCACCGGTTGCTCCTCGATCTACGGCGGCAACCTGCCGACCACCCCGTGGGCCAAGGACGCCAACGGCCGCGGCCCGGCGTGGTGCAACTCGCTGTTCGAGGACAACGCGGAGTTCGGCATGGGCTACCGCATCTCCATTGACAAGCAGAAGGAGTTTGCCGGCGAGCTGTTGAAGAAACTCGGCGCACAGGTCGGCGACGAACTGGTCAGCGCCATTCTCGGCAACCCGCAGAAGGACGAGGCGGACATCGCCGACCAACGCGAGCGCGTGGCGATGCTGAAGGAGCGCCTCCAGAAGCTCACCAGCAACGAAGACGCCAAACGCCTGCTCGACATCGCTGACATGCTCGTGAAGAAGAGCGTGTGGATCATCGGCGGCGACGGCTGGGCCTACGACATCGGTTACGGCGGCCTCGACCACGTCATCGCCAGCGGCAAGAACGTCAACCTGCTGGTCATGGACACGGAGGTTTATTCCAACACCGGCGGCCAGATGTCGAAGTCCACGCCGCGCGCCGCGGTGGCGAAGTTCGCCGCCGGCGGCAAGCCCGCGGGCAAGAAGGACCTCGGCCTCATCGCGATGACCTACGGCAACGTCTATGTCGCCAGCGTGGCGATGGGCGCGCGAGACGAGCACACGCTCAAGGCATTCATCGAGGCGGAAGCCTACGACGGTCCGTCGTTGATCATCGCCTACTCGCACTGCATCGCGCAGGGGTTTGACCTGAGCACCGGCATGGCGCACCAGAAGGCGGCGGTCGAGAGCGGCCAGTGGCTGCTCTACCGCTTCAACCCCGCGCTCGCCGCGCAGGGACTCAACCCGCTGAGCCTCGATTCGAAACCGCCGAAGGTGGCCCTCGAGCAATACCTCTATTCGGAGAACCGGTTCAAGATGCTCACCAAGAGCAAGCCGGAAGAGGCCAAGCGCCTGCTCGCGCAGGCCCAGAAGGACGTCGAGGCGCGTTACGCCTACTACGAATATCTGGCAGCCCGCACATTCCAGCCGGCGGGCGGTGGCGCAGCCGGGGCAATGCCCGCGCCGCCTCCCTCAGCCCCGACCGCATAACCAGCAACGCAACGAATCGAAAACGGAGACATATCATGGACCTGACCACCAAATACATGGGCCTGACGCTGCGATCACCGCTGGTGCCGGCAGCCTCGCCGCTGTCGAACGACATTGACAACATCAAGCGCATGGAGGACGCCGGCGCGTCCGCCGTGGTGCTGGAGTCGCTGTTCGAGGAACAGTTGACCCTCGAGAAGTTCGAGCTGCACCACCACCTCTCGCAGGGCACCGAGAGCTTTGCCGAGGCCCGCTCGTTCTACCCGGAGCCGGAGGAGTTCCGCATCGGCCCGGAGGAATACCTCAAACACATCCAGCAGGCGAAGGCGGCGGTGAAGATCCCCGTCATCGCCAGCCTCAACGGCAAGAGCGTCGGCGGCTGGACCGACTACGCCAAACAGATGCAGCAGGCCGGTGCCGACGCGCTCGAGTTGAACATCTACTACGTCGAGACCGACATGGCGCTGCCCGGTTCCGCCGTGGACCAGACCTACGTGGACATCCTCCGCGCGGTCAAGTCCGCCGTCAGCATCCCGGTGGCCGTGAAACTGGGGTCGTTCTTCAGCAACATCGGCAACATGGTGAAGCGCCTCGATGAGACCGGCGCGGACGGGCTGGTGCTATTCAACCGTTTCTACCAGCCCGACTTTGACCTCGAGACACTCGAAGTCACGCCGCACATCATCCTGAGCACGCCGTTCGCGATGCGCCTGCCGCTGACTTGGATCGCCATCCTCCACGGCCGGATCAGCGCCGACCTCGCCGCCACCAGCGGCATCCACTACCCTGAGGACGTCATCAAGTGCATGATGGCTGGCGCGAAAATCGCCGAGCTGTGCTCTGTGCTCCTGCGCCACGGCATCGGCCGCATCCGCGACATCGAGAAGGGCATGGTCGAGTGGATGCAGAAGCACGAATACGAGTCCATCCAGCAGATGCAGGGCAGCATGAGCCAGATCAACAGCGAAAGCCCGGCCGCCTACGAGCGCGCCCAATACATGAGGGCCATCACCAGCTACAAGCCCGAGGCTGGGCAGTAGAAGCGCGGCGGCTTCAGGGGCCGCGGAGGAAGGATGAAGTATCTGGACGAGTATCGCGACGCGCCCGCGGCGCAACGCTACGCGCGCGTCATTTCCCGCCTCGCCACGCGGCCGTGGACGATCATGGAGATCTGCGGCGGCCAGACCCACGCCATCATCAAGTTCGGCGTGGACGAACTGCTGCCGAAGTCCCTCACGCTCGTCCACGGCCCCGGCTGTCCCGTCTGTGTCACGCCGCTGGAACTGATTGACAAGGCCATCGCCATCGCCGGGCGCCCGAACGTCATCTTCTGCTCCTTCGGCGACATGCTGCGCGTGCCCGGCACGCAAAAGGACCTTCTCTCGGTCAAGGCAAGCGGTGGCGACGTGCGCATCGTCTATTCGCCGCTCGATGCGGTGAAACTGGCCAAGGAGAACCCGCAGAAACAGGTTGTCTTTTTTGCCGTCGGCTTCGAGACCACCGCCCCCGCCAACGCCATGAGCGTCGTCCAGGCGCACCAGCAGGGCCTGAAGAACTACTCCATCCTCGTCTCCCACGTCCTCGTGCCGCCCGCGATGGAGGCCATCCTCTCCTCGCCGAACTGCCGCGTGCAGGGCTTCCTCGCCGCCGGCCACGTCTGCACCGTGATGGGCTACACCGAATACGAGCCGATCGCGAAGAAGTATCGCTGCCCCATCGTCGTCACCGGCTTCGAGCCGCTCGACATCCTGCAGGGCATCGCCATGTGCGTCCGCCAGCTCGAACAGGGCCGGGCCGAGGTCGAGAACCAATACGCCCGCTCCGTCCGCCGCGAGGGCAACCGTTCCGCCCAGCAACTCATCCGCGAAGTCTTCCGTGTCGTCCCGCGCAAATGGCGCGGCGTCGGCGAGATTCCGCAGAGCGGCCTTGCCCTCAGCGAGAAATACGCCGCCTACGACGCCGAGACCCGCTTCGATGTCGCCGCCGTCCGCGTCGAGGAATCCGGCGAGTGCATCAGCGGCCTCATCCTTCAGGGCCTCAAGAAACCGCACGAGTGTCCCGCCTTCGGCACCCGCTGCACGCCCGAGCATCCGCTCGGCGCGACGATGGTCTCCTCCGAAGGCGCCTGCGCCGCGTATTACCGCTATCGGCTGCGGAAAACGTGAGGCGTTAAGCGTCGAGCGTGGAGTGCGGCGGCTTGACGCCGCCTTCCATCGGCCCGGCTTGACGGGCCGATCACAGCCATCCAACCCCGGCGCGTCGATCCGCTGCATTTCAAGTGCTCCGTATTCCACTGCAACAATCGTGACTACAGGCTGCTCGCCGCCAAGAACTGTGGGATAATCCTGCGGGTTCACGCCGTTGCGAATCGAGGCCGCAGGAGATGCCACGGCGTCGCGAGGGCAGGAGATGCAGGAAGGCCGGCTATGATGAGCCAAGACAAACGCGGGGATGAAAAAGCCTAACGAACGTCCAAGGTCAGCGACGGCGCGGAGCGCCGTTCGCTGAAGCCTGGTTGGTTAGGCGTCTTCGTCAATCTTCGCGTTTTCTCGAATCCACTTCCATGCATCGGGCGGCAGCATGCCCTGACGCTCTGTGAGATCGACGCTCAAAATCAAATGCGTGTTTGAGAGTTGGTGCTGCTCGAAGCAAGCTCCGGCGTGTCGCGAGAGGTCGCCGACCGAAAGGTCAGTTCCGATGATGTAAGAGTTCTTTAGGTAGTGCCACCACCTGTAAATGCTTTGGTGGGCCACGAAAGCGTCGTGGAAGCCCTTGTAGGACTTGCCGAACTGGCGATCGAAAATGAGTAGATAGAATCTCATCACTTCTCGGTGGGCGGCAGGGTTGGTTTGTCGGGCGCGGCCTCAAGCGTGAGTTCACTCTCGACGACCTGTGCGTCGAGTTGTCGAGTTTCGCTCCCCATCAGTTCCATCTCCATGCGCATGACACGCTCAATGTGCTTTTCTGAGCGACAAAAGTGTGGATCCTGAAAGGCCTTGATCGCGAACAGAATGATAAAAGCTAGACCGGCCAGCAGGAGCAATGCTAGCGCGGCGTAAACGACGGGCATCATGCTGCTGAAGCCGGAGAGCAGGCAAAGAACTATCCCGCAAACGAGAAGAAAGAACACAAGGTATGGTCGAAAGCCGCTCGAAAGCTCCGCCGTGCGAAACCAATCCTGGGCTGACCTAACCCAATTGAGCGGATTAAACGGATTCATTTGGAGGTGACGCGCTCACGACGCCTAACGACCAAGCTCAGCGACCGCCGCCGACAGGGACGGTGGCGCAGGAAGGGCGCGTCCAAACTCCCGCCCCGCACCGAGCGCAAGAGCGGGGCGGCAGTTCGCTCGACCGATTGTGTTATGCGTTCGATTCATGCTCTAGCTAAACTTACCGAACCAAAACGACATGACCGCTGCGATGGCGGTCATAGCCCAACGCACTCTCTCGCCTTTATATATCGGCGAGAGCAGAATGTATAAAGAGGCACCCGAGACAGCGAGGGAGACGATGGCAAGCATCCAAAGTCTTACTGTGGGGTCAATCGGCGCAACAGCAACACCGGCGAGTCCTGCAAGACCGTATGCGGGAGTTTTGGTGAGAGGCTTCGTGGAACGCTGCTGATCCTGCGGTTCTTTAAGCTTGAGCGCATCGGGATCGTTCTCGGCTCCGCACTTACTGCATATCCATATCTGTTTCATAGGAATTCGATTCGCGATTCGGAGACTGCCGCAGAACGCCTAACAGGTATTCGGCTTCCTATTTGACGTTTTGTAAAGCGACACGGCGGACTTTGGAACTTGGCTTGGCACGAGTCCAGAACATTTTACGCGGTTGGCGCGTTTCATATTGATCCGGCAAAGGCAAACAGAGCGAGGGGCAGACAGCAGGCTGCCAAAGACACGGTTGCCAGAGTGCTGGACAAGCAGAGGCCCAAGTCACGTTCCAGCCTCTCAACGCTCCATCCGCAAGAGGAAAGCTATCTCTGCGCGACCTTGGCTGGCGCGGGCTTGTCCTTAGCCTTGGCGATGTTGCCAGCATTGAGGGTGGCGAGGTAGTCGCCGAGGGCGGTGATTTCTTCCTTCGTGCCAGCAAGCGCAGGCATGAAGGAGCGGTAAGGCGAGTCGGCCTTGTGCTCGTGAAGAACGGTCAGGAGGTTGCCGATGGCCTCGCGGTTGCGCTCGCCCAGCAGATGCTTCATCGAGCGATAGCCATAGACCGTGTTGTGGCAGGCCATGCACTGGCCGCTGCAAGCCGGCTTCCATCGGCTTGAAGTCATCTGCCAGAGCGGGTCAACCTCCGCCAACATCACGCTTGCAGATGTTCTCCCAGCCGGGATTGTTCCACTTCGCCGGATACGCCGCGCACTGTTCCGGCCGCACGGGATAGATGACGCAGTCGTTGCCTCTCAGGAACTGGCAGGGCGATGCCGGGTCGCCCTTGATGACGAGGTCGCGCCGGTCGCGCGCGAGGTCGGTGTGGCGCTGGATGAAGTCCTGTTCCGTCAGCTTCAGGAACGCCGCCATCCGCGCGATGTCGGTTTCCGTCAGGTGAATCTGTCCCGGAATCCGGCAGCACTCACCACACCGCGTGCATTGGAAAGTCGTCGTCATCAGAGTGGGCCGTGCGTCCCGCACGGCTCATCGTTGATCATTGGCCGTGCGGGACGCCCGGCCCACTCTTTCCATTCTGCAATGCCATATTCCACTTTTTGCTTCAATAGTTGAACAGATCGCTCAGGGCGTAGGTCTTGCCGGAAGCCCGGTTCAGCGCGTTGAGGATTTTCATCTGCACGTGCGGCGTCAGCCGCCGGCCTTTGCAGGCGCGCGAGACCATCTTGTGCGTGACCTGCTCCGTCGAGGCGGCCACCAGATCATGCGGCTTCAGCCCCAGTTCCAGCATGAGGCGGCCAATCGGCTGCTCCCCAAGATTGCGTTCGATCTCGGAATTCATTCGTCGTTGCCGGCCATCCAACATCGCGCCGTCCGCGCTGGCAAGCATTTCCCGGCCTGACGAGGAGTGGCCCCGGAGGGGCCATATGAGAACAGCCCGGTGTTCCAGGGCATGTTGCCCAAACACATGATTGGCGGCGGGAGCAGGCGGGCTATTCTCATCGCGCCCCGATGGGGCGGCAACAGATGGGGACTGTTGTCTCCCCAACGCCGCGATCAACTCATCCATCCTGTTCGCGATAAGCTGCATGTTGGATTGATGCCGGAACACTGACGCGTTTCGCTGCCCCGCGCCGTCAACGCGGCTCCAAGAACAAGCCGCTGTCAGAAAATCCTGTAGCCGCCACGGCCCCCGTGTGGCAGACTGCGCCCCGCCGTGAAACCCGACGGCCCGCAAGAACCAACCGTTGCGCAGGCGGCACCACCGACCGCCGCCGCGCTCCATTGGCAGGAGACGACCATGACCACCCCGAACGACCCGACCCTTTCCCAAACCACCACGCGCCGTGACTTCCTGAGGAAGTCCGCCGTCGCCAGTGGCGGCGCGTTGCTGGCCGGCCTGGACATCGCGCGATTTGCGCATGCGCAGTTCCAGTCAGAGACCACTTTTGGCGGCGCGTTCCGGCTCGCGCTCATCGGCTGCGGCCAGCGCGGCATCGCCGCGTTTCTCAACGCGGTCAACAACCTGGTGACTTTCGAAGACCGCTCGCGCAAACCCGTCAACGTGCCCGTGAAGTTGATGGCGGTGGCCGACGTGTCCGCCGAGCGGGTCACCACCTGCCTCAAATACCTCCAGCAACAGTGCCCGCGGCACATTGACGTGCCGCGGGAGCGCCAGTTTGTGGGCTTCGACGCCTACCAGAAGGCGATCCCGTTCGGCGACATGGCGCTGCTGTGCACGCCGCCGGGATTCCGGCCGATGCAGTTCGAGGCGGCGGTGGCGGCCAGCAAACACGTCTTCATGGAGACGCCGGTCGCCGTGGACGCGCCCGGTTTCCGCCGCATCCTGGCCGCCAACCTGGAGGCCAAGAAGCGCGGCCTCGTGGTCGCCGTGGGCCATCACCTGCGTCACAGCCAGACGCATTGCGATGCGATCAAGCAGGTCCACGAGGGCCGGCTCGGCGACCTGTTGTTCACGCGGGCCTATCACAACACCGCCGGCGTCTGGAACCGCCCCCGCGTTGCCGGCATCAACGAGATGCAGTATCAGATCCACAACTGGTATCACTTCATCTGGCTCAGCGGCGACCACATCGTCGAGCAGCTTGTTCACGGCATTGACGTGTGCAACTGGATGGCCAAGGGCCGTCCCGTGGAGGCCAAGGCCATCGGCGGCCGCCAGGTCCGCATCGCCAAAGACATCGGTGAGCTGTTCGACCACTTCGCCGTCGAGTTCACCTACGCCAGCGGCGTGAGGGGCTTCGCCCAGTGCCGCCACATGCCCGGCTGCTGGGACTCGGTCACCCATTCCGCGCACGGTCCCACCGGCTGGCTGGAAATGGACGGCGCGGCCGACAAAGGCGTCGTTTATCCCAAAGGCCTCCAACCGGAAGCCATGCCTACGGCCGGCGTCGAGGGGCATCAGGCGGAGATCAATGATTGCTTCACCGCCCTGCTGATACGCAAACCCTACAACGAACTGGACTGGGCCGCCGAAAGCACCATGACCGCCATCATGGGCCGCATGGCCGCCTACTCCGGCAAGATCGTCACCTGGGACGAGGCGGTGAAATCGGAGCTGTCCTACGCGCCGGACAAACTCGCTTGGGACGCCGTGCCAAAGTCCGTGCCCGGCCCCGACGGCGTCTATCCCTGCGCCACGCCCGGCGTGACCAAGGCGCTCTGAGCGCGGCAAGACCCGGCCCTTCGCATGAAAGACATCAACGTCGCCGTCGTCGGCCTCGGGTTCATGGGCGCGACGCACATCAAGGCCTATCGCAAAGTCCCCGCCGCGCGCCTCGCCGCCATCTGCGACGCCGCGCGCCTGCCCGTGGACGGCGACCTCTCCCGCATCAGCGGCAACGTCGGCACCGCCGAGCCGCTGAAGCTCGACATGACGCAGGTCAAGGCCACGAAGAACTTCAATGACCTGCTCGCCGACCCGGCGATTGACCTCATTGACCTCTGCGTCCCGACCTCCGCGCATCCGAAGCTCTCTATCGCTGCACTCAAGGCCGGCAAGCACGTCGTTTGCGAGAAGCCACTCGCGCGCACCTCGGCCCTCGCCCGCGACATCGTCACCGCCGCCGCGTCGGCGAAAGGTTTCTTCATGCCGGCGATGTGCCTGCGGTTCGTGCCGGAATGGGCCTGGGTCAAGAAAGCCATCGCGCAGCAGACCTACGGCCGCGTGCTGGCGGCGCGGTTCCGGCGCGTGGCCGAGCCGCCGGGCTGGTCGAAGGACTTCATGGATGGCGCGAAGTCCGGCGGCGCGCTGCTGGACCTGCACATCCACGACACCGACTTCGTGCAGTTCTGTTTCGGCCGGCCGCGCGCGGTCTATTCGACCGGCTTCAGCGCGCTGAGCGGCGCGGTGGACCACGTCGTCACCCAATACACCGTCGCAAGCGGCGCGTGCGTCACTGCCGAGGGCGGCTGGGCGATGACGCCCGGCTTCGGCTTCAACATGGCCTACACGGTCCTCTTCGAGAACGCGACGGCCGACTACGACCTCGCCCGCGGTGCCGACGCGCTCAAGCTGTTCGAGAAAGGCCAGAAGCCGCGCGTGATCACAACCGAAGGCGACGGCTACATCGGCGAGCTGTCGCACATGGTCGAGAGCATCCGGGCCAACAAGCCCCCGACCATCGTCACCGGCCGCGACGGCCTCAGCGCGGTGGAGATTTGCGAAGCAGAGGAGAAGTCCATCCAGACCGGCCAGATCGTGCCACTGGGGACTTGAGACGAACTTCAATGAGCCAAGAACCCGAGCCGAGTCCCTCATCGAAACAAACCGCGAACATCTCACGCCGCCGGTTTCTCGCGGCGGCCGGCGGCGCGCTCGCCGCGCCGATGATCGTGCCGGCCAGCGTCCTCGGCCAGAACCCGCCGAGCAGCAAACTCAACGTCGCCTTCATCGGCTGCGGGGGCCGTGGCACTGCCAACCTCAGCGGCCTCAGCGAACAGAACTTCGTCGCGTTCTGCGACGTGGACACGCGCCGTTGCGCGGCGGCGTTGAAGAAACATCCGGAGGTGAAGCTCTACCGGGACTTCCGCCGGATGCTCGACGAGAAGGGCAAAGAGATTGACGCGGTGGCCGTCTCGACGCCCGACCACACGCACGCCGTCGCGGCGATGGCCGCCATCAAGCGCGGCAAGCACGTTTATTGCGAGAAGCCGCTCGCGCATTCCATCGGCGAGGTCCGCGCGCTGATGGCCGCCGCGCGCCGCCACAAGGTCGTCACGCAGTTGGGCAACCAAGGGCATTCCTCCGAGCACATCCGGCTCATGTGCGAATGGATCTGGGACGGCGCCATCGGCAACGTCCACACCATCCACGCCGTTTCGCGGGTGATCCACTGCAAGATCGAACTCCTGCCGCAGCTCAGCGAGCGCCCGCCCGTGCCGCCGGAGTTGGATTGGGACCAGTGGCTCGGCCCCGCAAAGGCCCGGCCGTATCAGCCGCTCTACGTGCCGAACACCTGGCGCGGCTGGAGCGCGTTCGGCTGCGGCGCGATCGGCGACTGGGTCTGCCACGTCGTGGACCCGTCGTTCTGGGCGCTCGACCTCGGCGCACCGGCGACCATCCAGGCGCAGGCGAAGGATTACGACCCGAAGAAGCACGGCGAGACGTTCCCTGCCGGATCGATTGTGACGTATGAGTTTCCTGCGAAAGGCAAGCGCGGCCCGGTCAAACTCGTCTGGTTCGACGGCGCGGAAAAACCGCCGCGGCCCGCCGATATGGATCCTGAGAAAGAAGACAAGGTTCCCGAGACCGGCGCGATCATCATGGGCGACAAAGGCACCCTCGTCCACGGTTCGCACGGCGCGGGCGGCCTGCATCTCATCCCGTGGGCGAAGATGAGCGATTACAAGCAGCGCCTGCCGGAGAAAAAACTCCCACGCGTCCGCAACCACCACCAGGACTGGCTGGACGCCATCAAGGAAGGCCGCCAAGCCGGCTCGAACTTCGACTACGGCGGCCTGCTCACCGAGATCGCGCTGCTGGGCATCATCGCCATCAAGTTCCTCGGCCGGAAACTGGAGTGGGACGCGCAGAAGATGAAGTTCACCAACTGCCGCGAAGCCAACCAATTCATCAACCCGCCGTATCGCGCGGGCTGGAGCCTGTAAAGCACATCAGAGAAGAAAGAGCCAACCATGAACCACACGCCATCCAACGCCAAAAACGAAACCACCCGCGCCACCACGCGCCGCGAATTCATCAAGACCAGCGGGCAACTCGCCGCGGCGTCCGCGCTCGCGGGAGTTGTGTTGCCGCACGTCCACGCCGCCAGCGACGACACCGTCCGGCTGGCTATCATCGGCTGCGGCCCGCGCGGCACCGGCGCGGTGGGCAACGCCTTCTCCGCGCCCGACAGCCCGTTCAAGCTCGTCGCGATGGCCGACCTGTTCGATGAGAAACTGCAGAGGGCACACGCCGCCCTCACAAAGCAGTTTCCCGAGCACATGGACGTGCCGAGCGAACGCCAGTTCATCGGCTTCGACGCGTTCCAGAAGGCGATGGACTGCATCCGGCCCGGCACGGGCGACATCGCGATGCTGACCACGCGCGCGGCGTTCCGCCCGACCCACTTCCGGCACGCCGTCGCCCGCGGTCTGAACATCTTCATGGAGAAATCCTTCGCGGCCGACGCGGGCGGCATCAAGATCCTGCTCAAGGTCAACGAGGACGCGCTCGCCAAGGGCCTCAAGGTCGCCTGCGGCTTTCAATGCCGCCACTCCACCGCGCGGCAGGCGCTCATCGCCAAGATGCGCAAAGGCGACATCGGCGACGTGACCTTCATCCGCGCCTACCGCATGCAGTCCGGCGGCATGATGGGCCCGCACAAGGCCGACGCCGACGAACTTATCTGGCAGATCAAACAGCCCGTCGCACTCCTCTGGTCCAGCGGCGGCACCTGGATGGAGAACATGATCCACCAGGTGGACGAGTGCTGCTGGATCAAGGACGCGTGGCCCGTCAGCGCCCACGGCATGGGCGGCCGCGCGCCGCACAGCACCGATTGCAGCCAGAACTTCGACAACTACACCATCGAATACACCTTCGCCGACGGCGCGAAGGCGCTCGTGCAGGGCCGCTTCTGGCCCGGCTGCTACAACGAGTTCGCCACGTTCGTCCACGGCACCAAGTGCGCCGCGCAGTTCTCCGGCATGACCCACGCCGCGACCGTCCAGACCTACAAGGACCAGCGCATCGCCAACGACAACATCACCTGGCAGGCGGAAAAGGAAGCGTGCGGCCCGTGGGATGCCGAGTGGCGCGACTTCCTCGACGCCATCCGCAAGAACCAGCCGTATAACGAACTGAAACGCGCCGCCCTCTCCAACCTCGTCTCCCTCATGGGCCGCGCCGCGGTCCACTCCGGCCGCATCGTCACGTGGGAAGAGGCCACCTCGTCCACCTTCCGCTTCTGCGACGTGGACACCCTCACGCCCGACAGCAAACCGCCCTTCATGCCCGACGCCCAAGGCCGCTACCCCGCACCCATCCCCGGCAAGTGGAAGGAGATTTGAGTTCAGTAAGAACACCGAAAACCGCATACCGGACGGACAATGAAATACATCGCCACTTTCTTGTGTGGCTTTTCGGCGATTCTTTTCCTGAGCGCATACACATACGCAAAGGTGATTGTTCAAGGCATTCCGGCCTACGAGTTCCAAGGTGGACACGGTTTCGCTCTGAACGCTCCCATTTGGGGATGCGGCATTATCGGACTAATCATCGGAATCGGCGGGCTGATAGTCCTCTGCGTTGCGGTTTTCACGGGCAGGACTGGTTGGTATAAATCACCGGCCATTGTGTGCTCGTTCCTGTTTCTGATTCCGTTCTTCAAGGCATGTTGGATTGTGGCGAGGGTTGTTTTCTCTTTTTAGCATATAGAAAGCTCTTGGTTGCTAAGTGATTGATTTTGGTGCGCGCCTCCCATGCAACGGCTTGAGCAATCACTTCAATCATCACCACTATGCACGAACCTGAATCCATCCCACCCACCACCCTCGACGCGCGGAGCCGCCATGTGCTGGGTTTCCTCCTCGCGGCGCAGGCGGTGGTGGTGCTGCTGGTCAGAGCCAACGTCGCGCGGCTTGCCAACGGCTGAGGGTTCTGCCAGATTTGCCGCGCAAGCAACCAACGGAAGGAAACGAAGATGATTTTTCACGTGAAACTTGAGAAGGCGGAGGACGGCTGGATTGTGGCGGAGTGTCCGGCGCTGCCGGGTTGCGTGTCGCAGGGCAAAGACGAAAAGGAAGCCTTGGAGAACATCAAAGAGGCGATCACGGCGTGGTTGTGGGCCGAAGACCAGAAAGTGGTCGCTGGTCTCGCTCAAACGCCTGGCCAAATCCCCCTCACCGTGGCGGTCTGATCGTCATGGGCCGTCTGGCAAACATCTCCGGCAAGGAGGCGGTCAAAGTATTTCAAAAGTCCGGCTGGCAGCCGGTCGGCCAAGTGGGCAGTCATCTGGTGATGGTCAAGCCCGGTGTCCGCGTCAACCTCTCGATCCCGCAGCATCGGGAACTTTCCGTCGGCACGCTTCGCGCCCTTATCCGCTGTTCCGGCCTGACGGTGGACGAATTCCTCGCGCTGTTGTGATGTCGGGCAGTAGATCGCCCATCGCTGCCATGCACGAACCTGAATCCATGCCATCCACGACTCTCGACGCGCGGAGCCGGCACGCGCTGGGGTTTCTGCTCGCGGCGCAGGCGGTGGTGGTGTTGCTGGCCGGGCTGAACCTCGCCTGGGGCGGCACGCGCACGCCGTTGCCGGTGGGTGAGTTCGTGCGGTGGCGGGAGATTTTCTCGCTGGGCTTCGCCACGCCCGCGTCGGTGGTGCTGCAGTTTCTCGCGCTTTGGACGCTGGAGCGCGGCCGGCGCGATGCCACCGGGCCGCTGACGCTGTTCGCGCTGGCGGCGTGCTGGCTGGGCATCTCGATGGGCGTGCATGAACCGCTTAGCGCGGTCCGCCGCGCCGCCGGGCCGCGTCTGGCCGAGAGTTTTTGGTTCTGGAGGCAGGTCTTCAGCCACGCGGTCTTCTTCGCGGCCTACACGGCGATGTCGCTGGCGATGGCCTGGAGCCAGGTGCGCAATCCGCTACCGCAGCCGATGAGCCGGCGCGGGTTTGTCCTGTGCGTCGCCTGCGGTGTGTTGCTGGGCGCGGGCATCTTCTTCTCACAGCTTCCAGCCAAGGACATTCGCGTGGACCTGGCGGTGATGGCCCTCACGCTGGCCGGTATCGAAGCGCTGCGCCGCCGTCGTCCGTTCGCGCGGCTGCCGCTGAACGTCACGCTCGAACTAGCCTACGCGCTGTCGCTGGTGGCGCTGGTGTGGGCGAAAATGTGAGGCGTGGCAACGTGACATCTTCGGAGTGCGGCGGCTTGACGCCGCCTTGAAACCGGCCCGGCTTGACGGGCCGGGCGGTGTTCGCCGAAGCTGGCAACACGCGGCTTCCTCTGCATCACGCGACGCGTCAAGCCGCGTCGCTGCAAAGGCGCCGTCAAGCCGGCGCACTCCACATCCTCGCACAAGCGGATTTGACGGGACTGCGCGGGTCGCGTAGGCTCCCCGCCAGTCATCGAGGCTGCTGATGCCGCCAGGACGCAAGCCGCGAACAACGACGACCGAGGACCGACCATGAACAAACACCTGCCTCTCATTTGCCTCTGTCTGCTTGCCGCGCTGCCGCAGGCCCTCCGCGCCGAGGAGAAGGCTCAATTCCAGTTCGACGACCGCAAGTGGAATCCCGGATTCCAAGGCTATCGCGGAAGCGCCGCCGTCACGGAATACATCCTCGAAGGCGAATCCGGCAACAACTGGACCGAGCTGCTCACAGCGCAGTTCCTCGTCGGCGGGCAGAAGCGCGTCCTGCCCGAGGAGTTCGCCAAAGGGATGGAAGCCAGGCTGCGCAACATCGCCACCGGCAAGGTCACCTGGACCGTCATCAGTTCCAGCCCGACCGAAGTGATGTATGAGTGGTCGCTTGTGAAGGACCACATGCGGCCGGACGAACAGTCCATCGCGCGCGTCATCAAGAGCGGCGCAGGCCTCCACCTCGTCCACTACGCCACCCGCAAGGTTCCCATGAGCGACGCCGCGCGGCAAAAGTGGATCGGCCTCCTCAACGCCGCCAAGATCGTGAAGTAACGCCGGCGCGTCACCGCCGCCGGAACTCCAGCGCGCGCAGCCAGAGGTTGCGGTCGCCGTCGGGGCCGGCGATGTCGTTGATGAAGGACAGGGACAGCTCGCGCAATCCGGCGGGCAGCTCAACGGTGAGGCTGTGCGCCGCGAACTCGCCGCTCTTGATCTCCACCTGGCCGAGCTTGCGGCCATCCACGGCCAGCTCCACGATCGGGAACTGGCCCTTCGCCGGCGTGCCTTTGCCGATGAACGTCACGCGATATTCGCCCGGCTGCGCGATGCGGACCGAGGAGGTCACTTTGCCGTTGCTGCCCATGTAGAGCGCGTCGGGCTGGTGCTCGAAATGCGGGATCTTGCCCGCCGCCTCGAACCGGTTCGCGTCCAGCACCGCCGCGTCGCCCGGTTCGCCGAAGTCCGCGCCGGCGTTGGCCAGCAGCGTCGCGAACAGCCGCCCGAACTTCGCCGCGTTGATCCGCGCCGGCTCGCCGCCCTCCTCGAACATGTCCACGATCACCATGCCGCGGCTGACCTTGGCCACCGCCAGCGCGCCCGGCTGCGTCAGCAGCGTGAAGCTGCCGCCCGGCTTGATCGCGACGGAAATGCTGTCGCGCGCCTGCCGGATCGGTTCCTGCGTCCAGTGTTTCCGCTCGGACAGCCAATAGACATCCTCGCGCGCCAGCCCGGCGGCGACCGGCGGCAACTCGTCGCTGCGGCGGATCGGCCCGTGGGCCGGCGCGAGCGACGCCTTCAACTCCAGCGCCTTCGCGGCGTGCTCCAGTGCGGCGGCCGAAGGCCGGTGCAGCCAGAGCGTCGCGCCCGACGCGGCCAGCACGCGCAACTGGTTCAGCGAACTGCGCGTCACCGCCTCGCCGTCGAACACCACGATGCGGCTGTTCGCCGCCGGCTCGTCCTGCGCCGCGAGCCGCACGCCGATGCGCTGCAACAGCGTCCGCAGCGGCCCGTCCTTGTCGCCGGCGCAGACGACCTCGGCCGTGTCGCCTTTGTAGTCGGTCAGGTAATCAAGGCAGTTCTGCAGGATGCGGCGCGCGGCCGGCTCGGTGTCGCACTTCTCCACGAGTTGCAAGCCGCACAGCAGCATCATCCCTTTGCCGCGGCGCGCTTCCATCAACGGCGCGGTGGCCAGCCCGTCCGCGTTGCCCGCGACGACGATCGGCAGCGCGCCGGCCCGCGCATCCCACACCGGCTCGCCGGCGGTGACAATGTGATGGCCGTAGGCAGACTCATAAAGGTCGCCGCCGCGCGCCCGCTTCAGTGTCTTCGGTTTCGCGGCGGACTTGCCGGACGATGCTGTTGAGGAATGCGATGCCGGGGACTCCTCGGTGAGCACGTCGGCGATCTTGCCGTCCCCGCGCCAGAACTTGAGGTCGTCCGGCTCGATGCCGCGGAGCGCGCGATGCTGCGGGTTCTGCGGGAACGTCATCGTCGAGGTCTGCTCGCTGAACGCCGCCGGCAGCAGCTTGCCGCCCTCCACGCCCTGAGGAAACACCAGCGCCCGCCCGCCGGCGCGGACCCAGCGCTGGAGCGCGCCGAGGCGCGTGTTGCGCTCGCCGATGATGACCGTGGTGTTGCTGGCGGCGAGCACGTCGAGCGCGCCGGGCATGACCAGCAGCACGTTGACGTCGGCCGCCTCCAAACCGCGGAGGTCGGGAATGACGCGGAACGCATCGAGAGGCTTCGGCAGGCTTTTCTTCGCCACCGCGCCGAATATCGCGACGCCGGCGCCGACGGTGATCGTCGGTTTTGGCCAGATGCTGATCGCGCGGCGGTCCTCGAACGCCGGCGTGTCCTCCATCGAAGTCTTGAGGAGGAGCGTCGCGTTGGTCCGCGCGCGCACGTCGGGGGCGGTGAACAGCATCGGCTTCGTGATGCGGTCATCGGCCTTCAGGGCGACCTCATGCTGCTTTGCGGCGACGCGGTTGGTGCCCAGGTTGAGGGACCACTCGAAAGCCACTTCGCCGTCGCGCAGCGTCGAGTTGAAGAGCTGCGCGGTGCGCGCGACCTTGTCGCCGGCGTAGAACCGCGTGTCGGCCTCGCGCAGGTAGGCGCCGATCGGATGGTAGGCGTATTGGTGGGCGCGCCAGAGATGGTTGGAGGCGCCGAGCGGGCCGCCCTCGAACATCGTCCACGGTCCGATGCCGCTGAGGCCCTGTGCGCGGTAGGCGAGGATCTGGTCGCGCCACGAGGCGGCCTTGCCGCGGTTGCGGTAGTCGCCGTAGTTGAGGTAGGCGTCGTCGCCGAACCAGAGCGTGTGCCAGTCGGGGTTCGACGACGGTTCCCAGAGAAACTCGCCGATGTAGAGCGGCTTGCTGCGCGTCCACTTGAACCGCTCCGCCGGCCAGAAGAACCGCTGGTTGATCCCGTGCTGCAGCCACCAGGCCGTGTCGGGATAGAGCCGGAACGCGGGATACTCGTGCGGGTAGTGCATCCCGATCACGTCGGCCACGCCGCTGTGGTCGTTGGCGCGCAGGCGCGGGTCGCCGTCGCTCTCGTAGGTGATGGGCCGCGTCGGGTCGAGCTTCTTGAGGAACACGCCGGCCTTGGCCATCTCGGCCTCGCCGCGCGTGCCGGCGGTGCAGCGTCCGCCGTAGAACTCGTTCTCCAGGCTCCACATCACCACCGACGGGTTGTTCTTCAGCCGCCGCCACATCGCGGCGAGATGGTCGCGGTAGTTTTTCCAGAACCGCTCGTCCTCCACGCGATAGCTGGCGCGGTCGTTCCAGATCGCGCCCTCCGGTATCATCATCAAGCCGGCCTCGTCGGCCACGTCGTAGAAAACCTGCCGCCACGGCTGCGTGTGCGTGCGGAACGCAATCGTGTTCGCCTCCTTGGTCTTGCGCCACAACTCAGCGATCTCTTCGCGCTTGCTTTGCCGCACCGGCCACGTCGCGCTCGCCCGCAGCGTGATCGGCACGCCGTTCAGCATGAACCGCCCGCGCTCGACCCAGAACTCGCGGAACCCAAACCGCGTCCGCAACTCATCGGGCGGCTGGAGCGGCTTCGGCGACGGGGCGGGCTGCTGCGTCGCAGACGACGACTTCGGCGCGGGCGGCGGCGGCTCGGTGACTCCGAGGCGCGATTCGAGATGATAAAGGTTCGGGTGCTCACAGTCCCAGAGCTTGGCGTCCTTCCACTCGATCTTTGCGGAGATGTTGGTGACGTGGCCGGCGGCGAGCGTGAAGACCTTATCCTCGAACACCAGCGTTGGCACGTCGGCGATGGCGTTCTTGAGCGTCACCCGCGCGTCCTGCTTGCCTTCGTTGGCGATCTCGAACGTCGCGACCAGCTCGCCTTTGCGGACGGAGGTGACGATGGTGAGGTCGGCGATGTGGACCGGCGGCACCGCCAACAGCGTGACGTCGTCCCAGATGCCGAACAGGGTGAGCAGGCCGCCGACGGGCGACAGCACGTTGTCCTTCGGCCAATTGCGCAGGGCGTGCCAGTCCGTCCTGGCCGGCGGGTCGGGCAGTTGTTTATCGAAAATGCCCGACCAATCGCGCGCGCCGACGAGCAGTTCGTTGGCCGCGCCGAACTTCACCGCGCCGGTCACGTCGAGGGCGAACGGGTCGTAGCCGTTGAAACAGCCGCCGACGCGCTGGCCGTTGACGAAGACAGAGGAATTGTATTTGACTCCGTTGAACCGCAGCAGCACGCGCCGGTCGCGCCAGTCGGCGGGCACGTCGAAGCTGCGCCGGAACCAGAACGCCGTGCGGTTGACGCCGTTCAGCGTGCCCGGCACGGCGCACTCCTTCCACGGCCCCGTCGGCTTCGGCTGCGCCAGTTCCGGGTCGGCTGGGGCGGTCTGCCACGCGCCGTTAAGCGAGACCTCGGCGCGCGGGCCGGCGGCGAGCGCGGCGGTGGCGACGACGGCTAACGTGAGTATGGCGAGCAGATGGGTGGTTCTCCGCGCGCCGAAATCCGAAGGCCGAAGGCCGAAGGCCGAAGGAAATCCGAAATCCGAAGGCCGAAACCGGGTGGCGATGCCGCGAGAAACCATGTGTGGCGGCTGCTCTTCGGATTTCGGCCTTCGGCCTTCCTTCGGATTTCGGCCTTCGGCCTTCGGACTTCCCTCGGTTGTTGCGTTCATGATCGTTGTTTGCCTTTCAGCGCGGCGGTCATCGCGTGGGCGATCTCGCGTTCGGCGGTGCGGCGCTTGATGTCCTCGCGGCGGTCCACCTGAGTCTTGCCGCGGCCCAGCGCCATCTCGACCTTCGCGATGCCGCGCTTGTTGAAGTAAAGCTTCAGCGGCACCAGCGCGTGGCCCTTGACAGCGAGGTGGCCGATGAGCCGCTCGATCTGGTCGCGGTGGAGCAACAGCTTCCGCGTGCGGGTCGGGTTGTGGTTGTTGATGTTGCCCTGCGCGTATTCGGGGATGTGGGCGTTGAAGAGCCAGATCTCGCCGCGCTCGAGGCGGCCGAAGGCTTTCTCGATGTTCGCGCGGCCGGCGCGGAGGCTCTTGACCTCGGTGCCGGTCAGCGCGATGCCGGCCTCGAAGGAGTCGAGGATCTCGTAATCGCGGCGCGCGCGGTGGCTGGTGGCGATGAAGGACATGGCTCCGTGCGGCGCACTCTAGCGCGGCCAGCTTCCGCGTCGCAAGCCTCGAAGGATTCGAAACCACCCGCACCCCCACCCCGCGCCGATAATCCTTGCGATGGCGTTCCAGTTGGCTACCGTAGCCGCTCTGCGGGCTGAAGGACACTGCGCGTCTGTGCTCTGCAACCGCAGCGCGTTTTGGAAATGGAACCGTTACTCTATCACAGCACCAACGGCCTGGCGCCGGCGGTGGACTTGCGCGAGGCGCTGCTCCAAGGGCAGGCGCCCGACCGCGGGCTTTATCTGCCGCAGCGGTTTCCCCGGCTCACGCCGGAGGAGATCGCGGCGTTTGCGCGCCGGCCCTACGATGAGATCGCGTTCGAGGTGCTGCGGCGATTCACCGTTGGCATCGTGGACGACACGACGCTGCGCGGGCTGTGCGCCGACGCCTATAATTATGATGTGCCGCTGGAGCCGGTCGCCGGTTTCAAGGGCCGCGCTCACGTCATGCGGCTCGACCGCGGGCCGACGGCATCGTTCAAGGATTTCGCCGCGCGGATGATGGCGAGGCTCATCGGGCGGTTCGTGCAGGAGACGGGGCGGCAGTTGACAATCCTGACCGCTACCAGCGGCGACACCGGCTCGGCCGTGGCGAGCGCGTTTCACGGCGTCGCGGGCATCCGCGTGCTGGTGCTGTTCCCCATCGCCGAGGTCAGCGACCGCCAGCGGAAGCAGATGACGACGTTGCGCGACAACATCCGCACCATCGCGGTGGACGGGAAGTTCGACGATTGCCAGGCGCTGGTGAAGCGCGCATTCGCCGACCCGGCGCTCGCGGCGATCCCGCTCTCGTCCGCCAACTCGATCAACATCGGCCGGCTGCTGCCGCAGAGCGTCTATTATTTCTACGCCGCGTCGCGCCTCGCCAAGCCGGGCGAGCCGGTCGTGTTCGCCGTGCCGTCGGGGAACTTCGGTGACATGATGGGCGCAGTCTTCGCTCGCGAGATGGGCTTGCCGATCCGCCGGCTCGTCGTGCCGGTCAACGGCAACAACGAGTTCCCGATGTTTCTTCACAACGGGATTTACGAAAAGATCGAGCCGTCGCTGAACTGCCTCTCCAACGCGATGAACGTCGGCCATCCGAGCAACCTCGCCCGCCTCGTCGCGATCTACGGCGGCCAGATGGACGAGACGGGGAAGATCCACCGCGCGCCCGACATGGCGCGGATGCGGCGCGAGTTGTTTTCGACTGCGGTCTCCGATGAGCAAACCCGTGCGACCATCCAGCAGGCGTGGAACGATCACAAGCTGTTGCTAGAGCCGCACGGCGCGGTGGGCTGGCGCGGGTTCCTGGATTTTGCGAAGGCCGAGCCGTTGGGCGATTCGCCGGCCGTGGTGCTGGAGACGGCGCATCCGGCGAAGTTCCCGGAGGAGATCGAGCGGCTGCTCGGTTTCTCGCCGGAGGTGCCGCCGTCACTGGCCGCGCTGGACAAACTGCCCGAAGACTACGACCGGATGGCGGCCGATTACGGTCGGTTCAAAGATTACCTCACCAAGAACTACGCGAGATGAAACACGTCATCATCCTTGGCGACGGCATGTCCGATTACCCGGTCGCGCGTCTCGGCGGCAAGACGCCGTTGCAGGTCGCGCGCAAGCCGCACATGGACCGCATCGCGCGCGAGGGACGGTGCGGCTTGTTCAAGACCATCGAGGAGGACATGCCGACCGGCAGCGAGGCCGCCAACCTCGCCGTGATGGGCTACAACCCGCGCGAGGTGTTGCAGGGCCGCGGCGTGCTGGAGGCCGCCAGCATGGGCGTGGACATCCGCGACGACGACATGGCGATGCGGTGCAACCTCATCTGCCTGTTCGACGACGGCCGCATCAAGAACCACTCCGCCGGCCACATCAGTTCCGCCGAGTCGGACGAAATCCTCAAGACGCTCCAGAAGGAGATCGGCCGGCCCGGTCTCAGCTTCCACACCGGCGTCAGCTATCGCCACCTGTTCGTCGGCAAGGGACTCGACGCGCGGCTCGACTGCACGCCGCCGCACGATCATCCCAACAAGCCGGCCGAGCCGTTGCTCATCCGCGCCAGGGTTCCCGAAGCGCAAGCGACCGCTGACCTGCTCAACGACCTGACCCGTCGTTCGTGGCCGATCCTGAAGAACCATCCGGTCAACCAACGCCGCCGCGCCGCCGGCAAAGACCCGGCCAGCTCGATCTGGCTCTGGTCGCCCGGCCATCGCCCGAAGATGTGGACGTTCCCCGACCGGTTCGGCATCCACGGCGCGGTGATCTCCGCGGTGGACCTGATCCGCGGCATCGGCGTCTATGCCGGGCTGGAGACCGTCGAGGTCCCCGGCGCGACCGGCCTCTACGACACCAACTACGAAGGCAAGGCCGACGCCTGCCTCGCCGCGTTGGAGCACACGGACTTCTGCTACGTCCACGTCGAAGCGCCCGACGAGGCCGGCCACGACGGCAACCTGGAGTTGAAGATCCGCACCATCGAAGACCTCGACGCGCGGCTCGTAGGCCGCATCCTCGCCGGTTTGGAGCAGCGCAAGCTGGAAACGGTTGTCGCCGTCCTGCCGGATCATCCGACGCCCGTGGAATCGCGCATCCACGTTCGCGACGCGGTGCCGTTCGCCATCCGCGACCCGCGCCGTGCGCCGGACGCCGTCCAGCGCTACGACGAGCAGAGTTGCGCCGCGGGCGCGTTCGGTGTCGTGCACGGCGACGAATTCATCCGCGCGGTGTTTCAGAAGTGAGTTTTCGGCCAACGTCGTAACAACAGGGGCCTGCCCATGAAAACGATCACGCGAGTTTTCGCCTTCGTCCCACTGCTCATCTCGCCTGCGTTTGCCGCCAACTGGCCCGCGTGGCGCGGCCCACTCGGCACCGGCATCTGCGAGGAGAAGAACTGTCCCACGAAATGGAGCGCGACGGAAAACGTGAAGTGGCGCGTCGAGCTGCCCGAGCGCGGCAACTCCACGCCCATCGTCTGGAGCGAGCGCGTGTTCGTCACGCAGCCCGTCGGCGACCGGCGCACGCTCATGTGCTTCAACCGCGCCGACGGCAAGCTGCTCTGGCAGGCCGGCGTCACGACGAAGGAGAAAGAGCCGACGCACGGCACCAATCCGTATTGCTCCGCATCGCCCGTGACCGACGGCGAGCGCGTCATCGCCTCGTTCGCCTCCGACGGGTTGTTCTGCTACGACTTTGCCGGCAAGGAACTCTGGCGCCGCGCCGACCTCGGCCGGCAGATTCACATCTGGGGCAACGCCGCGTCGCCGGTGATCTACGGCAACCTCTGCTTCCTGAACTTCGGCCCCGGCGAGACGACCTACCTGATCGCCGTGGACAAGAAGACCGGCAAGACCGTTTGGAAGCGCGACGAGGCGACTGGCTACGGCAAACAGCCGACCGACGACGTCCGGGGCGGCAAGGGCGCGGTCGCCACCTACATCGGCTCGTGGACCACGCCCACGTTGATGAAGGTCGAGGGCAAGGACCAACTCCTCATGAGCTGGCCGCGGCGTCTCGTTGCCTATGATCCGCTGACCGGCAAGGAACTCTGGACCTGCGCCGGCCTCAACCCGCTTGTCTATAGCTCGCCGATCTACGAGGGCGGCATCGTTGTGGCGTTGGGCGGCTTCAGCGGCATGGCGCTCGCCGTGCGCGCCGGCGGCAGCGGCGACGTGACCGCGCAACGCCGCGTCTGGCATCATCCGCGTTCGCCGCAGCGCATCGGCTCCGGCGTCGTGCATGACGGCCACATCTACGTCCACAACGACCCCGGCACGGCCATGTGCATCAACCTCAAGACCGGCGAGACGGTCTGGACCGAACGCCTCCAAGGTGCAGGCAAGGCCCAGAACTGGAGCAGCGTGATGCTCGCCGATGGCCGTTGCTACACCATCACGCAAGGCGGCGACTGCTTTGTCTTCAAAGCCAGTCCGAAGTTCGAACTCGTCTCGGCCAACTCCCTCGGCGAGCCTAGCAACTCCTCCATCGTCCCCAGCAACGGCGACCTGTTCATCCGCACGCACAAAGCGCTCTGGTGCATCGGCCCGAAGCGATAACGGCCAGCCACCACGCGCGCCGCTCGCTCGTTAGCTCCGTAGGAGCGGCATGTGGCGGCTGCAACAACGATTGGCCCCGCACATGCCGCTCCGACGGAGCTTCTGCCATGCGGAAACCACCACTATAAGCATGACGCTCCTAGCGGAGCTGTCTGCTGTGAAGCCGTTTTCCACACGGCCTCTTCAGCTTGCCGTGCAAGAACTGGGATGCGCCCCCTTTGAAGTTTTGTCTAAGAAAACCCCGCCTGCCGCGTTACTCTTGGTGACAGGAAGTGTTTCCGGACGACGGACCACCGATGAGCGTTGATCGCCAACCAGACAAGGTCGCATGGGTTCATTCGATCCTTGAACGCTACGAAGGCCCGCTCGTCCGCTACGCGGCGCGGATCACCGGCGATGCGGAACGCGCGCGGGACGTGGTCCAGGAGACGTTTGTCCGGCTGTGCGCGCAGGAGCGCGGGGACGTGGACGGGCATGAGGCGGAATGGCTGTTCACGGTTTGCCGCAATCGCGCGCTCGATGTGCAGCGAAAGGAGAGGCGCATGAAACCGGCAGGCGATGAAACGATTGAAGACTGCCCCAGCAGCGACCCGTCCCCCGCGGCGATCGCCGAGCGCGATGACTCCAACAGCCACGTCCTGCGCGTGCTCGACTCGTTGCCGGCCAACCAGCAGGAGGTCATCCGCCTGAAGTTCCAGAACGGCCTCAGCTACCGGGAAATCAGCCGCATCACCCACCTGACGGTGACCAACGTCGGCTTCCTGATCCACACCGGCATAAGAAATCTGCGCCACCGGCTCAAGGCCGAGTTCGGCCTGAGCACCAAACTTTGAGAGGTTCCCATGAAACTCCAACCCGACGATCCAAAACTGACCGCCTACGCGCTGGGCGAACTCGACGCCAGCGAAGCCGCGGCGGTCTCGACGGCGATTGAGCAATCCGCCGAATGCCAGCGGGCGGTCGAGGAAACCCGTCAGGCCGCCGGCCTGCTGGCAGCCGCGCTCCAAACCGAGCCGTGCGCGCAGCTTTCGGCGGCCCAGCGCGCCGCCATCAACACAGCGTTGGCGCCAGCTTCGAGCGTTTCCAGCAAGGGCCAAGCGCAGCGCGCGAGGCCGTCATTTCTCGCCACTCTGTTCGCGTGGCGGCCGCAATACGCCACGATTGGCATTTGGGCAACAGCGTGCTTGGTGGCGGTAGTCGGATGGGGCCTGTGGTTTGAGGCGTTTCACACGACCAACCCGAAGAGCGGCCAGCAACCTTCGGAGTTTGCGATCAAGCTCAACCCGACACCAGCAGCGTCGCCAACAATTCCGCCGCCCCCACCGAAAACATCAGTGCCGGCTCCGACGACGGTTTTGCCGTTAGCGTCAGCGGCGCTCATTTTGAGCAATGGGACGATCGCTGTTGGCGACCCCGTGCTAATAACTTTACCCGGCCCCTCTGTGAACAACGGGGCGGGATCGCTCTATCTGGCCGGCGCTAACACCTACAGTGGTGGAGCGTTTCTAACGGGGGGCGGACTTGGCCAGTTGAACATGGACGGAGGCACACTCGCGGTCGTCAAGGACCCGCAATCTCCAACTTTCCTCAATGGTGGCGTTGCTGGCGCATGGGCGAAGAAAACAGAAAGTCAGTCATCGGTAGCTTACGGGGTGCGCGGCTCCGCAATGGGGCGCTATGGCTCCACCGCAAAACGAGCCGAGTTTCCCGCCGCGAGTCGTTACGCTGGCTCATTCAACACCGAAGCCTACGCCCACATCAGGGACAACCCATTCCTCTCCGTCACGGAGAACCCGCTCTCGACCTTCTCGATAGACGTGGACACCGCCTCGTATGCGAACGTCCGGCGGTTTTTGCTGCAAGGCTCAGTGCCGCCGAAGGACGCCGTGCGCATCGAGGAGTTGCTCAACTACTTCACCTACGACTACCCGCAGCCGAAGCGCGGCGAGCCGTTCTCGGTGAACGTCGAGGTCGCCGGCTGCCCGTGGGACAGCGACCATCGGCTCATGCGCATCGGGCTGAAAGGCCGCGAGGTCCCCGCCGCGAAGCGCCCGCCGGGCAATCTGGTGTTCCTGGTGGATGTGTCCGGCTCGATGCAGCCGGCGAACAAGCTGCCGCTGCTCAAGCGCGCGTTGAAGATGCTCGTGCAGCAACTCGGCGAGAACGAGCGCGTGGCGATCGTCGTCTATGCCGGCTCGTCGGGGCTGGTGCTGCCGTCCACCTGTTGCGACGACAAGCAGAGGGTCCTGGACGCGCTCGACCGGCTGGAGTCGGGCGGCTCGACCAACGGCGGCGAGGGTATTCAACGCGCCTACGCCATCGCGCAGGAGAACTTCATCAAAGGCGGCATCAACCGCGTCATCCTCTGCACCGACGGCGATTTCAACGTCGGCGTGACCAACCAAGGCGACCTGACGCGGCTCATCGAGGAGAAGGCCAAGGGCGGCGTGTTCCTGACCGTGCTCGGATTCGGCATGGGCAACCTGAAGGACTCGACGATGGAGAAGCTGGCCGACAAGGGCAACGGCAACTACGCCTACATTGATTCGCTGCACGAGGCCCGCAAGGTGCTCGTCGAGCAGATGAACGGCACGCTGGTGACCATCGCCAAGGACGTGAAGATCCAGGTGGAGTTCAACCCCGCCCAAGTCTCAGCCTATCGCCTCATCGGCTACGAGAACCGCCTGTTGAGGAAGGAAGACTTCAACGACGACACCAAGGACGCCGGCGAGATTGGCGCGGGACACACCGTCACCGCGCTCTACGAAATCGTGTCGCCGGGCCGGGTGCTGGCCAGTCCGGCCGTGGACCCGCTGAAGTATCAGAAGCCAGCCCCAGCCGCGCCGGAGCCGGCCAGCCGGGAGTTGCTGACGGTAAAGCTGCGTTACAAACAACCCGATGGCGACAAGATCAGCCTGATCGAGCGGCCCATCACTGACAGTGGCGCGGGCTACGCCGCCGCGAGCCGCGACTACAAGTTTGCCGCCGCGGTTGCTGCGTTCGGCATGGTGCTGCGCGACAGCCCGCACAAGGGCAGCGCCACGCTGGCCGCCGCGCTCGAACTCGCCGAAGAAGGCCGCGGCCCGGACGCATCGGGTTATCGGACGGAATTCCTCAGCCTGGTGAAGAAGGCGCAGGCGCTCGGTGGGAAATAGGCGGGCAAGACCGTTTGCTTGATGGCCGCGCGTGGGTGATTTTCTGCCGTGAAGACGGCGCCCGACATCGCTCCACCCCAGCCGGCCCCGCTCGAAGACTCCATCCACGAGACTGGCGGGCGTATCTTCACGCAGATGGAGGAGGCGGAGCCGCCGTCGTTGTTCAGCCGCAAGGGATTTCATGGCGCGCTGATGGATTGGGTCATGCGCGACCCGAAGTTCAAGACGCAGCTCTTCCGGTTCGTGGACGTGCTGCCCGCGCTTAACTCCGCCGCGGAGGTGGCGCGCCATCTCCACGAATATCTCGGCGATGAGCAGGTGGAACTCCCAACAACCCTGCGCGCCGCGCTCAAGGCGGGTGAGTTTGCCGGCGGGCTGCTCAGCGGCGGCATCCGCTCGCAGGTCGCCAGCCTCGCGCGGCAGTTCATGCTCGGCAGCGACGAGGGCGAGATCGTTCGCACGCTTCGCCACCTCCACGAGCGAAACGTCGCGTTCACGGCCGACATCCTCGGCGAGACCGTCGTGAGCGAGGCCGAAGCGGACGACTACGCCCGGCGCTACCTCGACCTGCTGGACCTGCTGGCCCGCGAAATGGCGCGCTGGCCCGGCCCGTGCCGCGCCAACCTCACGCCGCGCGGCGAGGTTCCCGCGCTGAATCTCTCCATCAAGATTTCGGCGCTCTACTCACAGATTCATCCGGCCGATCCGGACACGGCCATCGAGAAGCTCGCCACGCGGCTGCGGCCGATCCTGCGCCGCGCAGGAGAGGTGGGCGCGTTCATCAACTTCGACATGGAGAGCTACGCGCTGAAAGACCTCACGCTGCGCCTGTTCAAGACCGTCTTCGCCGAGCCGGAGTTCGCCACCGCGCCCGCCTGTGGTCTCGCGTTGCAAGCCTATATGCACGACGCCGAAACCGACCTGCGCGACCTCGTTGCTTGGGCGCGCACACAACAGCGGCGCATCACGGTCCGGCTCGTCAAAGGCGCTTACTGGGACTACGAGACGATCATCGCGGCGCAGCGTGGCTGGCCAGTGCCGGTGTTCGCGCGCAAGGCGGAGACGGACGCGAACTTCGAGAAGCTCACTCTGTTTCTGCTGGAGAACGCGGACGCGGTGGACGCCGCATTCGGCACGCACAACGTCCGCAGCATCGCGCACGCGCTGGCGCAGGCCGACCGCCTCGGAGTGGAGCGCCACGCCATCGAGTTCCAGATGCTGCACGGGATGGCCGGTGCGCTGAAGTCCGCGCTGCTCCGGCTCGACTTGCGCGTCCGCGAATACTGCCCCGTTGGCGAACTGCTCCCCGGCATGGCCTACCTTGTCCGGCGACTGCTGGAGAACACGAGCAACGAAGGCTTCCTCGCCAGCAAGTTCGCCAAGGGCGCGAGCCGGGAGGAGCTATTGAAAGCACCCGTAGGAGCCGACGTAAGGAGGCTCGCTTCTTCAGAGACAAAACCTGAGCCTCCTTACGTCGGCTCCTACAGGAGCGGAGCAATCTTCCAGAACGAGCCGCTCACGGATTTCACCCGTGGCGGGGATCGGGAGAAGGTTCGCGCGGCACTTCGGACACTGCGCTCGCAGCTTGGCTGCAAGCATCCGCTCGTCATCAACCACAAGCCAGTCACGACGAACGAGTGGACGCCGTCGTTGAACCCGGCCAACCAGAACGAGATCATCGGCTACGCCGCGCGCGCAACCGTCGCCGACGCCGAGGCCGCGCTGGCTGCGGCGCGGGCCGCACAGCCGGCTTGGGCGCGTTTGCCGGCCGATGAGCGTGCCGTGCTGTTGGAACGGCTGGCCGAGTTGCTTCGTCGCGATAAAGTCGCGCTGACCGCGCTGGAAATCCTCGAAGCCGGCAAGAACTGGGCGGAAGCCGACGCGGACGTGGCCGAGGCGATTGACTTCTGCAATTTCTACGCCGCCGAGATGCGCGTGGTGGGCCAGCCGCAGCGCACGCAGGCGGTGGCGGGCGAATCCAACTTCCAGCACTGGTGGTCGCGCGGCACGGGCGTGGTCATCGCACCGTGGAATTTCCCGCTGGCCATCCTCACCGGCATGGCCACGGCCGCACTGGTCACGGGCAACACCGTCCTCATCAAGCCGTCGGACCAGACGCCGGTCATCGGCGCGCGGTTGATGGAGTTGATCATCGAAGCGGGCTTTCCCGCCGGCGTGGCCAACCTCGTCACCGGGCGCGGTTCGGAGGTCGGCGCGCATCTGGTGGCGCATCCGCAGGTTGACTTCATCGCGTTCACCGGCTCGACGGAGGTCGGCCAGCGCATCTGGGAAGCGGCGGGGCGCACGTTGCCGGGCCAGACGAACCTCAAGCGGGCCGTCTGCGAAATGGGCGGCAAGAACTCGCTCATCGTGGACGGCGACGCCGACCTCGACGAAGCAGTCAAGGGCGCGCTCATCTCCGCGTTCGGCTACCAGGGGCAGAAATGCAGCGCGCTGTCGCGGCTGATCGTGCTGGCGGACAACTACGACAGGTTCCTGGAGCGACTCGTTGCGGCGATGGCGTCGTTGCGCGTCGGCCCGGCGGAGGAGGCGGGCGCCATCATTGGCCCTGTGATAGACCGCGTGGCGCAGCGGCGGATTCTGGAAATTATTGAGGTCGGCAAGGCCGAAGCCACGCTGGCGTGGCAGGGCGCGGTGTCTGACGACGCAAACGCCTGCTACGTGCCGCCGACATTGTTCACCGACGTGAAACCGCGCTGCCGAATCTTCCGCGAGGAGATCTTCGGCCCCGTGCTTTGTGTGTCGAAGGCGGCCAGTTTCGACGAGGCGCTGGCGCTGGCAAACGACTCGGCATTCGCACTGACCGGCGGCGTTTACTCGCGCAGCCCGGTGAACATCGAGCGCGCGAAGTCGGAGATGGTCTGCGGCAACCTCTACATCAACCGCCCCATCACCGGCGCGATCGTGGGCCGGCAGCCGTTCGGTGGGTTCAAGATGAGCGGCGGCGGGACGAAGGCCGGCGGGCGCGAATACCTGCTCCAGTTCCTTGTGCCGCGCGTGGTGAGCGAGAACTGTCTGCGACGCGGCTTCGCGCCGTCGGAGGAATCATAAGTTAGCGGAAAACATGTTTTCGTTGAGGAGGACGCGGAGAGCGTTTTTCTTGTGGCGCGCGGACGGCGGGCGGTGGCACGCTGCATAGTAGTCCTCACGCTCCGCGTGAGGAACAATAGAACAACAACAAACCATCACGCGGAGCGTGATGACTACGATGAAACACATTCACTATCTCATCCTCGCCGCCCTGCTGTTCGCTCTGCTCGCCCCGCTCCATGCCGTCGGGCCGGAACACCCCACGATCCTCAAAGAGCCTGCGGACTGGCGCTTTGAAGGAATGGCAATCCCTCCGGGATTTGCGCCTGACATCAAGCTCACCGGCACCGAGGAAATCCGGTTTGCCCCCGGGATGTTCGACACCCGCTCCAGCAACTATTTCACTTACGTCGTGGTCATCATGGCCGACGGCGCGCCGGAACTGGGCGCGGCAGACCTCAAGGATTTCCTTGAGAAATATTACCGCGGCCTCAGCATCGCTGTGGGCCGGGGCAAGGGACTCTCGCCGGACCCCGCGCAGATGAAAACCGTGGTGAATCCGGCGCCGCCCGGCCCGGATGCAAAACAGAGCTTCGCCGCCGAGGTTGTTTTCTTCGACTCGTTCACCGACGGCCGGAAGATCAGCCTGAATGTGGAAGCCCTCGTGGTTCCGCGGCCGGCGTCGAAACAGACCTGCCTGATCCTGATGGTGTCCCCCAGTTCCAAAGATGCCGCTGTATGGCAAACCCTGCGCGACATCGGCAGGAAGGCAACGAGGAACGCGATGGGCGCAAACTGAGGCTGTCGAAAAGCTGTCCCTACTGTTTCCGCAGCGCCGCCAAAACATCGGAGCGGTTCTTGGACCAGTCCGGGCGAACCGTCGCGTCCCAGACTTTCAGGTTGTCCAGTTGCGTGGATTTGCCGCCGACGGTGAAGCCGACCATGTTCTTGGTGGGGTGATTGACGCCCTCGGATTTCAGGTAGCCGAGCGGTTGGTTGTCTATGCTGATCAGCATCTCGTCGCCGACGACCTCCACGCGGGCCTGGTGCCACTTGGCGGGATCTAGCGCGACCTTGAAGGAGGCCGACTTGTCTTTGATGCTTTCCTGTATTCTCTTCTTCTCCTCCGCGCTCGTGGCGGGGTCTTTCATCTTGTCGTGGATCTCGTTCTTCATGGACCCGAACTTGGAATCCGCAAGCCCTAACGACGCGGGCGTGATGGTGGCGCGGATGATGTGACCGGCATGGGCTGCCTTGTAGTTGCTGTCCTCCATCATGAGATGGCAGCCCGTGGAGCCGTCAAACTTGAAGGAGAACTCGGCCACGATGTCTTTGTAGGGGAACCGCGGCTCGGCGTAGGCATAGGCGCCGTGGTTGTCCGCCGGATTCTCCGCCGCGGTGACGACGCCGTCATGGATCTCCCAGAAACCCTTTCCGAGCCTCCACTTCGGCGGCATCCCGCTGCGCGCGAAGTCGTCCTCGAACAACAGCTTCCCGGCCTTGGCGAGAATCGGCAGTTTCTCGGCGGCGGACAATTCCCTGGCGACGTCAATCAGCGTGGCGACATATTTGGAACTGCCTTCCTTGGGCGCCGTGAACGTCACAGTGACCGTGTCGCCTACCTTGACGTCTTTGAACTCGCAGGGATGCCAGCCGCCGCGCGTGATCCGCGCTCCCTTGATGGCGAAATGGATGTTCTTCGAAGTGCCCTCGCCTTTGACGGTCAATCCGACGGGAGTCATGTTGGCCACAACGCCTTTGAGCGGACTCTCAATGTCCGGCTTGGCTCCCGGGGCTTGGGCCATCCCACCCGAAATCGTCAGGCTCACGACGGCTGCTGTGATTCCAAGAGTCAGTTTCATCGTGTTCATCGCAATCACTCCTTTGTTGGCCGCTACACAACCGCAGGCGGATGTTGGCGCGCCTGGAGGGACTCGAACCCCCGACCAAAGGTTTAGAAAACCTCTGCTCTATCCGACTGAGCTACAGGCGCGGCCGGTTCGCCGGGCTGGCTTTCCGGGGAAGTATTATGCCTGCCCGGCCGCAGTGGCAAGCAGATCGAAAGGCGCGCGGGCAACATGGGACGATTGGGGCCTTGACTGGGCTGGCGCGACAAACCAGTCTTTTCCGACACGCGCGCCCGATGAAAGCGATCCGGACCATCTTGTTGCCTGCACTTGTTTGCCTGCCGATCCCGCCGGATGCGATTCCCGCCGCGGCGGAAGGGCCGGAGAAACCCCGGCAAACGGTGACCTTGCGCGAGGTCACGCGCGGCGACGTGAACGCGAAGCGGATCGCCCTGACGTTCGACGGCGGTGACGAGGAAAACGCGGTCGCGCCCATCCTGGAGGCCCTGCGAAGCCAGCGCGTGCGCTGCACGATGTTTCTCACCGGCCGGTTCATCCAGCGGCATCCGCAGGCGGTGCTGCGGATGGTCAAGGACGGGCATGAAATCGGGAACCACACGTTCTGGCATCCGCGGTTGACGTCCTATGAGATCAACAACCGGCACTTCACGCTGCCGGGCCTGACGCGCGAGTTTCTGCAGGACGAGTTGCGCCGCGCGGAGGCGGCGTTTGAACGGCTCACGGGACGGAAGATGGCGGCGCTGTGGCGCGCGCCTTACGGCGAGCGGAACGCCGAGATCCTGTCGTGGGCGGTGGAGCTGGGTTATGCGCACGTTGTCTGGACCACGGAGGGCGCGGAGAGCATGGACACGAAGGATTGGGTGTCCAACAAGGCAAGCCCCCTCTACAAGACCGCGGACGGGATCGTCCAGTCCGTCCTCGATTTCGGAAAGGACAGCCCGCACGGGAAGAACGGCGCGATCGTGGCGATGCACTTGGGCACGGCGCGACGCGCAGACCGGCTGCATGAGAAGCTGCGCGCGCTCATCCGCGGCTTGCAGAAGCAGGGGTATTCCTTGGGGCCGGTCACGGAGGTCGCCGGCAAAGAGATCGAGGCCGCCAAGTCCCGGTGAAGCGTCTCAGTGGCGCTGACGGGTGGTGAGTTCACCCGCGGTGATGAATCGCACGACGCCTTTGGACGCGGGCACCAGTTCTTCCATGGCCGTGATGGTTTCGTCATGGACGTGGCCGATGGCCAAGGCCCATCCATCTTTTTGGGCGGCTGCGACACATTGTTGCCACTGGGTCCGTATCGCAGGAACGCTTCTCTCGTTGTCCAGATAGACCGTCCTTTGGGCGGCGGGAATCCCAAGCTCCCGGGCCACCGAGCAGGCCACCGTGTCCTTGATGGTGCGGCTGTCCACGAAGAACAGCCCTTTCGCTTTGATCTCTTGCAGAATCCAGGTCATCCGCTGGCGGTCCGGCGTGATGCGGCTGCCCATGTGGTTGTTGACGCCAACGCGGTGCGGGACGGCGGCGAGATGCTGGCGGACCCGCAGCCGCACCGCGTCTTCGGCCATATCGAACGTGATCGGTTCGCGGCCGAGGTAAAGGCCGGGGGGCTTGGACAGCGGTTCCAACGGCAGGTGGACCATGACCTCCTTGCCGGCACGATGCGCGATCTCCGCGCATTCGACGCTGTGCGCCTCGCCGGGAAGAACGGCGACCGAAAAGGGAGCGGCAATCCTGCACAGCCGTTGGACCAGTGACGGCTCGGCCAGACCGGCATCGTCAATGACGACGGTCATGGAAGGAAGCGGCGCGCCGGCCGGCTCCGGAGCGCAACCGTCCAACAATGACAGTGGAACGCCTGCGAGCAGAGCGAGACCGAAAAGCGCCGCCGCAAGTGCCGATGGCCTGCCGAGCGCGCGATGAACCGCCGCGCCAGAGACGCCGGACTTTTTGTTGAGGGTCACAATTCTTCCACCTCTTTCATATCGCAAACCTACTCTTGAGACGCGCCGGCAACTTTCGGGACGAGGCGGCCTTTCTCAAGCCGCCACGGCACGTGTTGTTCGACCAAGCGCGCGATCTCCTCAGGACTGTCGGATTCGAGCCGCGCATCCCAAAGTCTGGCTGTCTTGTCAAAACCGGCGGTGACGATCCGCGTGCCGTCAGGGCTGAAGACCGCCGAGGAAAGTTCGTTGCTGTGCCCGTCAAGAGACGCCAACAGCTTGCCGGTCTTGTCGTCCCAGACTTTGGCGGTCTTGTCCTCGCCCGCGGTGACGATGAAGTTGCCCTGGGGATTGAAGGCGATGTGTTTGACATAGCCCGTGTGCCCATCGAGGGCGATGATGAGCCTGCCGGTGTTCGCATCCCACACCTTCGCGGTTCCGTCGCGGCTGCACGTGGCCACGCGGCTGCCGTCGGAGTTGAAGATGGCGAACCGAACCCAATCCTTGTGGCCGTCGAGCGAGAGCATCAGCCGGCCCGAGTCCGCATCCCAAATCCTGGCGGTCTTGTCCTCGCTGGCGGTGACGACCCGCCCGCCCGCCGGATCAAACATGGCGAAGCCCAGCGTTTCCTTGTGGCCGTCCAGCGAGAAGGCGGGCTTGCCGCGCGCGATGTCCCAGACTTTGGCGGTGTTGTCCGCGCTCGCGGTGACCAGCCGCGCGCCGTCCGGGCTGAAGCTGGCGCAATTGACATCCGTTGCGTGTCCCTCCAGCCAAGCGATCCGGTTGCCCGTCGCCGCATCCCAGACCCCTGCTTTCCCGTCCGCACTGGCGGTCGCGAGCTGCTTTCCATCCGGGCTGAACTCGCTCCAGAGGATCTTGTCCTTGTGCCCGGCGAGCGTGGCCAGCGCGTTCCCGCCCGCGGCGTCCCAGATTCTGGCCGTTGCATCGTCGCTCGCGGTCACGACGCGCGTGCCGTCGGGCGAGAACGAAGCACGCGCCACGCGCGCCTTGTGGCCGTCGAGAGAGACGAGCCGCTTGCCGCTGGTGGCGTCCCATATCTTGGCGGTCGCGTCATCGCTCGCCGTCACGATCCGCGTGCCGCCAGAATCAAACGCCGCGCTGTTGACGTAGCCCGTGTGCCCCTGAAGGGTCGCGATCTGCGAACCTTCGGCCAACGAAGAAGACGCTCCTTGCTTTGCCCTGCGAGATCCCAGACACGCCAGCAACTGGCCGTCCGCCGCGTCCCACACCGTGGCGTTGCCGTCCTCGCTCGCCGTCGCAATGCGCGCGCCATCGGGACTGAACCCGGCCGAGTAAACGTAGCCCGTGTGGCCGGCCAGCGTGAAAAGGCACTTCCCGGTTTCCGCGTCCCACACCTTCGCGGTGTTGTCTCCGCTCGCAGTGACGACGCTCCTGCCATCGGGGCTGAAGGCAGCGACAAACACGAAGCTGTTCTCTTTGTGGCCCTCCAGCGACGCGAGCATCTTCCCGCTTGTGGCGTCCCACACCTTCGCCGTGTGGTCGCGGCTCGCCGTCACCACGCGCTTGCCATCAACGCTGAACGCCGCGCGCCGGATCCAGTCCGCGTGGCCCGACAGTGAGGCGACGAGCCTGCCGCTGGCGGCCTCCCAAATCCGCGCCGTGTTGTCCGCGCCCGTCGTGACGATGCACCGGCCGTCAGGGCTGAACAGCGCATGTCTGACGCTCTGCGCGTGGCCTTCCAGCGATCTCAACAGCGCGCCCGTCCGTCCATCCCAGACTTTGGCCGTCCGGTCATCGCTGGCAGTGACGATCATCGCGCCGTCGGGGCTGTAGAATGCGGAGTTGACGTAGCCCCTGTGGCCGTCGAGGGAAAACGCGGGCTGGCCGGTCGCCACGTTCCACACCTTCGCCGTCATGTCCTCGCTGGCGGTGACGACGTGCCGCTGGTCCGGGCTGAAACATGGCGAGAAGACCTTCTTGCCGTGGCCGACGAAGGCCATCAGGGACTTGCCGCTGCCCGCGTCCCAAATCCGCGCTGTCTTGTCGTCGCTGACCGTCACGATGCGGCGGCCGTCGGGGCTGAACACGGCGGCGTTGATCTCCTTGCTGTGCCCCTCGAGGACGTGCAGCAGCGCGCCGCTGCCCGCGTCCCAGACCCTGGCCGTGGAATCGCGGCTCCCGGTGACCACGCGGCGGCCGTCAGGGCTGAACGCGGCGGAGTAAATCGCCTTCGTGTGCCCGCGCGGCGCGGCGGCGCTTTCCTCGACCCCCTTGCGGGCTTGGGCGATCAGGAATCGCAGGGCCGGCTCGGAGATGCCGGCTTGGTATGCCGTTGAAAGATAAACCAGCGCCCGCTGGCGGTTGCCCGCGAGCAGTTCCTGGCGGCCCAGCTCGATGCACCGAAGGGCGAACTGCCGCTCGACCTCCACCGCCCGCCGCGCCTCCTGCCATCGCCACACGCCGGCCAACGAGGCCGCCACCGCCGCGCCGACGATCGCGAGTTGCGCGCGCCGCCAGAACCGGCGCCGTTTGTCGCGCTGCTTCAACTCGTCGTAGCCGACCCCGATCAGGCCCGCCAGCAGCTTCAGCCGCGCGTTTGCTTTTCCATCGCCGCCGTCCCGCACGTCGGCCGCAATCGGCTCGACCCGCTCGGCGGTGACCGAGCGGTCCGGCCCGACGTGGAACCGGATCGCCTCCGGGAAACACTCCGGCGCCCCCGCACCGGGCTTGTCGGATGCGTTCGGCTCGCCGTCCACAATCAGGCACAGCACGCGGTCCTCGCGGCCCAGCGCCTTGAAAATCTTCACCTCCTCGTTGACCCATCGCGACACCGCTGACCGCGGCGAACAGATGACGATCAGGTATCGGGATTGCCGGAGGGCGTTATCGAGGTTCTGGTTGAGGGCCGAGGAACTCGGCAGCTCCTCGCGGTCGCGGAAGATGGGAAACGCGCGCGCCGGCACGGCCCCGTCGCGCGATGGCCGCCCCACGAGCCGGCGCGGCACGCGGTAGGTCTCCAGCGACTTGTGCAGCCAGTCGCCCCACTTTTTGTCCGCGTGGCTGTAACTGATGAAGGCCCGGTATTTGAAAGGGCCGCCCGTCGCCGCGTGTTGTGTCGCTTCAGGCATGGTCAGTTCTGTTCATCGGCCCGTCGGCCATCGCAGCCCGATGTGACCACGGAGGACTTTTCACTTCAAGAGACTTTGCGCGATCACCGTGTCAACCGGGTTCCAGTCGTCGGTGAAGGTGCCGCGCGCCGGTGGTTGGAGAGCCGGCGGGACACGGGCGGCAACGAGTTGGCCCTGCCACGAATCCGGAGCGTAAGAGCGGTCCTCCAGCCACGGCTTCCACGATTTCGTCGAAGCCAGGAGAATCACATTGTGCGGCGCCTGCCGGTCCTTGTTCACGGCGAAGACCTCGACATGCGAGAACACGGCACGCAGGGTGGCCAGGACATTGCCGAGCAGCGCCGCGCGGCCGCCTTCCACGGCGCTGACGATGTTTATGAGGAAGACGCCGTCGTCTGCGAGTTTCGACTTCGCATCCGAAAAAAACTCGCGCGTCACGAGATGCGAGGGAACACGGCGCACGCCGTTGTAGGCGTCGCCAAAGATGAGGTCGTATTGCTGTTTTGTGCTCCGAAGGAAACGACGCGCGTCGCCGGCGTGGGCGTGGACATTGGGGAATTCGTCCAGCTTGAAGAACCGGCGGCCGGCCGCAATCACGGCGGGATCAATCTCCACCACGTCCACGTGCACGTCCCTGCCCAGCCTGGCCGTATGCTCCGGCATCCCGAACGCGCCGCCGCCGATGAACAGGGCGCGCTTGAGTTTCAGGTCGCCATTCAGCCGTGCGAGCTGCCAGTAACGCTGGTAGGGCATGACGAGGTCCCCGCTCCCCACCGTCATGGCGCCTTCGATCGTGGAATCCAGCATCAGGTAGCGGTTGGTCTCGCCGGCGCCGCGATAGTCCTGGATCTCGATCTGGTGATAGAAGGAAGAGTGTTTGAAAACGGTGGTCGGATCCGGCTTCGGGGCCGCAAAGCCGCCGAACGCCGCGCCGGCCAACACCAACGCCGAAGCCTTCGCGATATTCTTCGCCGCTTTTCGGCCGAGCTGGAAGGCCGGCAGGGAAAGCGCGCACAACACGGCCCCGGTGCCGAGGAATATCGTCTTCACGCCGAACAGCGCGAGCAGCACGAATCCGCAAAGAAATGTCCCCACGAAACTGCCGAGCGATCCCATCATGCTGACGAAGCCGGCCGCCCGGCCGACGTGTTCGTCATGCCCGGCCAGGCTGTAGAGCCGCACGGCTGCGGGTGAAACCGCGCCGAGCAGGATGCCGGGCAGCGTGAACAGGACCAGCGAGATGATGACCGGGCCGGAGATGAGTCCGGCATCCACCAGCGAGGGAGCGAGAAGGATGTTCAACGCCGGGATCAGCATCGTGAGCGCCGCGGCACCCGCCAGCAACCAGCCAAGCAGGTCCATGCGCTTGAATTTGTCCGCCAGCGCGCCGCCGAGAAAGCCACCGACGCTGAACGCGATGAGGATGACGCCGATGAGCGCCGTCCACGTGTGGAGGCTGTTGCCGAAGTTCGGCGCGAGCAGCCGGTTCGCGCTGATCTCGATCACCATGATGGCTGCGCCGGCGACGAAGCAGATGAGGCCGAGCAGGACGCGCGTCGCGCGGGGGCTGGGAGCATCGCTGCCGTTGGTGGCGGGCGGCGTCATGGTCCGTCCACGTAGAAAAGGAGGTTCACGATTTTCCATCCGTCCGGCCCGCGCCGGAGCGTGAAGAAATCAGCGCCGCGCTCCTCCTTCTTGCCGGTGGTGAGCACCCAGGTCACCGTGGCCTGCGCGGCCTTGGAGTCGCCTTGTATCCTGATCTCAAGAGGACGCTCGGTCGCGGGTGCTTCGCTTTGCTCATGGAAAAGTTTCTGACCGTGGAGGAAATCAGCGAGGTCTCTGCTGGTGATCTCGCCGTTCCTAGCCATGAAGTGGATGCGCGCCTGCGAATCGAAGCATGCGCCGTAGCCGTCCATGTCGCGGTGCGACCACGTGTCGAAATAGCGGTCCAAGAACGCGCGGATCGCGGCTTCATCGGAATGCGCGGCGACCGATGGCCGGCAAGCGGCCAGCATTAGGAGGGACAATGCAGCGGATGTGAGACAGACCAGCAAACGCTTCGTCATGTGCGCGTGGAAAGCCTCCCGGCGCGTCATGCGCACACCCCGCCTGCCCGTGGACATCAGAACCAGTTTCCCGCCCTCCGTCCCCCCGCCTTACGAACGCCACCCTTGGACTCTCCAAGGCTGGCGAGAAATGCCAACGGCTTTGCTACCGCTGCACGTTGGACGGCGGAGGAGTCGGCGCGGCCTTGTTCTTGTCATCGCCCTGCGCAAATGCAACCACAGGCAAGGCCAGAAGAACCGCTAACAGAATCATTTTCATGGCTGCTATATATAGCTCCGGGTTTGGGCTGTCAAACCAATCGTTCATGAAACTTCGGTCGGCGGCCCCGGCGCGCGCCAAGTCGCCTTGCGTCAGCGCTGGCCTTGCAGCTCCCTCGTTTCCGGGAACTTCGCCCTGGCCCGTTCGAGGAGGATCGTTGAGAGGACTTCCTCCTTTTGCTTCCTCAGGATGCTGATGGCGCTGGCGTAGGCGGCGACATCATCGGGCAACCGCTTCAGGGCGGACTGCCGTTGGAAATGCTGCCGCGCCGGATCCTTCTCATCTCCCGCGATGGCCAGCAAGGCCACGGGGTCCGTCGGATTCAGTTCGTAAGCCGCCTGCCATGCCCAGCGCTGGTCCATCGCAAGGAGGGTGGCGACGAACCGCGGCACCGTGTGCGAACTCCCCGGCCAGACCGGGCGGCTCGTCGGATCGGAGAAGTGCCACGCGAGCACGTCGTGGTAGGCGCGCAACGCCCCGGCCCGGCTGGCCACCCGGCCCCGGAGGACATGGGGATCGTCCGGAGCGCGAACCGCCGTGTCCGTCTCCGGATCAATCCTGGTCTCGCTGATGGCTTCGAGCACCGACGCGAGCATCTGGCGGTCTTGCGCATCCGTCGCCGCGATGACCCGGCTGTAGTTCACATCCCATATCTGCGCCGTCCCGTCCTTGCAGGCCGTCACCACGTGCCGTCCGTCCGGGCTGAACGCGGCAGACTTGACCAGCTCGGCGTGCCGCAAAGGTTTCCCCAGCGGCTTGCCCGTCGCCACATCCCAGAGGCGCGCGGTTTGGTCCTGACAAGCTGTGACGACGAACCGGCCATCGGGACTGAACGCGGCGCCGTTGACCGCCTCATCATGCTCCAA
>JACRKA010000057.1 GCA_016219905.1 Verrucomicrobiota bacterium
CACCCAGTCTTCGAGAGCTGGGGGCAAGAGAAACTGTTGTCCATAATCCGGGGCAATGAGTGAGGCCATGCTCTGAACACACTCCGCTCCCGGCAAAAAGTTGCGGAAGTTTTGAGACAGTCTCTTCAACGCCGGGAAAGCCGATCCCCAGACAAGCCAGTCCCGTAGGGACGATTGAATGGCGGAACGTTCACGCGTTCCGCTACCAGATTCCACTGTCGGCAACGCGTTGTTTGCTATACTTTCCGCGGCTTTCAAAACGTGAAACAAGACGCTCCGTCCATCGCCGTTGCCGCCGCCGACACGCTGTCAGCGGGCGCATCAGCGCGCGTCGAGCCGCTGCCCGAGGCGATCCATGCGCGGCTGGCACGCGAAGGCTTCGCGCCGGAGTCGTTGTGCCTCTGGGCCGAAGGGGATCTTGATCCGGCGGGCGCGCCTTCAAGCGTGTGGGTGGTGGCGTCGGAGAGCCGGCTTGTCGCCGTGCCAGCCGACCCGCAGGAGCATCTGCCACCCGCGTTCGACATCAAGCGGGTCGGGAAATTCCAGGTCCGCAGCACCATCGGCAGCGCGTTCCTGCAAGCGAAGGTCGAGGGCGTGTTCGTGGACGTGGCGCGGTTCTCCAACGGCCGGCGCGAGCGGTTCAGCAAGCTCGTCGAGCAACTGGAGCGGCTGCGCGAAGGCCAGCCGCCGTCCATCGAGCGCGTGTATGAGCCAAGCGACCGGATGTGTCCCAAGTGCGGCCTGCCGCTGGCGGCGCCGCGCGCGGTCTGTCCGCGCTGCATCCGGCAGGGCGCGGTGCTGGTGCGGACGTTCAAGCTGCTGCGGAAATATCTTGGCTGGGTGGCGACGCTGTTCTCGTTGATGGTCGTCGGCATCGGGCTGGACATGGTGCCGCCCTACCTGACGAAGGAACTGGTGGACGGCGTGCTGAAGAAGGAGCATGGCGTGGCGGTGGACCTCGTGGCGCGCGAGCGGTGGCTGCTGTGGGTCGTGACGGGGCTGGTCGCCGCGAGCGTCGCGCGCAACCTGCTCAACATGGTCATCGGCCGGCTCTCGACCCGCGTCGGCTCGGCGATCACGTTCGACGTGCGCTGCCGCGTGTTCGAGCGGCTGCAGCAGTTCAGCATTGATTACTACGACCGCCATCCGGTCGGCAACCTGCTCACGCGCGTCCACGGCGACGCGGGCGTGTTCCACGGCTTCGTCAACCAGGTCAGCGGCGGCTTCCTGCTGAACATCCTCCGCATCGTGTTCATCGGCGCGATGCTGTTCTACCTGAACGTCTGGCTCGCGATGTGGGTGCTCATCCCGATCCCGTTCGTCATCCTCGGCACGACGATCTACCTCAAGCGCATCCACCCGCGTTACTCCAAGCTCTCCGACAGCAACTCGAAGGTCGTGTCGCTCCTGAACGGCATCTTCTCCGGCGTGCGGCTGGTGAAGGCCTACGCGCAGGAGGGCCGCGAGCGGCAGCGGTTCACGCGCGGCATCAACCGGCTGCGCGAGACGCAGGTCTGGGTCGCCGACAGCGCCAACACGTTCTCGCCGATCATGACGTTCATCTTCAGCCTCGGCGGGTTCATCGTGTGGTATGCCGGCGGCCGGCTCGTGCTCGAGGACCGCGGCGTGACGCTGGGCACGCTGATGGCGTTCTTCGGCTACCTCGGCCAGTTCTACGGGCCGCTCCAGACGCTCACGACGCTGTCGGACTGGCTGACCGAATTCCTGTCATCGAGCCAGCGCGTGTTCGACATCCTCGACACGCCGGCGGAACCGAATGACGCGCCCGACTCGCAGCCGATGCCGGCCGTGCGCGGGCAGATAGGGTTCGACGCCGTCACGTTCGGCTACGACCCCTACAATGCCGTCATCAAGGACATTTCGCTCAGCATCGAACCCGGGCAGCTCATCGGCATCGTCGGCAAGAGCGGCTCCGGCAAGACGACGCTCATCAACCTGCTCTGCCGGTTCTACGACGTGCAGAAGGGCGCGATCCGGATTGACGGCGTGGACGTGCGCCAGATGCGGCGCGACGACCTGCGCAAACACATCGGGCTGGTGTTGCAGGAGCCGTTCCTGTTCCGCGCCAGCATCGCCGACAACATCGCCTACGGCCGGCCCGACGCCGCGCCCCACGAGATCATGGACGCCGCGCGCGCCGCCAACGCGCACGATTTCATCATGCGCCAGCCCGCCGGCTACGACACGCAGCTCGGCGAACGCGGCGCGGGCCTGAGCGGCGGCGAGAAACAGCGCATCTCCATCGCGCGGGCGCTGCTGTGCGACCCGTCCATCCTCATCCTCGACGAGGCGACCTCGAACGTGGACACCGAGAGCGAGCAGGAGATCCAGAAGGCGCTCGCCGTCCTCCGCAAGGGCCGCACCACCATCGCCATCGCGCACCGGCTCTCGACGTTGCGCGGTGCCGACCGCATCTACGTGATTGACCAGGGTCGCGTCGCCGAGACCGGCGACCACGAGGAGCTGATGGCGAAGAAGGGCATCTACCACAAGCTGGTGATGATCCAGACAAGGCTGACGAAGCTGGAACAGTGATGAAAACTCGAAAGTCGAAACTCGAAAGTCGAAATATGTCCGAAGCCCGAAGCTCGAAGCCGATTGGGCGGGCGCGTCCGGGCCTTCGGATTTCGGATTTCGAGTTTCTTTCGGGTTTCGAGTTTCGACTTTCGGTTTTCCTGCCATGACCCCCTCACCCTCATTACCTGCCTCTCGCCCCTGCCTCCGCTCCGTCGGCGTCACCTACCTCGACCCGGCGGCGACGGAGGTGTTTCACGGCACCTTCGGCATGATGCACGTGGCCATCAAAGGCCCGGAGCCGAAGCTCTACCGCGGCGTGTTCGCCGTGCGCGCGTTCCCCGTGTCGCACCCGGACCGGTTCGTGTCACTGCGTTACGTGGACCCGCTCGACAACCGCGAGCACGAGATCGGCGTCATCGAGGACCTCGGCGCGTTCCCGCCGGCGGCGCAGGCGCTCATCCACGAATCGCTGGCCAAGCACTACTACGAGACCGAGATCCGCGAGGTGCGCGAGATCCGGTGGGAGTTCAACCTGCTGTTCTTCGACGTGGACACCTCGCGCGGACGGCGGCAGTTCATGATGCGCTGGAGCTACGACCGCGCGCAGAGCTACGGCGACCACGGCAAGGTGCTGCTCGACGTCTTCGAAAACCGCTACGTCATCCCCAACGTCGAGCGCCTCGCCAAACCCGACCGCGAGCTGTTCCAGCGGTGGATTTACTGGTGATACGCAACGCGGCTTGCGCGCGGCGCCATGGCCCGCGGCGGACTAAAACGTTGATTCGACCCGTCCCCCGGCCTAGGCTGCCGGCGTGAAGTGGATTGTGTTCATCCCGATGCTGGCGGTGCCGTTGGCGTTCGCCCAGGAGCCGCCCCGCTACTATTTCCAGGACAACAGGATGAAGCCCGAGGACGCCTTGAAGAGGAAGGCGCCCTACAGCGGAAAGATGTTCGACACGAAGGCGTTTGACACGAAGGCCACGGCCGCGAAGCCGTTCGAAACGAAGACGCTCTCCGGGAAACAGTTCACGACGAAGGCTGCGGCCACCAAGGGGTTCTCCACGCACAGTAACGCGATGACGGGGCAGAGCTACGCGACGACGAGCTTCGAGCCGCCCAAGCCGAAAAGTTGGTGGCAGCGGCTGTTTGGAACGAAGACGGCCACGGAAAGCGGCAAGACCTTTGCCACGACCAACCTGCCGACCAAGATGGACGCCAAGTTTCAGGAGAAGGTGGAACATCCGAAAAAGCCAGGCAGCTTCAAGGCGCCCACGATCAGGCCCACGCCGGAAAACATGAACAAGCCGCTGGGCAATTAGGCCCGGCTCACGCCCCGCCCACCCTGAGTTGTTCCAGCCCCTCGCGCAGACCCAGCAGCCTTGTCTTCAGCGCCGCGCGCGCCTTGCCCGTGTCCAGCGCCAGGTCGGCGGGCCGCGGCGGGTTCATCGGCACGTCGGCAATCCGCTTCGCCTCGATCGTGTCCGTGGGCCAGCCGAAATGCCGGGCGATGGCCATGCCGATGTCGTGGCGGCTCAACCGTTCCGCGCCCGCGACGTGATAGATGCCCGTGTGCGGCGAGCCGGCCAGTTCCAGGACCGCGTCGGCGAGGTTGGCGGCGCTGATCGGCGCGCGAAATTCATCCACAAACAGCCGGATCGGCCGCCCGCCGCGGATGGCGATGCCGAGGCGCTCGTCCACGCCGCGGTTGCCGCGCGGGCTGGGGCCATAGATGAGCGACGTGCGCACGATGACGCACGGGTTGCTTCCCGCACGGACGATTCCCTCCGCCTCGACCTTCGTCTCCGCGTAGAAGCTGAGCGGATGAGGCGCGTCGTCCTCCACGTAAGGCGCGCCCTTGCGGCCGTCGAAGATGACGTCGGTGGAGAGGAACACGAGCTTCGCGCCAGCCTCGCGCGCGTGCCGCGTGACGATGCGCGTCACGTCCACGTTCAACCGCCGCGCCAGCACCGGCTCGGCCTGGCAACGGTCGGAATCCGCCATCGCGGCGCAGTGGATGACGATATCGGGGCGGAACGCGGCGAGTTGCACCGTCACCGCCGCCTCGTCGGTGAGGTCGCACGGCACGAAACGGCCCGGCAGGTCGCGCGGCTCGGAGCTGCGGAACAGCCCCAGCGCGTCGAACCGTCCCGCCGCGCGCCGCATCAGGTGCGAGCCAACCAAGCCGCTCGCGCCCGTGATGAGGATCCGTTTCACGCCTTGGCGGCGGGAGGGGCCTTGGCGGCTTGCGCCGCCTTGGCAGCGGCCTTCTTGCGTTTCAGATAGGCCTGGTGGCGGCGACGTTTGATGACTTTGTTGTATTGCTGACCCATAGGAGCCGCGGACTCTAAAGAAGCGCGCGCGAGTTGCCAAGCACTTTGAGCGACCAAATCCGACAAGGGATTGCAGGCGCGAAGGGCGACCCAAGCCGCCGTCTCAACAGCGGCGCGTCCGTCGCGCGGGCCTACACCTTCTCGACTTTTTCGTAAACCACCAGTTCGTCCCGCCCGCGCAGGTCGCCGGGATGGTAGCGCGGGATGGGCAGCTCGATCTGCTTGAACTGCACCGGCGCGGTCTTCTTGTCCACAAGGCCGAGCGCGACCGCCACGCCGTAGATGATGGCCTCCGGGCGCGGCGGGCAGCCGGGGATGTAGAAGTTCACCGGCACGAGTTTCTCGACCGGGCCGAGGACGGAGTAGCTGTCAAACCAGATGCCGCCGCCGCACGCGCACGAGCCGATGGCGAAGACGAGTTTCGGCGCGGGCATCGCGTCGTAGGCGCGCTTGAGGGCCTGGGCCGTGGAACGCATCGCAGGCCCCTGGCAGAGCATCGCGTCGGCATGGCGCGGCGAGCCGACCAGCTTGATGCCGAACCGCTCGGCATCGTAGTAGGGCGTGAGGACGTTGAGCACCTCGATGTCGCAGCCGTTGCAGCCGCCGCTGTTGGCGTGATAGACCCACAGCGACCGGCCGAACATTTTTTGGCAAAGATTCTTCAGCATGGCGGCAAAGTGAAGTCCGAAGGCCGAAGGTTGAAGGCCGAAGGAAGGCCGAAGCCCCGAGGACCGAAGGCCGAAAGAGCTGAGGCGACTGCCAAAGCAGATTCGGATTTCGGATTTCGGATTTCCTTCGGCCTTCGGCCTTCGGTTTTCGGACTTTTCATATCATTCCCACTCGATCTTGATGTCATCCACGACCGGCTCGCTATCGAGATAAGCCTTGGAGCGGAACACCCAGCGCTCGTGCGCCACGTCGTCGAAGCGGTAGCCCTTCATCTTCAACTGGTCCAGCGTCGTCGGTTCCTTGAAACACCGCCCGCACCGCTGGCAGGTGCTCATGAACAGTTCGATCCGCTGCTTGATGTCGCCGATGGCGTTGGTGGCGTTCTCGAACTCGTGGCTCATCGTGACGGCCTTCTCGGGGCACACGTCGGCGCAGCGCCCGCAGTAGGCGCAGCGGCGGCCGAGGTATTGCAGGACGCGCACTTCCTGGCATACGTCGAACACGAGAATCTCGCGCGCGGGGCAGTTGTTGGCGCAGCCGCCGCAGCCGGTGCACTTGGCCACGTCGAAGATGGGCCGTCCGCGGAACTTCTCTGGCACGGGCATGGCTTGCGCCGGATACGGCAGCGTCACGCGCCCCGCCTTCAGGCAGACGAGAGCTTCCTTGAGTTTGCTTAAGACTGACATGTTTGCTCCAAAAGTCCGAAGGCCGAGGGCCGAAATCCGAAGGAAGATCGAAGGCCGAAATCCGAAACAATCCCGGTGTGGGCATTTCGGCCTTCGGGTTTCGGCCTTCCTTCGGCCTTCGGCCTTCGACCTTCGGATTTCGGGTTTCTCAGTATCCATAGCTCGCCAAGACCAGTGCAATCATCGCCACGCCAAGCAAACTCGCAAAGTATCTGATGGCCTGGTCAATCCGGTAGCGCGCGTGCGTTGCCGCCACCAGCGTCACCAACAGCACCAGCACGAAAACTTTCGCCCAGAACGCCAGCCATCCCAGGCCGAACGGCAGCCCCGCGCCCCACGGCACGAACAGCGCCACAAACAGCGCGCTGTAGATGACCAGCCTGGCCATCTGGGCGTATTTGAAGATCGCGAGCTTCGGGCCGCTGTATTCCATCAACGGGCCTTCCATGATTTCCGTCTCGGCTTCGGAGATGTCGAACGGCACCCGCTGCACGAACGCCTGGAACGACAGCAGCATCACCACCAGCATGATGACGCCGGACACCGGCGCTCCCGTCGCATACACCGAGCCGTTCAGCACCGTATCAAGCCGGAACGAGCCTGTGTGCACCGCGCCAACGACGATCGCGATGGCGAACAGCGGTTCCAACGCGATCATCGTCATCATCTCGCGGCTGATGCCGACCAGCGAGTAGGTCGAGCCTGCCGCCAGACCGGCCAACAACGTGCAGACGCCGCTCAGCGTGAGCAGGTAGATCAACAGGATGGCGTCGCCCGCGCCGTTCATCGGCGACGGGAAACCCATCGGCACCAGACAGGCCAGTGCCAACACGGTCGCCAGTGACAGATAGACCGCGAACCGCTGCATGAGCGGCATTTCGCCGGACTCGATGTCCTCCTTGCCGAGCAGTTTCAGCAGGTCGTAGTAAGCCTGCCAGATGGGCGGCCCCTGCCGCGACTGGATGCGCGCCGTGACCTTGCGCAGCACGCCTTGGAAGAACGGCGCAACCACCAGCACGATGGCCACGTTCGCCAGACCGCCGAGGATGGGCAGGAGCGTTTTCATGCTTTCTTCGCCCTCACAAGTTTCAACAACTCCTCCTGAGTCCAGACCTTCGTCGCGCCCGACTTCAGGTCTATCGTCTCGAGCCGGTCCGTGCAGGAGAAACACGGGTCAATGCTGCCCAGCGAGATCGTCATGTCGGCGAGCTGCTGGTCCTTGATCATCGCGGGCACGCCCTGGAGATTCTGGTAGGTCGGCGCACGCACGCGCCACCGGCGCGGCCGGTTGTTCTCGCCGGTGATGACGAAATGATGCGCCTCGCCGCGCGGTGCTTCGACTGACGACAAGCCCAGCCGGCCGATGGGCAGTTCGTCCTTGATTTCGAGCTGGATCGGACCCGGCTCCATCTTGTCGAGGCACTGGCGGATGATCTTGATGGCCTCGAAGACCTCCGTCGCGCGCACCACGACGCGCGACCAGACGTCGCCGCCGTCGTCGGTGATGACGTCGAAGCTGACGCGGTCGTAGGCCGCGTAGGGATGGTCGCGGCGGCAGTCAATGTCCACGCCCGCGGCGCGCGCCACGGGGCCAATGAGGCCGGACCGTTTGCACGCAGCCTTGTCGGCCACGCCGATGCCGCGCGTGCGCTTCTGGATGTTCTTGTCCTTGAGCACGGCGGCGACCACCGGCCGCCATTCGGCTTCGAGCTTGTCGAGCACGGCGCGCAGCTCGGTCTTCAACTCCGGAGAGATGTCGCAACGCACGCCACCAATCAGGCAGAGGCCGTAGGTTTTGCGGTTGCCGCTGATCTTTTCGGCGATCCACATGATCGGCTCGCGGATGCGGAAGCTCTGCATGAACAGCGTGTCGAAGCCGACGATGTGGCACGCCAGCCCGACCCAAAGCAGGTGGCTGTGCAGGCGCTCGATCTCCAGCATGATGGTGCGGAGGTATTCGGCGCGCGGCGGCGGCTTGATCGCGGCGGCGCTCTCGACGGCCTGCGCGTAGGCGACGTTGTGGACGCAGCCGCAAATGCCGCAGATGCGCTCGGCCATCATCGGGATGTCGTTGTAGGTGAGCACCGACTCGGCGAGCTTCTCGATGCCGCGGTGGATCATAAAGCCGCGGTATTCGCAGCCGCGCACCATCTCGCCCTCGACGTAGAGCCGGAAGTGCGCCGGCTCGTCCAGCGTCGGATGGAACGGTCCGAACGGCACGACCGTGCAGCCCGCCGGCGGCTCGTCGAACTTGAACTCGCGCTCGTCGTCGAAATCTTTCGGCACTTCATTCCACGCGACATCCTTGCGCAACGGATGCACGCCGTCGGGCCAGCCGTCGGGCAGCACGAGCCGTTTCGGGTAGCAGTGGCCTTCAAACTCGATGCCGACCATGTCGCGGATCTCGCGTTCGGCCCAGTTCGCGGCGGGCACGACGCCGGAGATGCTGTCGAGCTTCGGGCTGTCGGCGGGCACATGGACCAGCACGCTGACGAGCAGCTTCTCGGGATCGAAGGCGAAGTTGTGCGCCACCATGAACTTCCCGGAAAACGGCCGGTCGTCCGCGCCGATGCTGATGATGTAGCGCGCGTCGAGGTCGCCGAACACATACCGGCAAACGTCGCGGACGGCGGCCGGTTCGATATAGACGAACAGGCGGCCATCGGCCGGCACGTCGGCCCGCAGGATGGCGGGGCCGAACTTCGCCTTCAACCGGTTCAGTTTTTCGCGGGCGACCATGTCAGGTGCCTTTCAAAGCGGGTTGTTTCTCCGGCTGCGGCCGCGACGCGCCGCCGAGCCAGCGGAAGTAGCGTTTGATCTCGCCGTAGAAATTGTGCGCGACGTAGCGGTGGCATTCGGCCTCTTGCGCGTAGCCGCACAGCCACGGCACGGCGGCGCGGCGTGTGGCGCGGCCGAGCTTTGAAATCGCGCGAGCGACGACAAACATCAGCCCCAGCACCGCCGCCAGCGCCAGCGGCGCGAACAACGCGGTGCCGTTCAACTCCTCCAAGCCCCGCAACGGGCCGTTCATCATCGGCGCGGCGTTGGCCAGTGCGATGCCGTAACCCTGGCGGCTGGCGTCCATCGCGCCGCCCATGAGCCGGAACGCAAGGGCCGGCATCACGCCGAGGAGCACGCAGAGCGCGGCGAGGAAGATCTGCGGCAATTGCATCATCGCGCCGACTTCGAGCCGGCCGCGGCGGGCGGCCTGCTCACGCACGAGCGCGCTGGTCCGCGACAGGAAGCTCACGCCGAAGAATTTGATGAACGACGCGAGCGTCAGCGCGCTGGTGATGATGGCGATGATGGCGCACACGCCGAGATACTTCGCCGAGACGCTGCCCTGCACCGTGCCGACGATGATGCTCCATTTGCTGGCGAAGCCGTTGAACAGCGGCACGCCGGAGATCGAGAACGAAGCCACCAGCGCGGTCACGGCGGTCAGCGGCATGAACTTCATCAGCCCGCCCATGCGGTTGAGGTCCTGCGTGCCGGTGGCGTGGAGCATCGAGCCGGCATTGAGGAACAGCAGGCCTTTGAACAAGCCGTGGTTGAGGACATGGAAGAGAGCGCCGAAGAACGCGATGGCGGCGAGCGCGGCGGCATTCGGCCCCTTCGTCGGCAGCAACGCCATGCACGCGCCCGTGCCGAGCAGGATGTAGCCGATCTGGCCGATGCTGTGGAATGCGAGCAGCCGCTTCGATTGCTCCTGCTTGAGCGCCTGCATCGTGCCGGTGAACAACGTGATCGTGCCGAGCACCGCCACGACCGCGCCCCAGTTCGCCAGCGGATAATCCGCCTGCGCCGCGGGCGGGACGAGCCAGAGGAAATAGCGCATCAGGCCGTAAACGCCCGTCTTGATCATCACACCGGAGAGCATCGCGCTGACCGGCGATGGCGCAGCCGGGTGCGCGTCCGGCAGCCACACCTGGCCGAACGGCCACATGCCCATCTTGATGCCGAAACCGACGAGGAACAGCGTGAAAGCCAGCGCGGTCACGGCGGGTTTGCCGGCCAGCAGCGCGGGCAGGTTTGCGCTCACCGTGTCGAAATCATATTTCAGCATCTCGCTGCCGCTGGCGGCCGCGCCCGTGATGGCCAGCAGTTCCGCGCCGATCATCGTCGCGACGCAGGCGATCTGCATCATGATGAGGTATTTGTTCGCGGCGCGGATGTTCTCGGGCTTGCGGTTCTCGAACCGGATGAGCGCGTAGCCCGGCAGCGTCATCAACTGCCAGAAGATGAAGAAGAACCACATCATGTCCGTGGTGCTCACCAAGCCATACATCGCGGCGAGGAACAGCAGGAAGTTCGGGTAATAGCGCGCGACGCCGTAGTCCTCGTAGTGCTTCATGTAACAGATCGAATACAGCGCCGCCGGGACCGCGATGAGCACCGCGAGCAGCAGGAAAACCGATGTGAGACCGTCCACGTAGATGCAGAGCGCGAACCCCACGGCGGGCATCTTCAAGAATTGCTCGGGATGCGCGGGGCCGTGTGTGAGCACTTGCCAGACGGCTAAGAGGATGAGGGCCGCCGAGCCTGCCGTGATCGCAAACGCGAGCCAGCCCGCGACAGTCTTGTTGCGCGACACCAGCAGCGTCAGCACCGCCCCTGCGACGCAGAGGACGATGGAAGCGACGACGGCTTGTTCGGGAGTCATCATGTGTTCACTTCGGCAAGCGACAGGCTCTCCAGCAGTTCCTTCAGGGCTTCGACCGTCGCACGGACGGTCGGCGTAAGCTGCCGCGCAGGCTTGAGCGATTCCGGTTGGACGCCAAGCAGCCATGCTTTGGTTGTCCCATTCTCCTCGACCCATTTCGCCAGCACCCCCAGCGAAATCTTGTGCGTGGACACCTGCGGGAACCGCGCGGCCATCTCTTCCGAATCGAGAAACACTGCCGAGCCGGGCGTGCCGCCAAATTCCACGGCATCGAGGAAGATGACGTGGTCGTAGCCGCTGTCGGCAATGCGCGTGAGGTGACGTTCGGGGCTGGTGCCGGCGACGACGACTTCAAGGCCGAAGGCCGAAGGTCGAAGGCCGAAGGAAGGCCGAAGGTCGAAATCCGAATCTGCAACGGCAGTGTTCCGGCCTTCGGATTTCGACCTTCCTTCGGCCTTCGGCCCCCGGCCTTCGGCCTTCAACCTCTCTGCGAGCCGCACGCCGAGGCCGTCGTCGCCATAGTCCACGTTGCCGAGGCCCATCAGGCAGACGCGGCCTTGGAAGCAGTGCTCAAGTTGTTCACGGAGGTCGGGCATCAGATGTCCTCGCCAAGTTTCTGGATCTGCTCGTAGGTGAACACGGGGCCGTCCACACAGACGTAGGCCACACCGATGCAACAGTGGCCGCACTTGCCGACGCCGCACTTCATGTAGCGCTCCAAAGTCGAGACGATCTGGCCGTCGTGGAAGCCAAGCGCCTGGAGGTCCTTGATGACGAACCGGAACATGACCGGCGGGCCGCAGACGAACGCGACGGTGTTCTCCACCGGCACCTGCACGCCCGGTTTCTTGAACAGGCTGCCCACGACGCCAACGTGTCCTTTCCACGTCGCATCGGCGCGATCCACTGTGAGGTTGAACTCGACGCCGGCGCCTTTCTCCCACTCGTGCAGGTTCTGGAGATACATCAGGTCCTTCGGCGACTTCGCGCCGTAGTAGATCTGAATCTTCTTGTATTTGTCGCGGTGGGCCAGCGCATAGATGATGCACGAGCGCAACGGAATCAACCCGATGCCGCCGGCGACGAACACGAGGTCTTTGCCGTAGTAGTCTTCCATCGGGAAGCCGTTGCCATAGGGACCGCGCACGGCGAACTTGTCGCCCGGCTTGAGCGCGTGCAGCGCCGCGGTGCAACTGCCGACGGTGCGGATGGTGAAAAACGTCTCGGCCTCCGTCGGGCTGGGCGGCAGCGACGCGGGAAACTCCCCCGTCCCGAACAGCGAGACCTGCGCGAACTGGCCGGGGCGGAATTTCTTGAAGGCCGCCTGCTCCGCCGGGTCCTCGAAGCGCCAATAGAACGTCTTGACCTCGGCGATCTCGTCCACGACGCGGTCGAGGACGGCGATTTTCGGCAGATAAGCGTTTTCAGTGGCTGCCGGGTTCATGTTTTCTCCGTCTCCGCCGCGGCGCGGCGGATCATTTCCACGACGCTGGGCATGCCAATGTCACCATGGCAGACGGCGGCGCAGCGGCCGCAGCCCACGCAGGCCATCGAAAGTTCGCGCTGGATGAAGTAGTGCGACAGTTTGCGGAAGAAGCGGCGGTTACGGCGGTCGTGGACGGCCTTGCGCGGGTTGTGGCCGCCAGCCATGCGCGTGAAGCCGCCCAGCGCGCAGGCATCCCACATCCGGACGCGCTCGACCTCATCCGGCCCGACGCGGCGGTCGCTGACCGTGAAGCAGGTGCAGGCCGGGCAGACGTAGCTGCACCCGCCGCATTCGAGGCAGCGGTTGCCGATCTCCTCCCACGTCTTTTCCGCGACCTTGCCCTGCGAGACGTAGCGCACGGCGGCGGAGAACCAGCTTGTGGTGGACGGCTTGAAGCTTTTGCGCGCCACATCGAGGACCGCGCGCCGTTTGGCAATGTGGGCGTCGGTGCCTTTCCGGAAGATCGGGTCGGTAAACATCGCCTCGCCGGCGGGCGTGCCGGCCACGACCATGAACTCGCCGTCGCCGAGGTCCATCAACTGGAGATCGAAATGGTCGCGCGCGGCGGGACCGGTGTCGGCGCAGACACAGAAACATTCCTCGCCGATGTCGCGCTCGGGGTCGGTGCAGACGACGTTGACGAGGAAGAGGTTCTTGCGGCGCTTCTCGTAGTAGATGTCGCGGAACTCGCGGCCGAGGAAGAACCGGTCGAGATGCCAGATGCCGGCGATGTCGCACGAGCGGATGCCGAAGATGGCGCGTTTCGGTTCCCGGTAAGTCGGCTCGATCTGGATCTGGCCGTTGTTCTGCTGGATGTTGAACAGCCGCTCGATCTGGAGCATCACGAACCGCTTCGGCGGGTGATACGGGTTCGGCAGGTGGATCTGGATCTGGCCGCGGTTCTCATCCGTGACATTGTCGAAGCGGGTGTCGCGGCCGCGCCCGAAGAACGGCGCGACGACCTCGTAGCCCTGCTGGCGGAGCAGGTCCACGATCTTCAGCACGTCGTCGCGATGGAGGATGCAAGCTCTCATTCGGTGAGTTTCTCCAGGCGGACGGGAACCCGTTCGTCTTCGGCGGCGGGGGCGACGATCTGTTTCTGCACCTCGCGCACGAAGAACGGCACGAACACCGTCCCGCTCTTGACCTCGTGCGTCACGCGCGCCGCCGCGACGGCCGAGCCGTGGTCGGCGCGCAGCCGGATCTTCTCGCCGTCGCGGATGCCGAGCGCCTTCGCGTCGTCGGTATTGATCTCGACGAAGCCCTCCGGGTAATCGAGCAGGAGGATGCGGTATTCGCGCTTGAGGGTCTCGCTGTGGCGCACGAGCACGTTGCGGTGCCAGTAGTAAAGCGAGTGGCCGAACACGACCGTGAACGGATACTCCGCCGAAACCGTCACGGTCGCCGCGGGACGCGGCACGGGCACGAACTTGAACGCGCCGACGGGGATGCCGTCGGCGAAGAGGGTGCGCGTGCCGAGCGGGCGCTCCTTCGTGCAGGGCCACTGGCGGCCGTATTCGCGGGCGAGGTTGTCGTAGTTCGCGCCGCTGTAGAAGGGCACGACCCGGCCGATCTCGTCCATCACGTCCGCGGCGGACTGGTAGTTCCAGTCGGCGCCCAGCAACCGGCCGAGCCGCGTCAGTTGCAGCCACGACGGCACCGTACCCGGCGGCAGTTCGATCACCTGGTCGGCGATCTGGATCCGGCGCTCGGTGCTGGTGTAGGTGACGCGCTCTTCGCCGAAGGCCGCCACGGGAAGGACGACGTGCGCGTGGCGCGTCGTCTCGGTCATGAACAGATGCTGCGCCACCACCAGATCGCACTCTTTGAGCGCGTCGGCGGCGTTGCCGAACATCTCCGTGGCGACGGGATCGTAGCGGAGCAGCCAGAGCAGCTTGATCTTGCCGCGGCTGAGGCCTTCGAGGATGGAACGCGCGCCGACACCGGGAGCCGCCGGCGGCTGCGCGCCCCAGACCGACGCGACCGACGCGCGCGCGGCGGCGTCCGCAACCGGCCGGTAGCCGGGAAGCCGGTCGGGCAGCACGCCCATGTCGCAGACGCCCTGGAGGTTGTTGTGCTCGGTCAGCGGGAAGAGGCCGGCACCCGGCTTGCCGATGTGGCCGGCGAGCAGGGTCAGGTTGACGATCGCGCGGATGGCATCCTTGCGCCGCGTCTCGATGCCGGTGGAGTAGAGCAGCGCGGCAGATTTCGCGCGGGCGTAGGCGAGCGCGGCGGCCTCGATCAAGTCGGCCGCGACCCCGCAGGCCTCGGCGGCCTGCAGCAGGTCGTAATCGCGCACCTGCTCCAGAAACCGTTCGTAGTCGCGGCAGCAAGCTCTGATGAACGGCAGGTTCATCAACCCGCGGTCCACGATGATCTTCGCCATCGCGCCGTAGAGCATCACCTCGGTGCCCGGCTTGATCTGGAGGAAGATGTCGGCGCTCTCGGCGACGCGGTGCCGGCGGGTGTCAATGACGATGAGCTTTGATCCGCTGAGCTTGGAGCGGATGACGCGCCCGCCGATGGTCGGCAACTGGCGGCCGAGGTCCACGCCGTCCACGATGATGACCTCGCTCTGCGCCAGCTCGCTGATCGAGTTGGTGGCGGCCGGCACGCCGAGCATGTCGAGCAGGACATTGATGGAATTGTTGCAATAGACGCCGGTGCCGTGGTCCACGTTGTTGGTGCCGACAACGGCGCGGGCGAGTTTCTGGAGCAGATAGCTCTCCTCATTCGAACATCGCGGCGAGTTGAGAAACATCAGCGCGTCGGGACCGTGCTGGGCGCGTATCTCACGGATGCGGCTGGCGACAAAGCCCAGCGCCTCTTCCCAGCTCACTTCGGTGAACTGCCCATGCTTGCGCAGCAACGGGCTTCTGAGCCGTTCGGGCGAGCTGGCGACTTCGTGCACGTTCCAGCCGCGGACACAGATTTTGCCCTCGTTGGTCGGGTGCGACATGCTCGGATAGACCCCGTTGATGCGAGTGCCGTCCGCCTCCAGGTAGAGGCCGCAGCCCACGCCACAGAAGGTGCAGGTCGTCAGGGTGTGTGCCATTCGTCGTTCGCTTCTTTCGCCAGGCGCTACACGACGGCCGTCTTGCGGCAGGCGGCCAGCATGGCCGGCGGCGGCGCGACAAACTCGGTGCCCACGCCCAGTTGTTTGGTCGGGATGCCCATCGCCAGGCCCATCAACTGGGTGAAGTAGAACACCGGCACGGAGAAGTTCGTCCCGAACTGCGCGTTGACCTGGTCCTGGTAACACTCGAGGTTGACCTGGCAGAGCGGACAGGCCGTCGCGATCACGTCGGCCCCGGAGTCCACCGCGTTTTGCAACAGGTTGCGCACCATGCTCAACGCGGCCTCGCGGTTGGTGATGATCAGCGCCGCGCCGCAGCAACGCAGCTTCAGGCGGAAATCCACCGGCGTCGCGCCGAGGGCGCCGAGCAGGTCCTCGAAGTATTGCGGCTCCTCGACGTTCTCGTGCTCGAATTTCCTCGGCCGCAGAATCTGGCAGCCGTAGTAGGGAGCGACCTTCAGGCCGGTGAGCGGGTTGGTGGCCTTGGCCTTCACCGCGGCCAAGTCCTCGGCGAAGACCTCGATCAGGTGGCGCACTTTGATCTTGCCGGCGAAGTGGAGGTTGTCCTCTTCGAGGGCGAAGTTGACGTGCTCGGCGAGGTCACGGTCCTTTTTGAGGTGGGCGTTGCAGGCGTGCATGTTCTTGTAGCAACCGCTGCACGGCGCCACGAGGTCCATGCCCTCCGCTTCAGCCATCGCGAGGTTGCGGGCGCAGAGCGTGTGGGCCAGCAACTCGTCCACGTGGAAATAGGCGGTGGCGCCGCAGCAGTTCCAGTCGTCGAGTTCCTTCAACTCGACGCCCAACATGCGGGCGGTCTCGACGGCGGAGAGGTGGTAGCTCTGCGCCATCTTTTCGAGCGAGCAGCCCGGGTAATAGGCAAACTTCTTCATCATTCGTCTCCGATCGGGATGATGCGTTTGATCATCCGTTTGAAATTCTCCAGCCGCTTGATCCGCGCCGGCAGGACGGGCAGGCGGCCTTTGAGCATGAGCATCGTGGCCCCTTGCGCTTCCTGCAGCATTTCCTTGAGGCCGAGCGTAAAGAAATAGGAGGTGGCCAGCACCGGCTCGTAGGAGCGGCCGGTGCGCACGATGTTCTTCACGAACGTCTCCGAGAACGCCGGGCCAATGAGGTCCTCCGGGTATTGCTTCTTCCAGATGGTGTAGCGCTTCAGGCCATACATCAGTTCGGCGATGTCAATGCCGCGCGGGCAGCGGACGGTGCACTGGTAGCAGGAGGCGCAATACCAGAAGCTCCTGGTGGCCATGACCTGGTCTTTGAGACCGGCGTCTATCATGCGGATGAGACGCTGGGGCCGCACGTCCATGAAGTCGCTGACGGGGCAGGTGCCGGAGCAGGTGCCGCACTGCATGCAGGAGCTGACAGGCTCGCCGCCTGCCGCGTGCAGCAGGTTGGCGATCTCGCGGCTGAATGTGACGGTGGTTGCCATAAACGGTTCCTATTTTTTCGCTTCCGCGAGGTGGCCGGCCTTGGCCTCGGCGGTCTTGATCAAGGTGGCGACCTTGTCGAGCAGCATCTTCGGCTCGACGGGCTTCTCGACCAGTTCGTCCACGGTGACGAAGTGCGGATGGACCGCCTCGCCGGGGAACAGGAAGGCCATCTGCTCGCGGATGCTGGTGATGATCAGCACGGGCAGGTTGCGCAGCCGGGCGTCTTTGCCGAGCTTGCGGGCGATCATGATGCCCTCGGCGCCGCGGCCCATCATCACGTCGAGCAACAGGAGGTCGTATTTCTTGTTTTCGAGGGCGGCCCAGCCGTCCTTCGGGTTGTAGGCCGCATCCACCTTGTAGTTGGCCTTCACGAGGATGGATTTGATCCCGTCCACAAAGTCGGGGTCGTCGTCAATGATCAGCAACTGTTTTTGTGCGCTCATGGTTGTGTCTCCTTTTCAAGTTTTCGCCGGCAGACGAACGGTAAATTGGCTTCCTTTGCCCGGCTCGCTTTCCACCGCGATGGAACCGCCGTGGGCCTCGACGATGCGCCGGCTGATGGCCAGGCCCATGCCGCAGCCGCTTTCCATTTGCGGCGCGCCCTTGCCGCGGTAGAAATCTCCGAAAACGCGGGGCAGGTCTTCCTTGGCGATGCCGATGCCGTTGTCGCGCACCGTGATCACGACCGCGCCCACCTCGGCGGCGGCGGTGAGTTGGATCTTCGTTTGCGGGTGCGAGTATTTGACGGCGTTGTTGAGGATGTTGCCGAGGACCTCGATGAGGCTGACGGCATCGCCCATGACCGGCGGCAACGGCTCACGCACGTCGCTGGTGAGTTCGATGTTCTTGCGTGTGGTGTGCGGCAGGACGTTCTCGATGGCGCGCGTGATCACCGACGCCACGGCCACGGGCTGGAACTGTTCCTTGATCTTGTTCACGTCCACCGAAAAGACCCGCAGCCAGGTATGGATCAACTTCAGCAGGTCGTCGAGCCGGCCCTTCATCCGTTCGAGACGCGCCTTCTGTTCGTCGCCCAACTTGTCCTCCAGTTCGGCGGTCAGGCCAAAAAGATTCTGTTGGAGCGCGCTGAGCGGCGACTTGAGTTCGTGCGAGACGATGGCGGCGAAGTTCTCGCGGAGCATTTCCTTTTCGCGGCGCAAGACAATCGCCTCCTGCAGGAGCCGGTGCTTCTCCAGGCCGCGCTTCGTGATGAGGCGCAGTTCGTCGGGCGTGAACGGCTTGGGCAGGAAATCGTAGGCGCCCTTCTTCATCGCCTCGACGGCGGAGTTGACGGTGGCGTAGCCGGTGATGACGATGGCGACCTGGTTGGGGTCCATCGCACGGAGGCGCTCGAGGAATTCGAAGCCGGAGATGCCCGGCATCTTCAGGTCCACAAAAATCAAGTCGGGCTGAAGCTCGCGCACCAAGCCCAGGCCCGCGGTGCCGTTGCTGGCCGTGGTGAGCTTGTAGCCGGCCGGCCCCAGCACCATCTTGCAGGAGTCGAGCACGACTTCCTCGTCATCAATGATCAATATCCGTGTCTCTTGCATCGGCTAAACCTTTTCCTGCGCCCGCGCCGGCAGACGGACCGTGAAGGCCGCGCCTTTGCCGGGTTCGCTCTCCACCGCGATGGTGCCCTCGTGTTCCTTGACGATGCCGAAGCTGATCGCCAGCCCCAGGCCCGTGCCGTGGCCCACTTCCTTGGTGGTGAAAAACGGGTCGAAGATGCGCTCCATGTCCTGCTCGCTGATGCCGTGGCCCGTGTCGGCAAAGAGCATTTCCACAAACTCGCCGTCCGGTTCCAGGCGCGTGGTCAGGGTCAGCCGGCCTTTGCCGTTCATGGCCTCGGCGGCGTTGATGATGAGGTTCATGAACACCTGCTGGATCTGTGACGGGTCGGCCACCACCGGCGGCAGATCCTGTTGCAGGTGCTTTGCAACCTCGATGTTGATGAACAACGCCTGGTTCTCCACCAGCGACACGCATTCCTGGAGCACGACGTTGAGGTTGCAGGACCGCTTGTCGGGCTTCTTCGGCCGGGAAAAATCCAGCAGGCCGCGCACGATGTTCCGGCACCGGTCGGCCTGGGTGACGATCTTCTGCAGGACTTCGCCCAAGCCGTTCTCGGCCTTGCTCGTTTCCAGCAGCAGGTGCGAGTAGGTGACGATCCCCGTCAGCGGGTTGTTCATCTCGTGCGCCACGCCCGCCGCCAACTGGCCGATCACCGCCTGCCGCTCCGACTCCATGATTTTCCTGCGGGTGAACTCCCTGAGCTTCTCATCGCGCTTCTTCAGCGAGGAAGCCATGAAGTTGAACGTGTCGGCCAGCTCATGCAGCTCGTCCTGGGAGGCGATCTCCACACGGGCGTCGAGGTTGCCGTGGGCGACTTCGCGGGAGGCGGTGACAAGTTTGGTGACCGAGACGGAGATGTTGCGCGAGACAAAATAGAAGAGGCACATCGAGGCCGCGCCGCCGGCCAGCGTGATGGCCAGGAACGCCACGGTCGCCCGCATCCGGGTGTCGGTGTATTTCTGCTCCCGGACGCCGACGTAGAGGATGCCAATAATGTTATTGGCCAAGTCCCGGATCGGCTCGTAGGCGGAGATATACCAGGCGTTGACCACGTAGGCGCGGCCGATCCATTGCTGCCCCTCACGCACCACCTGATGATAGACATCCTCCGCGATGCGCGTGCCGACGGCGCGCGAACTGTCGGCGTTCTGGACGTTGGTGGAGATGCGCAGGTCGTCCTGGAAGATCGTGGCCGTGCCGATGTCCTCGCCCTGATACTTCACGCCCTGGAAAACGGTCTGCTTGATCTTGTCCACGATCTCGAAGTTGCGGTTGAGCAGGACGCCGCCGTAGTCCACGCCGACAAACCGGTTTTGCAGATCAAAGATCGGCGCCGCGGCCTTCAGCATCAGCCCGGAGGTCTCCTCGCGCTCGGGCCGCAGCCGCGCCTTGGGCGTGGGGATGAACTCGAACCGGGCGCGTTCCGCCAGCGCGGCCGATTCCTTGCGCAGTTGGTCGCCCGTCACGACGCAGGTGGCGGCCACCGGCTCCCGGCGCTTCAACACCTGGCCGACCAACGCATCCCCGCTCTGGTCGTCGCCGGCCATGCGCGCGTTGGTCACGCGCAAGACCACCACGCCCGACGCGTCGGTGATGCCCAGCACATCCAGGCCTTCCCGTTCGCGGAACGCCGCGAGCGACTCAGCGACCTTGTCCCGGTCCCTGGAGAACGAGCCGTCGCGCACGAACGTGCGGTCGGCCACGAACCGCACTTTGTCGCCGATCCGGCCCAGGTGGTTGAGGAAAATCTCCCGCGCGGCGTTGAGGTCGGTGCGGACCTTCTCCTGCGCTTCGGCCACCACGAGGCCGCCGATGATCTGGACGCCCACCACGCCGAAGGTGACGCCGACGATCAAGCACACCAGCAGGAAGCCCAGGATCAGTTTGGTCGCAATCGGGATGCGCGCCCGGCGCAGGGCCGCCAGGGAAAGTCCCCAGCGTCCCCGGTCTCTCGGCTCGCTTGGTTGGCTGTTGGTGGTCACTGTGCCTGTAATCCCGGCGTGGTCCCGGCGGACCGGGCCACGCCCATTGTCGTTCTCGCTGCCATCCGTGCACCGGCCTTCAAACCTGGGCCAGCACGCCTTCGATCTCGGCGAAAATCTCCTCGTCCTCGAAAAGGTTCTGCTTGATCGAGCCGGACGGGCAGCTTGCCACGCACGTGCCGCAGCCTTTGCAGAGCGCCTCGTTGATGACCGCCTTCTTCTTGGCCTCGTCGAACGTGATGGCGGTGTAGGGGCAGAGCGGGACGCACGATTTGCAGCCGCTGCATTCCTCTTCGATGATGGATGCGGTGTTCGGCTCCTGCTCGATGTGGCCCTTGTCAATCAGCGCCATCGCCTCGGCCGCCGCCGCGCCGGCCTGCGCCACGGTGTCGGGGATGTCCTTCGGCGCCTGGCACGCGCCGGCGATGAACACGCCGTCGGTGAAGGTGCTCACCGGCGCGAGCTTCGGGTGCCGCTCCAGGAAGAAACCTTCCGAGCCGCAGCTCATGTTGAACATCCGGCGCACGTCCTGCGCGTCGGGCTGCGGTTCCATGCCGACCGACAACACCAGCAGATCCACCGGCAGTTTGCGCACGCGGCCCAGCAGCGTGTCCTCGGCCTGCACGACCAGCTTGCCGGTGCCGCAG
>JACRKA010000058.1 GCA_016219905.1 Verrucomicrobiota bacterium
CGGCCAGCCACTCCGCGATGGCCGCGTCCCCATCGCGACCCGGCGCGAGATTACGACGGTTTTCCAGCGGCCCGCGCTGCTGCGGGCCAGCGTCCGCGACAACGTCGCCTGCGGCCTGCGACTGCGCGGCGATCCAGCCGACGGCCGCGTCACGGACATGCTCCAGCGCGTGGGGTTGAAGGAACTTGCCAAGGCCGGCGCCCACAAGCTCTCCGGCGGCGAAATGCAACGTGTGGCCCTGGCGCGGGCGTTGGTCATCCGGCCCGCCGTGCTGCTGCTGGACGAGCCGACCGCCAATCTCGACCCCTACAACGTCGGTCTGATCGAGGAGATCGTCCGCCAGCAGAATAGCGAGCACGGCACCACGGTGGTGATCGTCACGCACAATGTGTTTCAAGCGAAACGCCTCGCGCGCCGCGTCGGGTTGATGCTGGACGGCCGGATGGTCGAGGTCAGCGAGACAGAGAAATTCTTCGGCTCGGCCGCCGACCCGCGCACGTCGGCCTTCGTGCGCGGCGAGATGGTTTACTGAACTTGAAATCCGAAGTTCGAAACCGCGAAAGTCGAAAACACTCGAAGCTCGAATGACGAAGGCCGCGGCGAAGAACGGACAAAACAGTTCAGCCTGTTGCCGCCATTTCGAGTTTCGGGCGGTTCTTGCAACACCCCGATTTCAAGAAGCTCGCGCCACGCTCGGCAACGCTGCCACATCTGCCGTCACTGGGTGCAACGATCGCTGCACTCGGTGATGGCAGGCTTGTTCCTCTCCACGGATGAATAATTCCGGACTTCATGAAGTCCGGAATTATTCAAGCCACACCCATTTACCGCAGCGCGGCATTGCGCCAACAACTTTTGCAAGAACCTCTCGAACTTCGGGTTTCAGGCTGAAGCTCGTAACCGCCTCACTCCGGCAGCGAGAGCTGGTCTATGAACCGGTCCTCGAAGCCGGGGTCGAGGTTCAACTCGATGACCTCGATGCGCTTGCTGATGAGGTTGAGTTGTTCCAACACGCCGCTGTCGAGCAACGCGAGGTAGGCGCCCGCCAGCGAGGTGTTGCCGACGAGGTGGACCTGGTCGAGCCGGAAACCGGGGAACAATCCGCAGCCGATCGCGTTGCCGACGTTCATGTGCATCCCAAACCCGCCCGCGAGGTAGAGCGTCTTGACTTGGTCGGGCCGCAGGCCGACGCGGTGCAGCAGCGTCAGGATGCCCGCGGCGATGGCGGCCTTGGCCTGCAACAGCCGCGCGATGTCGAGTTCCGAGATGACAATCTCGCGTTTGCCATCCGCGAGCGCGACGCGGAACGCGCGGCCGACATCCTCCGACTCGACCAGATGCGCCGCCGCCTCCGGCGCGGCCTCGCGCTCGAAACGGCCGCTGCGGTTGAGCAGCCCGATCTTCCGCGCCTGCGCCATGAAGTCCACGTAGGCCGTGCCGCAAAGGCCGATCGGCCGCCCGCCGCCGATGACCTCGGTGCGGACCTTGAACGGCGATTCATCGAGCCAGATGTGGCTGAGCGCGCCATCGCCCGCGCGGACGCCGTTGGCCAGCCCCGCGCCCTCAAACGCCGGCCCCGCGGCCGTGGCGCAGCCGAGCAGTTTGTCACCGTGCTTGAGGATGATCTCGCCGTTGGTGCCCACGTCCACCAGCAGGCTCGGCCCTTCATCGTAGATCAAGCCGCTCGAAAAAATCCCGCCGGTCAGGTCCGCGCCGACGTAGGCCGCGGCGCTTGGCAGCAGGTGGATCGTCGGGTCGTCTGGCACGGGCGCGGGCGAAGGGCTGGGCGCCACCGGCACCGTCGGCGGTTTGCCGGTGAGCGCTTTCAAATGGACCGCGTCGCTCGGCATCACGCGATGTTCGAGGAACACCGGCGTGAACGGCGCGGTGCCCATCGGCGTCGGGTCCACGCCGGCCAGCAGGTGCAGCATCGTCGTGTTGCCCGCCATCACGAAACAGCCCACGCGCTCCGGCGACGCGCCCGCCGCGCTCAACGCTTCCTCCACGAGCGGATGGATCGTCTGGTTGACGACCTCCTCCTGCAACTGTCGCAACATCGCCGGGTCGGTCATGCAGAGGTTGATCCGCGTCAGCACGTCGTCGCCGAGGTGCATCTGCTTGTTGAAGCCGGCCGCGCGCGCCACGATCCGGCCGTCGCCCAGGTCCACGAGCAGGATCGCGACGGTGGTGGTGCCGACATCCACCGCCACGCCCAGCCCCGGCGGCTTCGGATCGCCTGCGACTTCTGTGATGAGCCACTGGTCGCCGCGGCACTCGATGGTGACGAAAAATTTCGCCGACTGCGCAAACTGCCGGACTTGCTCGGAGGCGTGGAGGTCGAGCCGCACGGGCCGCCGCCGGTCGTAGCGCCGCGCGATGACGTGGCAGATCTCGTCGGCGAGCGCCTTGCCCGCGGGAATTTCCTCGCGGGCGACCTCCAGCCGCTGCCAGAGCGGGTCGTGCGCGCGCGGGACGTTGATGCGGAACTCGCTGACGACCTGCGGCTCGTAGGCCAGCAGCGAGCGCGGCGGGATGCGGATGCACGCGCCGCCTTCGCCGAGCCGGTGTTCACAGCCGTGGAGCGGCACGGGCTTGTCCGCGGCGCTGACCTGCGTGCCGCTGCCTGAGTGGACAAGCGTGCCGGCGATCAGCTCGACCATGCACCCGTCGCAAAGGCCGCGCTGGCCGCAGCGGGTGTTGAGCGGCAGGTCCTTCTTACGCAGCAGCTCGGTCAGCTTCCGGTGGCGCTGGCCGTGCGGCACCACGATGGTTTGCCGGCCCTTGGGTGATTCGACTTCGAGGCGGATGGAAGCAGGCATCGCAGGTCACCGGCAGATCTGGCTGTCATCGGCAAAGGCCCCGCGAACCGCCGCGAACAGCGGCGAGGCAGGGTCGGGCCGGCGACAGGCGTGCGTTTTCACAGACAGCCACTTGTCACGACAGGGGGCGGTTTGTCAACACACGGTTTCGCGGCCCGTCACGACGGCATCGCCCGCAGCCGCCGTAGCAGCGCCAGCGCGCCGGCCATCAACGCGATCAGCGCCAGCAGGCCGACGCGATACTTCGCCGGCCCCAGCGCCGAGGCCGCCCACACCGCGCCGATCCAGAGCAGCGGTCCGGCGACTGCGGAGACTTTTCCGGCGAGGCCGAAGATCGCGAACACCTGCGTCCGCTCCTGAGCGGGGCACAACTCCAACAGATACGTCCGGCCCACCGTCCACAGCCCGGCGTAGCCCGCGCCCATCAGGCAGCCCGCCACCCAGAACAACCATTGCCACGGCGTCACCGCCGCGAGCGCCAGCGCCACCAGCCATACGCCGACAATCGCGATGGCCGCGCGCGCGTTGCCGATGCGCGCCGCGATCCAGCCCCACGCCACGCCCGCCCCCACCGCCGCGAGCGCCGACACGAGGATGATGAGCGACACGTTGTCGAGCTTCAGCGGCCCGAACTGCCGCACCGTCTCGGTCAACCCCACCACGTCCCGCGCATACAACGCCATCGTGTAAGTCACCGTGCACTGCGCATCCTGCGCGAGGAAGTAGGCGATGAGGAACAAGCGCAGCCGCCGGTTGCGCCAAACGTCGTGCGACGTTGCGCGCAGGCTCGCCAGCGACTCGCGCAGCGCCCGGCCGACGGGGACGACCTTGGCCGGCGGCTTCTCCCGCGCGAAGACCAACAGCGGCACGGCCAGCCCGAAGAACGCGGCTGCCGTCGGCAGGAACACGGGGCCGTAGTTGCCCTCGCTGACAAACCACGCGCCCATCAACAACCCCAACGGCGTGCCGAGATAGCCCAGCCCGATGGCCAGCCCGCTGAGCTTCTCGCGCCAGCCTTCTTCCGCCACGTCGGCAAGCATCACGTGGTAAAACACCGCCGCGCTCGCCGCGCCGAGGTTGGCCAGCGCCAGCCACGCCAGCCCGGCCTCCAACGAACCGGCCTGCGGCATCCACGCCAGCGCCGCCGCCCCCAGCAGTGTGAATCCGCCGACGAACACACGCCGTTTTCCCGTCGCGTCGCTGACGGGTGAGAGCAGTAACTGTGCGATGGCCGACAACGCCACCGCACACGACATCGCGATCATGAACGCCAGGTCGGAGCCGCCGCGTTCCTTCACCCAGAACATCCCGTAGCGGCTCGTCACGACGATGGCGTAGATCGTCCCGCCGAGGTCGTAGAGGATCCACGCGAGCGCGGCGGGTGTGAGAAGTCGTGTCATTGCGTGATACTAACACTCAACGGACTTGGAAGTCCGTTCTACGCATTGGCGTGCGCGTGGCGACGTAGAACGGACTTCCAAGTCCGTTTCCTCGCCGCGCACACTATCGCGCTCCGGCCACCATGAAATAGCCGATGAGCAAGCGATTACCCGTGCTGGTCGCGTCGCGCTCCTCCAGCACCTTGATCTTCAGCGTGTGTTTGCCCGGCGCGAGGCCGCACGCGAGCGTCGCGTAGTTGTAGCGCGGGTAATACCGGCCCGGCGCGGTGTCCACCTTGCCGTGCTTCCTGCCTTTCGGCCCGCCGTGGTTCGCGTCGGCCGGCTCGTCCTTGCCGTCGTCAATCGTCCACTCAAACTTGCCGCCGTCTTTCTGCACGTTGAGGAACAGGCCGGCCGCCGTGCCCTCGAACTCGAACGCCAGCGCATCGCCCGCCTTCCGCGCGTTGATGACGCCGCCCTTGTAGCGGTTCACGAAGCCGCTCTTCTCGTTGGCCGGCAGCACCTCCCAGTCGCCCTCCAATTTCGCCGCGCCCGGCGCGACCAGCTTTGCCGTGCCGAATTCACCGCTCACCAGCGGCTTTGGCAGCTTCGGCGCCGGCAAGGGCTTCGCGTCAATCTGCGTCTTCAGATACGCCACGATCGTGTCGCAGTAGATCGTGTGGCCGAGATCGTTCGGATGCACCGAGTCGCCCATGAACACCTGGCCCACCGCTTTCCAGTTCAGCTTCGGGTCGGCAAGCTGCTTCTCGGTCGGCTTTGGCAGGTCAGGACGCTTGAGCGCCTCGACCAGCGGCGGTTGGAGATCAATGTCCGGGATGTTGTAGTGCTTCGCGACGGCTGGATGGCTGTCGCGCTTGCAGTTCAGGTCGCGGCTGGTGGTATAGACAAACACGATCTCCGGCTTAGTCGGCGACGACCAGAGCTGGCGCACGATGCCCTCCATCGTCGCCTTGCGGAAGTCGTTGGTCGGGCTGCCGTCGTTGATGTTGAACTCGACGAACACGAGGTCAGGCCGATGCGCGATCACCTCCGCGCCGCAGCGGAACGCGCCGAGGTCGCTGCCCGTGCCGCCGATGGCCGCGTTGATCTCCCGCACCGTCGCTTTCGGGAAGGTGTCCTTGAACCATTTGAACGTCTTCACCCGCCAGCCCGCCGCGGCGGTGATGCTGCCGCCGAAGTAAGCGATGCCGACCTCCTCGCCTGCCTTGAGTTTCTGGAACACGCGCCCGAGCGTGCGGCGCGGCGGGTTCGTATCTCCTGCGTCGGGGATGATCGGGTTGGGCAATTCGGCGGCGATGACTGTGGCAGCGAGCAGCAGTGGTGTGGCGATGACGGTCAGGCGGCGCATGAGTGTCTCCTTTGCTTTGAAGTTCGCGTGCGGTATAAACGCCGGCCACCGGCATGTCAACGTCGGCGCAAGCCGCAGTGCCGGCCAATTCCCTCATCCCGAAGGGCGTGTCACCGCAGTGGAAAACCTGTTGCCGGCTAAAGCCGGGACTCCGAACCCCGGCCACATTGCTGGCGCGTCCGTCAGGGTTTGGAGTCCCGGCTTTAGCCGGTTTGTGTTGTCGAGGGATTTGGTCAACACGCCATCAACTCTCAACCAGCCAAGCCGTCTGCTTCTGCATGCTCACGGCCGCCCGTTCGGCTATCGCCAGATACGACAGGAAGGCAGTGACTTCAGCAGTCCCCATCTCACGCGGATGCCGCTTGCCGTGATACAGGATGAACCGCCGTATCCAGAGCCAGTAGGCCTCCTCCGTGCGTGGTGACAGCCGCTTGAAGCGCGCCACTTCCGTCACCTGCTCACGGAGGCGTGCCTTTGGATTCGGTATGAAAGTGCCGGCCATATTCGATGCTCTGTTCGCCTTTGCAGGTCTAATATGAGAGCGTTACAGCCGCGTAAAATGCTGTGGACAAGGCGAAAAGCAAGCTCTAACGTGCCGCCATGCCTCCCGTGTTATGCGACAAATCAGAGGCTCAATCTAAATGTTAGGCGTCTCCTCGCACCACACTGTATAGTATGATTATTCAGGCTGACACGACACCAAGGACGAGCCGGTTCTGCATCGGCGGAGTTGGCTTGGTTCGCGGCTCTGTTAAGGGCGGCCCTGCTATGGTCGAG
>JACRKA010000056.1 GCA_016219905.1 Verrucomicrobiota bacterium
CAGCCGCCCGCCGTCACATTTCACTTGAGCCGCCCCGGCGCGTCCCGTAGAAGCAGCACGCCATGACCTCTCCTGCCGTCCCCTCCAAAACTCCACGGCTGATGTCGCTCGATGCGTTCCGCGGCTTCACGATGCTCGCGATGGCCTCCAGCGGGCTGGGCATCGTTGCGGTCGCGAAGAAGATGCCGGACTCGGTCTGGGCGGGCATCGCGCCGCAGTTGCAGCATGTGGAGTGGATCGGCTGCGCGGCGTGGGACCTGATCCAGCCGGCGTTCATGTTCATCGTGGGCGTGGCGATGCCGTTCTCGTTTGCGCGGCGCGCGGCGGAGGGCCAGTCGTTCGGGCGGCAATTCCGGCACGCATTGGTGCGCGCGGTGGTGCTGGTGTTGCTCGGCCTGATGCTCTACGCGCAGCGCGAGCGCGCCTACGTCTTCACCAACGTGCTCGCGCAGATCGGGCTGGGCTATGCGTTTGTGTTCCTGCTCATCGGGCGCGGCTGGCGCGTGCAACTCGCGGCGATCGCGGCGATCCTCGCGGGTTACTGGCTGGCGTTCGCGCTGTATCCGGTGCCGCCGCCGGATTTCGATTACTCAAAGGTGAGCGCCAAAGGCGGTGAAGTCCTTCCGGGCTTCTGGGCGCACTGGAATAAGAACACGAACCTCGCCGCGGACTTTGACCGATGGTTCCTCAATCTGCTGCCGCAGGCGAAACCGTTCGATGTCAACAAGGGCGGCTACCAGACGCTGAACTTCGTGCCGGAGATGGCAAACATGATCCTCGGCCTGATGGCGGGGGAGATGTTGCGGCAGGAGACGGCGAGTGGCCGGCGGCTCCGCTGGCTCGCGCTGGCCGGCGCGGCGTGCCTGGCGCTGGGGCTGGCGGCTGGCTGCACCATCTGCCCGATGGTGAAGCGGATCTGGACGCCGTCGTTTGCGCTGTGGAGCGCCGGCTGGACGTTGTGGCTGCTGGCGGCGTTCTACGCGGTGATTGATGTCGCCGGCTGGCGGCGATGGAGTTTCCCGCTGGTGGTGGTGGGCATGAACTCCATCGCGATCTACCTGATGGCGCAACTCTGGCCGGGATGGGTTTCTACTTTCCTCAAGGCCCACATCGGGCCGGAGCTGTTCGGCGGAACCTGCGGGCCGATCTGGGAACGGTCGGGTGTGCTGCTGGTGCTGTGGATGATCTGCTGGTGGCTGTATCGGCAGAAGGTGTTTCTGAGGATCTGAAACGGAAATCCGAAAGTCGAAACTCGAAATCCGAAAGAAACTCGAGATTCGAATGACGAAAGCCGCGGGCTGGGGAAAGCACAAAAGCATTTACCCTTTTGCCGCCGTTTCGAGTTTCGAACTTCGGATTTCGGGTTGAGCCTTGGTGGGCCTACTTCTTCTTCGGCTGCGGAGGCGGCGCGGTGGGCGTCGTCCAGGCTTCGGGCGTGACCTTCTCCACGTTGGGGGTGAGGTCGGCTTTGGCGTCGCCGCAGGCGACGCGGATGCCGCCGAGGAGGATGGCTTGGAAAATGGGGTTGGTCCACACGTCTTCGCGGTGGCCCATCGAGGTGTAGAACACACGGCCCTTCCCATATTTCTTGGCCCACGTGGCCGGATAGGCGGGTCGCTCATACATCCAGCCTTTCATGCCCGTCGTTTCGTTGATCAGGATCACGCGCATGTCGCGGGCGATGTTCTTCAGCGAATACCATTCCTCGTGCAGTTCGAAACCAGCGTTGCATTCGCCGCAGCCGGGGAACTTCGGGTCGGCGCAGGTCATCTTCGCTTTCTGCTGCGCGCCGTGGGAGATGAACTCGCCGCCGATCATCTCAATGTAGGGGTCCACCTGGCCGCCCTTGGAGTGGAACGTGTCGGTGGCGCAGTGGCTGCCGAGGAAGCCTTTGCCGCTTTTGATGTATTTGAGCAGCGTCTCCTTGCCTTCGGCGGGCATGGGCGGCTGCTTGTCGTTGCCGGACTGGGTGAGGTCGCCGGTGGTGTAGAGGAACACGGCGTCGAACTTCGCGAGACCCTCGGGCGTGAACACGGTGCCGTCCTTGGTGCAGGTGAACTCGATGTTGTTCTTCGCGCCGAGTTCCTTCAGCACGCCATCCACGTGGCTGGGCTGGCCGTCCTTGACCTTGATGCAGGAGTGCTCGAAGCCGGATGATTTGGAGAAGAAAAGGATTCTCCGCTTGGGCGCGTTGGCGGCGTCCGCGGGCGCGGCGGCGGAAATGAGTCCGGCGATGGCAAGTCCGGCGCAGAGTGTCAGCGTGTGTTTCATGAGGGTCGGTTTCCGGTTAGTGATGTGATTGTCGGTTCAGCGGCGGGGAATCTATACAGGATGGGGCGCGGATTGCCAACCACGACGCGGCACGCAGGCCGGGCGTTAGCGCTCGCTGACAGGCACGACGGCCACCGGCCGTTTGGCCCGCGTGGCGCCGACGGCGGCCACTTCGGTGGCGACGAGGCAGATGTCGTCGGGGAGCGGGACGGGGCCGATGAACTCGTTGATCGCGCGCAAGACCGCGTGGGTCAACTCCTCCAGCGGCAGATCGAGGCTCCGCTCGATCGCCCCGCGCAGCCGCTTGTGGCCGAACTCTTCCGCCGCGGCGTTGGGCGCCTCGACGATGCCGTCGGTGTAGAGCAGGAACAGGTCGTCGGCCGCGACCGGGCGGGTGAAGCTGTTGTAGCGCGTGTTGTTCATCAGGCCGAGCGCCGGCTTGTTGTCCTCGGGCCGCAGCAGCGGCTCGATGCGGCGCGTGGCGCGGCTGGCCAGCAACGGCGGCGGGTGGCCGGCGGACGCGAAGACGGCCTGCGCCCGGCGCGTGTCGAGGACCAGGTAGAACGCGGAGGCGAAGATGAACTCGTTGGTGCGCGCGAGGACCGCGGCGAAATGCTGGTTGATGAGCGTCAGGAAGTGGCCCGGGTCGTCCGCCTGGTGGACGAGGTCCTGCCAGAGCGCCCGCAGGATGGCGGTCACCAGCGCCGAGTGGGCGCCGTGGCCCATGACGTCGGCGACGAACACGCCGGCGCGGTGGTCGCCCAGCTTGACGATGTCGAAGAAATCGCCGCCCACCGAGAGCGCCGGCTGGTAGAAGTGGTGGAAGCCGAGCTGCAGCGAACCGGCGGCGGGATTGGCCGGCACCTGCGGGTAGTCGCGCGGCATGAGCGCCTCCTGGAACTCGCGCGCGATCTGCAGGTCGCGCTGGATCTCCGCGGCGTGGGCGCGGAGCTTCTCCTCAGCCTCCTTCAGATCGGTGATGTCGCGGCTGATGCCGACCAGGCCGCTCCCGTGGCCGGCGGGGTCGCGCAACGGCACCTTGGTGGTCAGCAGATGCCGGTGTTTGCCGGCCGGGTCCATGCCGACCTCTTCGCGGTTGACCAGCGGCTTTCCGGAATCCATCACCGCCTGTTCGTCGGCGAAGTAGCCGTCGGCCAGCTCGCGCGGGAAGATGTCGAAGTCGCTCTTGCCGAGCACCTCCTCCTGCGCGGCGGCCCGCAGCACGCGCAGGTGCGCGGCGTTGTTGAGCACGAACCGGCTCGCCGGGTCTTTCACGAAGATGTAATCGGGCAGGTTGTCAATCAGCGTCCGCAGCAACTGCCGCTCGCGCGCCAGCGCCAGTTCGGCTTGCTGCCGTTCCCACGCGTAACGCATCGCGCGCACCAGCCCCTGCACGTCCACGCGGCCCTTGACCAGGTAGTCCTGCGCGCCGGACTGCACCATCCTCAAAGCGAGCGCCTCATCGTCCGTGCCGCTGAGCACGATCAACGCCACCTGCGGCGCGGCCGCGCGCACGCGGCTGAACGTGTCGAACCCCTGGCTGTCGGGCAGGACGAGGTCCAGCAGCACTAGGTCCACGCCGCCCGCCTCCAGCGCCTCCAACGCCGACGCGAGCCGGTTGGCGCACGTCAACTCATAGGCCGTCCACATGGCGTCCCTGAGGAACTCTTCCATCAATCGCGCCGCGCTGTGATCGTCCTCGACGAGCAAGATTCTCAATGGTTTCGTTTCCATGCTGTCCGCAGCAACCAGGATTCCGGCCTATGCTCCTCCAAGCTCTTCCGCGCTGCCTAACTTGGCCCACGCCGCCCTGTTTCGCAAACCCGCAGCGTGCCGGGCCGCGCGGCCGGTTGGCCGGATGCGTCGCGTGGGCTAGATTCCGGCGCGAGGACACCATGGAAAACCTGAACCAGATGCGATGCACCGCCTGCCGCCGCGACGCGCCCCGCGTCACCGGCGCCGAGGTGGCCGAACTCAAACCACAAATCCCCGACTGGCAGCTCATCGAGCGCGACGGCATCCCGCGGCTCGAACGCGTCTTCGTGTTCGACAACTTCGCCTCGGCGCTCGCCTTCACCAACAAGGTCGGCGCGCTGGCCGAGGCCGAGGGCCATCATCCCGCGCTGCTCACCGAGTGGGGCCGCGTCACCGTCACGTGGTGGACCCACAAGATCCGCGGCCTCCACCGCAACGACTTCATCCTGGCTGCCAGGACCGATGCGCTGGCCGGAACGTGAAGCCGCCTCTCGACAACACCTGCGCGTTGATCGTCGTGGACGTGCAACGCGACTTCTGCCCCGGCGGCGCGCTGGCCGTGCGCGACGGCGACGCTGTCGTCGAGCCGCTCAACCGCTGCGCCGCGCTGTTCGCCCGCGCGGGCGCCGCCATCATCGCCACGCGCGACTGGCATCCGCCCGACCATTGCTCGTTCCGCGCGCAGGGTGGCCCGTGGCCCGTCCACTGCGTCCGCGGCACGCCCGGCGCGGCGTTTCATCCCGCGCTGAAGCTGCCGTCGGACACCATCATCATCTCCAAGGCTGAAAGCCCGGAGGTGGAGTCGTATTCGTTCTTCGGCGAACCGGGCCTGGAGCAACCGCTGGTGGAGCGCGGCATCCGCCGGCTTTTCATCGGCGGCCTGGCGACCGACTACTGCGTGAAGTTCACGGCGCTCGACGCCGCCCAAGCCGGTTTTGAAACCTCCGTCCTCACCGACGCCATCCGCGGCGTGGAGGTCCGGCCCGGCGACAGTGAGCGCGCTATCGCGGAGATGAAGGCGGCCGGCGTCAAGCGGGTCAGGCTTGAGGATCTTGCCGTGGGAACCGGTTGAGGATCAGGCGGGACGCCTGTCTCGCTTCTCATTCTCAACGCGGTGGCGGCGGCACGGGCGCGGGGCCGATCGGCGACGGCGGCATTTGCGGCGGGGGCGGCGGCACGACGGGCGCGGCCTCCTGTCGGTCCGGCCACTGTTCGGCGAAGTAATGCAGCGGCGTCTCCGGCACGAGCACGCGGTCGTAGTGCGCCGGGGCCGGGATGTAGAAGGTCGCCGCCTCATAGACGCCGACGATGGTGCGCACGGGCACCATGACGATCCCTTTGAGAAAGCCGACGGTGTAGCCCATCCACGGCCCGTGCTTCTGGGTCATGTCCTTGACGCAACCGGGGATTTCCAGGATGCCGGTCGTCGTATTGGCGAGGCCGCGGGTGAACTTCGCGCCCATGTCCTGCGCCGCGGTCTGCGGCGGCAGCGCGAGCACCAGCGCGGCGAGCGCGCCTCCGATCATCAACCAGCGTCCAAACGATTGTGTCTTCATGGTTGTTCCTTTGTTGGCGCGCAGGCTAGCGCGTTCCGGCGTTGGCGGCAATCATTTTGCGCCGGGGGCGGGCGGCTCGCCCGTTTCCAGTTCGAACTGCGCCTTCACCTTCGGGAGGCACTCCGGGCAGTAGCCGTGGCTCAACAGCAGCTTGTTGTCCTTGAGATACTGGGCGATGTCCTTCCAGCTTGTCGCCGAGGTCTTGACCTTGCCGCATCCCATGCAGATCGGCAGCACGTCCTCCACCTTGCTGATCAGCCAGTGCAGCCGCTCGAGTTCCATCAGCTTCCCGCCCAGCTTGAGGTTGGCGCGCGTCAGGCCGTCCTGCGCCCGCGCGCGCACGGTGTTCTCGTGCCACAGGAAGAAGAAGGCGATGGAAAACAACACCACGCTGGAAGCCAGGCCGCAGAGGATGAGGATGAACGTCCGGCTTTCGCCCTCCTCCTTGCTGCGCACGCGGCGGGCCAGCGTGCGTTCCGCCTTGCCGGTCATCGTTGCAATTGCCTGGCGGATCTGGTCCATGACGGCTTTGCCGCGGTCGGTCAACGCCGCCTGTGTGGTTGCGTCACTGCGGCCGGCTTGTTGAAGCGCGATGGATTCCTTCAGAAGGTCGAGTTTCTGGCCGATGGCCGGCTCGACGGCCCGCAACAGCTTCTGCTGGGCGGGGTCGTCTGCTGTCATCTCGCGCAGCCTGGCAAGGTCATGGGCAATGCTTTCCACGGCGGGAGAAAATGGCGCCAGGTGTTGCGCGTCGCCGGCGAGGATGTAACCACGCCGGCTCGTCTCGGCTTCGGTCAGGTGGAGCAGGAGGGCCTGCAACCGGCCGGCAACCTCGTAGGCATGGTTCTCCCAGCGGTCGGCTTCGATCTGTTCCCGCAAGGAATCGTGAAGGATGACGACGATGGTCAACTGGATGACCACCGCCACGCCACAGCCGATGAGCGCTTTGAGGCCGATGATCTTGCGCATGACGGGTGTTTCCAGCGGCGCGCGCGGGGCGGACGGCTGCCTACTCCTCGTCCCAGTAGTTGAACGCCGTCGGTGGCTTCAGCACGGGATCGTAGTTGGCCGGCACCGGCACGAAGAAGGTGAAAAACTCGAACAGGCCCACCGCCGTGCGCACCGGCACCATGCCGAAGCCTTTCAGCAGGCCGACCGAGAAACCCATCAGCGGCCCTTTCTTGCGCGTCACGTCGCTCACGCAACCCGGGATTTCCACGATGCCGCCCATCATGTTGGCAAACCCGCGCTGGATTTTCGACTCCATGTCCTGCGCGCGGCAGAACGCCGGCGCGGCAACGAGGGCGGCGGCCAGCAACAATCCTGCCGCGAACAGCCGATGCGATAGCGTGGGTTTCATGACGGGCCTTTTGTTGGCGGTGCTGTAACAGAAAATCCGGCGCCGGTGAAGCCTTTTCGCCACGGCTCACCGCGCGACGCGGAAACCATAGTCCAAGAGAGCCGCGGCGTCCTTCCAGAACTGCTCGCCGTGGCCGTCCAGCAGCACCGCGATCAACTCCACGCCGCCGCGCCGCGCCACCACCACCAACGTCTTGCCCGACGCTTTCACATAGCCGGTCTTGCCGCCGATGCAGCCCGTATAGGTCTTCAGCATCTTGTTGTGGTTCTCCAACGTCTGCGCCGGCGTGTAGCGCCACGAATAGACTTTCGTTCCCGTGATCTGCCGGAACGTCGGGTTGGCCATCGCCGCGCGCGTGATGAGCGCCAGGTCGCGCGCGGTGGTCACGTGCCGCGGGTCGTGCAGCCCGTGCGGGTTCACAAACCGCGTCTGCGTCGCGCCGGCCCTCCGGGCGCGGGCGTTCATCAGCGCGGCGAACTCCGCCACCGAGCCGCCGACGGCGCGGGCGATCGTCAACGAGGCGTCGTTGGCCGAGCGGAGCATCGCGGCGTAGAGCAGCGCGCGCAGCGGCACGCGCTGGCCGGCGCGCAGGCTCACCTTCGACGGCTCTGCCTTCGTGTCCGAAGCGGCGACGGTGACGGTGCGGTCGAGGTTGCCGGATTCGATGGCGACGAGCGTGGTGAGGATCTTCGTCGTGCTGGCCGGATACATCGCCTTGTCGGCCGACTTTGTGTAGAGCCACTCGCCGGTGTCGGAGCGGAGAACCACGGCGGCCGTTTCGGCGATGGACGGTCCGGCGGCAATCAGCGCGGAACAATGGCCGAGGACGAAGACGAGGATGAGGACGAAACGGGGCGCGGGCGTCATTCAGGTCGGTGATGCGGTGCTCATTGTGTGCTGAGTTATTGCCGCCGCGCCGGTTTCGTGCAAGGATGAAAACCCGTCGAGGGTCCAATGCGCACGCGATGCTCCATCATCCTGTTGTTGGCAGCGGCTGCCGCGGTCACCGCCGCCGAGAAGATCGCGCCGAAGACGCTCCAGTTTCTCGGCGAGACCACCATCAGCGGGCACGTCCAAAGCTCCTTCCAATACACCTTCGATCACCACGGCAGCCCCGGACAGGCCGGCGGACGGCAGTTCAACAACAGCGGGACGAGCTTCGGCATAGACCAGGTGAAGGTGACGCTGGAGCGGCCGCTGGACGAGGCCGAGTTCGCCGCCGGCTACCGCGTGGACGTGCTGGCCGGGCGCGACGCGGAGCGCATCCACTCGTTCGGCCTTTTCTCAGACGACGCCAACGAACTGGCGCGGCGGCGCGGCGACGACGGCCAGGCGGTGGACCTGGAGCAGGCTTACGTCGCGTTCCGCCTGCCGGTAGGCAACGGGCTGGACGTGAAGTTCGGCAAGTTCGTCTCACCTGCGGGCGCGGAGGCGATTGACGCGCCGGCAAACTGGCTCTACAGCCGCAGCTACATCTTCAGCTTCGGCGAGCCGTTCTCGCTCACCGGCGCGCTGTTGAGCTATCGCTGGAACGACGTCCTCGACACGCAACTCGGCATCGTCAACGGCTGGGACGCCGTGCAGGACAACAACAGCGGCAAGACGTTCCTCGGCCGCGCCGGGCTGACGTTGTTCGACGGCAAGCTCAAGAACGCCGTCACCGTCATCGGCGGCCCCGAGCGGCCGTCGAACAACAGCGATTACCGCTGGATCGTGGACGATGTGCTCACGTGGCAGCCGCCGATGGAGAACCTGACGCTGACGCTCAACGGCCTCTACGGCCACGAGGACGGCGTGATGGACAGCGGCGGCTTCCGTCACGGCGGCGGCTTCGAGTGGTGGGGCGCGTCGGTCATGGCGCGCTACCAGTGGACGCCCATCGTGGCGATGGCGCTGCGCTTCGAATACTTCAGCGACAGCGACGGCGCGCGCACCGATGGCGCGAACGGCCTGCGCACGCTCATTGGCCCGCAGCCGCCGCCGACTACCGGCTTCTCGTCGCTTGACGGCGTGGACTACCAGGCGGTGACGTGGGCCGTCTGGCTCGATCGCGTGTGGCGCAATTTCACGCCGCGGTTGGAGGTGCGCTGGGACCGCGCCAGTGACCCGGCGATGCGCGCGCGGCCGGAGGGCGGGGCGTTCCGCGACGGCGATCACACGCAGGTGACCGTGTCGGTGGACGGGATCTATGTGTTCTAGCCGGCAAAAAATGGGTGAAAAATTTCACGTGGGCCGTTTGACACGCCTGGGGGCCAATGTTACGTTCGCGCAATATTTAAGGCCCGTGTGGCTCCGTGATTCGACTGCCGGGCGCGAAAGAATAAGGGAACAAACTATGAAAGCTGCAAAGATTGACCGTTCAGGGATTTTCGATACCGTCGCCGCCGCCTGGGTCAGGCCCCCCGCGCCCCACACCGTCACGCAGTTCCAGCTTTCATCCCGCGGCCTCGTTTTCCGCAGCGACCGGCCCATCGAACTGATGGCCGAGATGTCGGTCGAGTTCGAGCTGCCGGCCCTACCCGGCGCCAAGCCGCGCCGCATCCAGTGCAGCGGCGTCGTCGTTGATTGCGAGCCTTCCCCCAAGCTTTCCCACCACACCGTCAGCCTCCTCTTCCTCGACCTCGACGAGAGCGCCTTTGGCCACATCCAGCGCGCCAGCAAACTCTCCCGGTGGATCATCCCGCAACCGCTGGCGGCCCTCATCAGCGCGCGGGTCTGACGGCGGGTGGCCGCATGGAACAATTCCGGCGCCTGCTGCAAGCGGCAGTCGAACATGGCGCGTCGGACATTCACCTGAAAGCGGGCAGTCCCCCTCTTCTGCGCATCGCGCGCGAGCTGCGGGCGGTTGAAACGCCCGTTTTCACCGAAGACCAGCTCCGGCAGCTCGTCGGCGAAATCCTCCCCGCCCACTCCCGCGAACGCTTCGAACGCGACCACGAGGCCGACTTCTCCTGGCACGCCGGGGACATCGGCCGGTTCCGCGTCAACATCTTCCACCAGCGCGGCGCGCTCGCCCTCGCGATGCGCCACGTCAAGACCCGCATCCCGACCTTCGAGGAACTCGGCCTGCCCGCCGGCACGCTGAAGGCCATCGCCGCCGCCCGCAGCGGCATCGTCCTGCTGGCCGGCGCGGCCGGCAGCGGCAAGTCCACCACGCTGGCCGCCCTCGTCGAGCACATCAACCAGACCGCCCGCAAACACATCATCACCCTCGAAGACCCCATCGAGTATCTCTTCGAGGACAAACAATCCGTCATCGAACAGCGCGAGATCGGCCTCGACACCGCCAGCTTCGAGGCCGCCCTGCGCCACATCATCCGCCAGGACCCCGATGTCATCATGATCGGCGAGATGCGCGACGCGGCCAGCTTCATGGCCGGCCTCAACGCCGCCGACACCGGACACGTCGTGCTCACCACCCTCCACGCCAACAGCGCCCCGCAGGCCGTGGACCGCATCCTCGACTTCTTCCCCTCGCGCGAACGCGAGACCGTCCGCCGGCAGCTCGGCGTCACCCTCAACGCCATCCTCTGCCAGCGCCTCGTCGCCGCGCGCCGGGGCGGCGTCCTGCCCGCCGTCGAGATCCTCCGCGCCAACGGCACCGTCCGGAAACTTTTCGAGGACGGCCAGCTCGAGAGACTCGCTTCCGCCATCGAGAGCGGCGGCGACGACAGCATGCAGACCTTCAACCAGGCGCTCTACAAGCTCGTCAAGAACGGCCAGATCACCGAGCAGGAGGCGCTCGCCCGCTCCACCAACCCGCAGCAGCTCTCCATGAACCTCAGCGGCATCTTCCTCGACGAGTCCCGCAAAATCATGGCGAGTTCGTGACAAAAAGGTGCCCCGTGAAACTTGGGCGCGTGGTATGAGAGGGACAACAAAATGAAAAAGCTGCTTGCGATTTGTCTATGGCTGCCGCTCACAGCGGGCGCGATGGATTCGACCATGCTTCGGCAACGGCTGCAACAGGCCGCCTCTGCTTCTGGCCAAGACTACATCCGAGCCCGCGCGGCCATCCTCACCGAGGGGAAAGCGAACCAGCTGGCGTTGCAGAAGGCCGCAGAGGATGACTCGCTAACTTGGCAACAGCGGCTGATGGCTCGAATTTGTTGCGAGTGGGTAGAACGCGAACCGGAAATCGTAGCTCTGCGAAAATACGCGTGCAGAACAGATCCTGAATACCAGAAACACGAGAAAGAATGGAGACCGTATAGATGTGGGGATCGCCCGTTATTGATGTCTCTTCTGCAGAACGCGTTCAAAGAAAAGCGTCTCTGGTATTACTACCTTGAATTGCTTTGGAAGCGCACAGGAGAATACGGGGAAGACGGTGGAGACATGCTGCCAACCCGCTCTTGGCCGGAGCACGCACAGATCGCTTTGCGTGGCCAGCCGGAAGAGTATTATTGGTTTCAGATTCTCAGAGATGCTGTGCGGCGCGACCCCCGGTTAAAGAGCAAAGATGCCGAAGAAGCATACAACTCTCTGATCAGGAACAAACGCGCTGAGGCAATGCCGGAACTCATGGCAGCGTTTCTTGCCAGCGTTGGTGAATCCGCAAGCGAGTCGGCCCAGACTGGCAACACTGATAAGCGGCGGTTCTTGTCGGTGTTCAGTTTGGCCGAGATTGCGCGCCCTCAGGATGCATCTCTTTTCGACAAGTATATCGGTGACCGCCCCGGTTTTGATGATCTAAAGTTTTACGTTGAGAGGGCGCGCAAACGTCCACCAGTAGAGGAGCCGGCTGAGTCGTCTTTCCGGCTCGGACATGTATCCGAAACGCCAAAAATACCTCTCAGCCCTCGTCGCTAGAACAAGATGTCAGGTTCTCAATGTTGTCTCCCGCTCTCATGCCCCGCATTGACCACGTCAACATCGTCGTCGGCGACCTGGAGCGGTCCATCCGGTTCTACTCCGAACTGCTCGGCCTGCGGCGCGGGTTCGAGGTGGCGCTGGAAGGTGAATGGGTCGAGACGGTCACCGGCCTGCGGGGCGCGCGGGCGCGGTGCGTGTTCCTCGAAGGCGACGACGGCTCGGCCCGGATCGAGCTGCTGCAATACCTCTCGCCCGCCGGCGAGGCGCTGCCGGCGGCCAGCGCGCCGAACACGCGCGGCCTGCGGCACGTGGCGTTCACCGTGCGCGACCTCGACGCGCTCGTGGCGCGGCTGCATGCAGCGGGCGTGGAGTTGGTGAGCGAGCCGGTGGTTGTGCCGTTCGCGGTCTCGACGATGGGCCGCAAGCGGCTGTGCTACTTCCTCGACCCGGACGGGACGCTGCTGGAGGCGGCGGCGTATGGGTGAACACGCATTGTTTGTTGCCGGGCAGAGTTTTTCTCGAAATTCGAAATCCGAAACCGCGAAATCCGAAATAAACTCGAAAGTCGAATGACGAAAGCATCCATCGCTGCAGCACAAGAAGTCCGGCCTTGTGTGGTTGTTTCGGGCTTCGAGCTTCGGTTTTATTTCGGATTTCGAGTTTCGGATTTCGGATTTGTCACCATGCCTCACTACGGCGACAGGCTCTTATCCAATGCAGCCTTCGCGTTGGGCAGTTCCACGGCGCAGCACACCCGGAAGCCGATGTCTGAGCCGCCGTAGGAATACAGGCACGGCATGCGCCGGGCGCAGCGCGCGTCAAACGCGGCGCTCTTGAAACTGCCGCCCTTCAGCACGCGGCTCTTGCTCTCGGTGTAGTTCGTGTAGATCTCTTCGTGTGCCCAGGCGCTGTCCCAGGCATCGAGGCAGAGTTCACGGACGTTGCCCAACATGTCGGCCAGACCGAAACCGTTCCGGCCCCGCGCGCCGAATGAATCCACTGGGGAAGTCGTCTTGGAACCGGCGTCCTTCTCGCGCCAGCGCAACCGTCCCTGGCCGTCAGCCGGCGCGTCGCCCCACCAGAACATCGTCCCCTGCCGGCCGCCGCGGCACGCATATTCCCACTCCGCCTCCGTGGGCAGCCGCACGATGTGGCCCGCGGGCAGCCGGCCCGCGAGCTTCTCCTTCTTCGTGAGCCATTCACAGAACGCCACCGCGTCGCTCCATGTGATCCATGCCGCCGGCTGGTCCTCGGCGGTTTCTTCGGGATACGAGTCGAGGACGGCCAATCCCCTGACCGCGTCCGTCTGGTAGCCGGCGTCCTTGACGAACCGCCACCACTGGCCCGCCGACACTTCCGTGCGCCCCATCCAGAAGCCGTTCCGGATTTGCGCGCGCCGGGGCTGCTTGCCTTCGTTGTCGAGTTGTTCCGGCGTCGCGCCGCCCGCCTTGGCCCGCGCGCGCTCCTCCGGTGTGCTGCCAAGCATGAATTGGCCCGCCGGGACGTAAACCATCTCCGCGCCGACGGAGTTGGTGTAGGAATTGCCAAGCAGTTTCAGCACGGGATCGGCTGCCGGCTGCACGCGGAACGGCGCGGTCCTCTGCGCGGCGCAATCTTCGGCAATCACGCCCAACAGCAAGCCTGTCAGCAGCAAACCCGCCGCAGAACGCATGAAGTTATCAGCTTTGAGTGCCGGCACGTCATCTCCTGTAGTCGGGCGCAGTCTAACGAGCCGATGTTGTGGGTCAAGCGCCGTGACCACACGAAGTGGGTCAGTTTGGTCTGTAGTAGCGCGCTTCAGCGCGCGTAGCCTGCTGCTTGGCGAGAGACCGCACGCGCGCTGAAGAGACTGTGCAAGAAAAGCTCTGGCCATTCGTTAGCTCCGTAGGAGCGTCATTCTTATAGCTAGTGATGCCGAAAGAACGCCAAGCTCCGTAGGAGCGTCATGTGGCTGCCGGGGAAGCGATTGACTCTGCACATGTCGCTCCTACGGAGCTTCTGCCGTTGTGGGAACCGCTGCTATAAACATGACGCTCCTACGGAGCTGGCGGCTTCGGAACCGTTTTTCACACAGCCTCTGAAGCGCGCTACTACGAACTCTCGGAATCTCACGAAGCCGCAGCCGCGCCGCTTGACGCGCTCGCCAGCGCCCCGCTACAGTCGCCGCCTATGGTGATTCTAGGATTAGGCGGCGCGGTGGGGCACGACCCGAGCGCGGCGCTGGTGATAGACGGCAAGATCGTCGCGGCGGCGGAGGAAGAGCGGTTCAACCGCATCAAGCACTCCAAGGGCTTGCAGCCGGAGTTGTCGGCCCGCTGATGCCTGGAGTCCGCCGGCCTCAAGCCCGCCGACGTGCGGGTGGTGGCCTATCCGTTCGCGAAGATCCCCCTGTTCGGCTCGGCCGCGCGCTGGCATTACGCCGCCCGCCACTGGTATGCGCCTGACCGCGCGCTGGCCGCCCTCTTCTACGGCAACCGCCGCTATCACCGCAACCGCCGCAACCTTTTCGCGATGCTGCGAAAGATCGGCATTGACCCACACGCGGTGCGGTTCATGCCGTTCGAGCATCACCTGGCGCACGCCTCCTCGGCGTTCCACTGCTCCGGCTACCCGCACGCGGCGATCATGAGCATTGACGGCAACGGCGAGTATGCGACGACGTGGTTCGGCTGGGGCGACGAGCAGGGTTTGCACAAGATCAAGGAATGGTATCTGCCCGACTCGCTCGGCGGTGTCTATGGCGCCATCACCGAGTATCTCGGCTTCGAGATGCTCGACGGCGAATACAAGGTCATGGGCATGGCGCCCTACGGCGACCCGTCCAAATGGGACGTCTCCCCGTGCCTGCGCTGCGACGGCGGCGATTACCGCGTCAACACCGGCCTCGTCAACGTCGTCGGCCTGCCACGCTACAAGGACGCGAAAGGCAAAGGCTACTTCTTTTCGCGCAAGCTCGTCGAGATGTGGGGCCAGCCGCGCGAGGGCGACGAGATAGACGACCCTTACATCCACATCGCCGCGGCGACGCAGAAGGCGCTGGAGGATTCCGTGCTCGCGTTGATGCGGCATCACCTCGCGGACAAGCTCGCCGAAACCAAGCGGCTCTGCTTCGCCGGCGGCGTCGCGCTCAACGTGAAGCTCAACAAGATGTTGATGCGCGAGCCGGACGTGGGCGAGCTGTTCGTCCAGCCCGCCGCCAGCGACGCCGGCACCGCCCTCGGCGCGGCCACGCTCGCCGCGACGACGCTCGGCGACCTGGTCCAGCCGATGGAGCACGCCTATCTCGGCCCGAGTTTCACCAACGAGCAGGTCAAGGCGGCGCTGGAGAAACACCGCGTGAGCTACGAGCGGTCCGCCTCGATCACCGACGCGGCCGCCGAACTGCTCGCGCGCGGCGAACCGGTCGCGTGGTTCCAGGGCCGGCTGGAGTTCGGCCCGCGCGCGCTCGGCAACCGCAGCATCCTCGGCAACCCCGCCGTCCCCGGCGTCGCCGACCGCATCAACGCCCAGATCAAATACCGCGAGCGCTGGCGGCCGTTCTGCCCTTCCATCATGGACTGGGCCGCGCCGGAGATCCTCCAGTCGCAGCACCCGTCGCCCTACATGACGCTGACGTTCGATGTCGCGCCGGCGTGGAAGGACCGCATCCCGGAGGTCGTCCACGTGGACGGCACCATGCGCCCGCAGGTCGTCAGCGCGAAGTCGAACCCGCGCTACTACGAGTTGATGCGGAAGTTCTACGCGCTCACCGGCGTGCCGGTGCTGCTGAACACCTCGCTCAACCGCCGCGGCGAGCCGATGATCTGCTCGCCCGACGATGCGCTGACGATGTTCTTCGGCAGCGACCTCCAGTATCTGGCAATCGAGGATTACCTGGTCCGCAAGCAACCCTGAGCCGCAGCCCGCTGCAAATTGTTGAAACCTCCGGCCGCGCCCGGGCGTCTGGAAAAGCGTGATCGCAACCTCAAGGAGTCAAACGATGAAGACGATTCAATGGATTTGCACAAGCATCATGCTGGTCGCGCTCGCCACGACGGCCCACGCCCAACGCGGCGGCCGGGGCGGACGCGGCGGCGGCCATGTCCCGGACCCGAACACGGCCACCAAACGCGAGCAGCCGGCGGCCCGGCGCGACGGTTCGCGGCTGAGCGAGACGCAGCAGCAGAACGTGCAGAAGCTGAAGACGGACCTGCAGTCCATCAAACAAGGCTCGCAGGTGACGCCTGAGCAGAAACAGGCGTTGAAGAACGACCTGATGGCGATGGCTGACGGCGCGACCAAGCCCGATCAGGCGCTGGTCCAACAACTCGCTAATGACCTGTCGCAGGCGATGAGCGACGGCAAGATGACGACCTCCGAGAAGGCCAGGCTCGCCAAGGATCTCGAAGCGGTGATGAACAGCGCCAACATCCCCATGTCCGAAGTGCAGGCCGCCATCAGCGACGCGCAGGCTGTGCTCGCCGCCTCCGGCGTGACCAAGTCCGAAGTCCAGACGGTCGCCAACGACTTGAAAGCCATCGCCGCCGAGGCGCAGAAGAACGGGCAAAATGCCGCCGCCCAGGCGCAGCAGAAGGCGCAAGACCTGAAGAGCCGGTTGCAGCAACGCAGCCGCTGACGCTCAGAGGCGACACGGTTTGCTTCGCGCCCGCGTGCGGATCACTTCCCCTTCTTCTTCCCGCCTTTCCTGGGTGGAATCGGCTCCGGGTCGGTGAAGGGAGTGCGTTCGAACGTCTGGCCGTCGCCGGTGATGCGCGGGTCGCCCGCTTCCTTGAGGATTTTCAACAACTGGCCGGCCATCTCTTTTCGTTTCGCGGCGTAGGCGGGGTCGGCGGCGACGTTGTGGATCTGGTCCGGGTCCTTGCCCAGGTCGTAAAGCTCCTCGGCGGGCCGCTTGCCGAACGCGTAGTCGTAATGCCGCTGCCACTCGGTGTCGTTGCGGTGCTGGATGATCCACGCCTTCGTCGGGCTGGCGTCCATATCGGGAAACGCCACGAAGGTGTTCTTCTCCAACTCCTCGGCGGGCGGTGTTGCGGTGTCGGTGACGCCGCCCGGCGCGCCCATCGGCCAGCGCTCGGGCTTGAAGTTGTGGATGTAGAGGAAGCCCGCGACCCGCAGCGCGCGGTGCGGATAGGGCATGAAGCCCTCGCGCGCCGCGGCGACGTGGCGCTCGCGGCCGGTGACGACATAGGTCCGCGTCGGGTCCACCTGGCCGGACTGGTCGCTCTTGAGCACGTTGACGATGCTGCGGCCGTTCATGCCGGGGGCCGGCTTCAGGCCGCCGGTTTCGAGGAACGTTGGCGCGAGATCCATCAGGTTGACGAAGTCGTCCACCACGCGGCCGCCTTTGCCGCCGGGCCAGCGCGCGATGAGCGACACGCCGACTCCGAAGTCGTAGAGGTTGCATTTGCCGTGCGGGAACCCCGGCGCGCCGTGGTCGCCGCTGATGACGACCAGCGTGCGGCCCAGTTCGCCGATCTCCTCCAGCTTCTTCAACAGCACGCCGACGCCGGCGTCCCACGCCTGCGTCTCGCCGAGGTAGTCGGCGAAATCCTCGCGCACCTCGTGCACGTCCGGCAGGAACTTCGGCAGCCGGCCCTTGAGCGAATCCGGCTCGATGCCCCAGAGGGCCTTGCCGGAGCCTTTCTCCCACATCCGGTGCGTGAGCGTCGGCCCGAACCAGTAGCAAAACGGTTGGCCCTGCGGTCGCGCCGCGAGGAACGCCTCGAAGTTGGCGCGCACCTGGCCGAGCATCTTTTCCTTCGCGTCGGTGAACGTCATGCCATTGCGCACGAGGCGCGTGACGTTCTCGGAGAAGTCGCAGAAATCTCGTCCGGCTTTTTCGTAAGCATGCTGCTGCTCACCATAGGGCGCGTCCACGGGCCGGCCCGGACTCCAGACCTTGTGGCTTTTGCCGATGTGATAACCCGCTTCCTTCAGCATCAACGGATACGCCGGGATGGAGGAGTCCCATATCGCGCCCTGGAGGATGGCGGCGCGGCCGGTGTTGAAAAAGTAGCGGCCCGACAACAGCGCGCTGCGGCACGGCGTGCAAGACGGCGCGTTGACGTAGGCGTTGCGGAAGATCACGCCCTCGCGCGCCACGCGGTCAATGGCCGGCGTCCGGACCACCTCGTTGGCCGACGGCCCGCCCGCCAGCGGAGCCAGACAGCTCGCGTAGCGCCCCCAGTCGTCGGCGAAACAGAACACGATGTTGAACCGCTTGTCAGCCGCGTGGAGATTCGCCGCTGCCGAAACGATGGCAAGCATGCTGAGCAGGATTGTCTTCTTCATTCTCGGTTCCTCGTGATTCGTTTCCGTCAGAGCTTACAGACGCTTCAAAATTCCAGCTTCTTGAACCCCGGATCGGGCATCGGATACCTGCCGTCGGCTTCGGCCTGCACGGGCGCGGGAGAATCCATCGTGAGTTGCGCCAACTGCGGCGCGAACTCATGCTCGTGGTTGAGCATCTGGTCGAAGGTGACGATCTGGCCGGTGTGGACGGCCATGCGGCCCATGAGAACGACGAGGCTCGCTTCGGTGCCGCGCTTGACCTCGTTGTAGGGCTTGTCCTGGCGGATGGCCTCGATCAGGTGGTCCCATTCCAGTTGATAAGGACTCGGCTCCGGCTGCGGGAACGCCCACACGAGGTCGTCGTTGGCCAGGGTCTGGCTCTTGTAGATGCGGCATTTGGCCGGCGTGTGCATGTAGGTGGAGATGACGGCGGCGCCTTTGGTGCCGTGGGCGTAGCTGGCGAACTCGCTGTGGCAGCGGGCCGTGTAGCGAGAATTGAGAAAGAACTTCGTGCCGTCGGCGAAAGTATATTCGATGGAGTAGTTGTCGAAGTTCTGGTCAATGGCGTTGCCGCGATGGCATCGCCCGCCGAGGCCGTGGGCCTTCACCGGCCACGCGTCCTTCATCCAGCAGCACTCGTCCACGTTGTGCGCGACGTAGTCGTGGAACACGCCGCCGCTGGCCCACATGAAGCCGAGGTATTTCTGGATCTGGTAAAGCAGTTCGCTGATGCCGTCGGGCCGCGGGCCGACGGCGCCGGCCGGGTTCACCAGCCGGTAGCTCCGCAACGTCATGAGGTCGCCGATCTGGCCGGACTTGATGCGGTCGTAAAGTTCCCAGCGGGCCTTGCAGTGGCGGCACATCAGGCCCACGCCGACCTTGAGGTTTTTCTTCACCGACTCCTCGCCAAGCTGGAGCATCTTGCGCGTCGTGGGGCCGTCCACCGACACCGGTTTCTCCATGAAGACGTTGAGGCCCTTGGCGATGGCGTATTGGAAATGCACCCAGCGGAACGCCACCGGCGTCGTCAGGATCGCGATGTCGCCCGGCTTCAAGCAGTCCATCGCCTTCTGATACGCATCGAAGCCGAGGAACCGCCGTTCGGGCGGCGCATCAATCTCCGCGTCGTCGAACTTGCCTATCTGGCGGTCGGCGCTCGCCGCATTCGTCGTGTCGGGCGCGCTGCTGCTGGCCGCCCTCGTCAGCGCGTCGTGGCTGCGCTGGAGCCGCTCCTCGAAGATGTCGGCCATCGCAACCAGCTTGATCGGGCCGCTCTTGGTGGCCAGCGCATTGCCGGCCGCGCCGGTGCCGCGCCCGCCACACCCGATCAAGGCGACGCGGATGGTGTCGCCGCCGGCCGCGTGCACATGCGGCAACGCCACGCCCGCCAGCGCGGAGACCGCCGCGAGCCGGCCGGTGTTTGCGAGAAATTCGCGCCGGGACACAGGGGAAGGGGTGATCTCATTCATGGGAGGCATCATCTTTCGGGAAGGTGACAGACTCAAGGTTTCAATGCGCTGACGCATCTTCTGTTCTGCGTCCTCAGCCGAGCTTGCGTCGCTGGACGGCCTTTTTGCCGTCTGGCGCGGGCGTGAACATGTCGCTGCGCTTGAGGCCGAGTTCCTTCGCCATCGCGATGCTGTGGTCAATCAACCCCATCTTCGGATAACGGCCGTTGGAGCCGAGCGAGAACTTCACGCCGGCGGCCTTCGCCTGCTTCAGGAACGGCAGCCGCGGGAGCTTGTAGCTCGCGCTGATCTCCAGTGCGACGCCGTATTTCAACGCCGCGTCAATCACCTTTTGTGCGCGCGCCTCGGTCCACAGCGCGTCGTAGTCCGGCATCAACGCCGCCGGCAGCCACGTCGTGTTCGCGAAGATATCCAGCGGCGTGCGCGCCATGACCTCAGCGTGCCAGTCCACGAACCGTTCCATAAACGCCTGCTTGTCGCTCATGTCCACGCGCTGCTCCACGCCTTTTTCCCAGAGCTTGATGCGCTCGCCCTTCGGGCCGCGGATCGTCATCGCGTCGCCGAGCACGTAGTCGAGCTTGGCGAGCGCGGCCGGCGAGAAGCAGCCCATCCAGTCAATGAACTCGGCCTGCACGCCGCGGAAGACCGGCTTGCCTTTGAGCATGGCGAGATAGCGGCCGAGTTCCTCGTCGTTGCTCAGCACGGTCGGATAGATGTTCTCCTTCGTGCCGGCGTGCTCGACGATGCCGAACTTCACGCGGCGCTGCGCCGACAGCTCCGCCACCTTCTCGATGGTGCTGTTGTCCAGATGGACGTGGAAGTCCACCAGCGGAAAACCCAGCCCTTGCGCGTCAACCGGCTTCACCGGCTCGGCGGCCGGCTGTGGCTTCGTCTCCGCGCGCAGCCACGGCGCCGCGCACGCGGCCGTCGCGGCGGTGTTGATGAAAGTCCGTCGTGTGATTCGGTTCATGGTCTTCTCCTCACTTGCCTGCCTCGAACGCGCTCAGATACGCCTCGCGGAATTCCTGCGCGGCTTTCGCGCTCGTGGTGCAACGGTTCCAATCCAGCGCCGGGCGCGGGCCTAGCTCCGCCGGCGCGATCTCCTGCCCGCGGAACTTCACCGCCAGCTTCTGAAACTCTGCGCCCCACGCCTTCTGCTTGCCGTCCACGGTCAGCAACCCGGTGAGCTGGCTGCAATCACTGGCTTGCGGATGATCGTAGAAGCCCCAATTCAGCCAGCCGCACGCGAGGCCCGCCGTCGTCTCCACCGCGCGCCGGCACCAACGCGCCTGCTGCTCTTCGGTAGCTGGCGCAGACATCTTCCCGTTTCGGAGCCGCAACGCACCGCCGCCATACCAGCCGAATTCCGCCAGCACGACCGGCTTGCCCGGCGCGGCGACCTCGCGCACGACGCTTTCGAGGTAGGCGAGGTTGCGCGCCTCGTCCTCCGGCTGCGTGTAGTCGTAGAGGCCGTGGGCGTTCGGATAAAAATGGACTTCGAGAAAATCGAGGAACTTCGCCTGCCGCGATGGCCGAAACGCAGGGTAGTGCACGCCGCCCGACGACGCCGGCACCGATGACTGAAGCAGCCCGACGGTCACCAGTGCGCGCGGGTCGGCTGACTTGATCGCCGCTGACTGCCGGCGTGTCCATTCGTCGGCAAGTGTCTCGCGGAAATGTTGGTAGTCGAGCAACAGCCTGCTGCCCGGCGCGTCGCTCTTTGGTGGCGCGGCGACCTCGCCCCACTTGATGGTCGCTGCGTCCACACCCCACGCTTTCGCGGCCACGGCAGCCGAGCCGTAGCGTTTCGCCAGCCACGTGTTCCAGCGCGGCCGCATCTCGGCGCTGTCCCAGCCGACCGATGGTTCGTTCTTCAGGTCGTAGGCGAAGATGACGTTCCGGCCGCGGTAGCGCCCCGCGAACAGCCGCCAGAAATCCTCCAGCGCGCGCAGGTGCGCCTCGTTGGCGAAGGGATCGGCGCGCGCCCAGTCCGGCAGGCCCTCCCAATGGTCCGGTCCGGTCGGATGCACGTAGAGGCCCGCCTCCTCCGCCATCGCGAGGAACTGATCGAACTTCCTCAACCCCTCGTCATTGAGCGCGCCCGGTTTCGAATAGAAGGAGCCGAAGCTGATGAAGACGCGGACGCAGTTGGCGCCCAGCTCGCGCAGCCGGGCGAAATCCCGCCGCGTCGCCTCGGCGTCGAACTGTTTCCAAAGCTGCGGCGCCCAGCCCGTGCCGGGCCGGTAATAGTTCACGCCCATCGGCACGAACGGCTTGCCCGCCTCGGTGACAAACGTCCGCCCGCCGTCAGCGACGCGAATCTTCGGGAGAGCGGCGCCAGCCAACGTCGTCGCCAGCAGCATTGCGCCGATCAAGGCAAAACGCGCGGGCCTCATTTCCGCGGCGCTTGCAGTTCGTAGTTGAGCGCGGCAAGGCAGTAGGCCGACGCGGTCTCGCTGCGGAGCACGAGCTGGCCGAGCGTGATCGGCAGCGCGCCCGCGCCGCGGAACGCGTTCAGTTCTGCCGGCGTGTAGTCGCCCTCGGGGCCGACGCAGACCGCCACGTTGACCGGCAGCTTGCCGCGCTCGGCGATGAACTGCTCGATGTGGACGCGCGGATGCTTCGCGTCGGATTGCAGCGACGCGAGCAGCATCACATCGAACCGGTCGCCCTTCGCCAGCCACGCCTGCGGCGTCAACGGCCCCTCCACGCGCGTCAGCCACGCCGCGCCGCATTGCTTGGCCGCCTCGATCACCGTCGTCTGCCAGCGGTCGAGCTTCGCCGCGGCGGCGTCCTCCTCGATCTGGCTGACGCTGCGCTCGGATTGCAGCAAGACGACGCGCGCGGCGCCCAGTTCGACGGCCTTCTGGATGATCGTGTCGAGCGTCTTGGACTTGGTGAGCGCCTGCACGAGCGTGATCTGGTAGGGCAGCGGCGCGATGCGGCCGCGCTGCGTGACGCGGACGGTGACTTCGTGCTTGGCGATGGCTTCGACGGTGCACATCAGTTCGTCGCCCACGCCGTCGAGCACGACGACGCGTTCGCCCGGCCGCACGCGCAGCACGTCGGCGGCATGGTGGGCGTCACTTTCCGACAACCGCAACACGGCGTCCCGGCACTTCTCCGGCGGCAAAAAGAATCGGTGCATGGCCCTTGTTTGTCGGATTCGCGCCGCGATTTCGAGCAAAATCACCGGCCGTCATGTTCTTGACGGCGTGTGGCTGGGTGCGGATGGCCTAGAATCGTCGTTTGACGGCAGAGCGGTTTGGGAGAAGGTTAACCCCAAGGGCGCATGAAACAAGGCGCCCGGCAGACCGGGGTTGGACCCAGCGCGTGAGCAGGGGGATGGTTTATGGAATCCGCTTTTCAACGGACCACGAAGAACGAGACGGAACTGAAGGGAGTGCGGGAGATTGTGGTCGTCGGCGATGTCGGCTGCACCGGGTTTGATGACCAGAGCAAACAGGTGTTCGGCTCCGTGCTGCGCCAGAGAGCCGACCTGTTCATCATCACTGGGGATCTCGCCCAGAACGGGTCCAGGGATCAAGTCGCCGAGGTGATGGCGTTCTGCAACACGCGGGCGCAGGCGCCGGTGTTCGCGCTTTGTGGCAATCATGATTCGCCCGGATACGCCGAGTGCTGCGGGCTGGCCACCTACGCCCTGGTGTTGGAGAGGGCGGTCCTGGTGTGCCTTGATAATTCAAAGGGCCGTTTTGGGACCGGCGACCTGGGATTCCTGCAACAGGAGTTGGAGAAGCATGTCGGGAAGCGATTCGTCATCCTGTTCCACGTCCCGCCGCCGCTCGACTCCATCCGGTCGGTCATGAAGGAGGAGACCTGGCAGGAACTGCGGACGGTCCTGGATGCGCACAAAGACCGGATCGAATGCATCATCTGCGGCCATCTCCACGGCTACTACGAATACCGCCTCGACGGCTATCACGTCTTCATCACCGCGGGGGGCGGCGCGGCGATGATCTATCAGTTGCCGAAGGAGGAATGCAAAGTCTTCAATGCCCTGAGACTCTCGTTCCGGGAGGATGCGTCCATCGCCATCGAGATGATCCCCATCCCTGCTTGATTTCGCTTGGAGAGAAGATGGGAAGGGAGCTGCCCGCCGTCAGCCTTCAGCGGTCAACAAAGGGATCAAGGCTGGGAGCACAGCGAATCACTGCGGAGAGGCGGATCGCATTTTGCCTTTGATTCCGCCGCCGATTGCGGCACGTTTCGCGCGTCATGCGCATCGTCTTCATCGGCACGGCGGACATCGGCGGCCCGAGCCTGGCGCTGCTCGCGAAATCGGGCGGGCACCAGATCGCCGGCGTCGTCACGCAACCCGACCGGCCCGTCGGCCGGCGGCAGGAGTTGACGCCGCCGCCGATCAAGAAGCTCGCGCTCCAGCTCGGCCTGCCGGTCTTCCAGCCGGAGAAAATCCGCGCGCCCGACGCGCTTGCGGCCATCCGCGCGTGGTCGCCGGAACTCATCGTCGTCATCGCCTACGGCCAGATTCTGCCGAAGGAGTTGCTCACCATGCCGCGGCACGGTTGCGTCAACGTCCATGCTTCGTTGCTGCCGCGCTGGCGAGGCGCGTCGCCCATCCAGGCCGCGCTGCTCGCCGGCGACACCGAGACCGGCGTGATGACGATGCTCATGGACGAGGGCCTCGACACCGGCCCGATGCTGCTGCGGGGCGCGCTGCCCATCGCGCCGGATGACACCGCCGGCACGCTCCACGACAGGCTTGGCGCGCTCGGCGCGG
>JACRKA010000049.1 GCA_016219905.1 Verrucomicrobiota bacterium
ATCCCCGCCGCGACGACCGGCGGCGGCCTGGCCTACAAGTTCATCGTCACTGAGCCATCGAAAGCCGCGCCGTGGAAGCTCGCCGTGGCCACCGAGTCGGTCGAGCCGTGGGTGCGCGCCGAGGTGGTGAACTGGGTGACGTTGACCGAAACGCTGGTGACCGGCCGCTCGCTGGTGCGCTACGACATCCAGAACGCGCCGGTGAAGGAGTTGCGCGTGAAGGTGCCCGCGGCGTTCAAGAACGTCGAGTTGAACGGCGCGGACATCCGCCGCCGCGACCAGAACGGCGAGGAATGGCGCGTCGAGCTGCAGAACAAGACACGCGGCTATTACTACCTCGTCGTATCGTGGGAACTGCCGTGCACTCCGGCCAAGACGGGGTTGGAGCTGGCCGGCGTCGAAGCCGTCGGCGTCGAGCGCGAGAGCGGCGGCATCGCGATTTTGGCCCGGCCGCCATTGCAGGTCGAGGGCGCACCGGTCGGCAGCGACTTGTTGCAGATTGATGCAAGCGAGTTGCCTGATTTGACCTCACGGCCAGCACCAGACAGAGCGATCGCCATGTCCGCCCGAAAGACGGAGATGGAGGCCAAGCTCGACAACATTGTCATCCCAAAAATCGAATTCAAGGATACCAGCATCGTTGATGTCATCAACTTCCTCACTGACCAAAGCCGTGAAATTGACGCGCAGAAGACCGGCGGAGCAGGCGTCAACATCGTGCTCGGAGGCGGAGTGGGCACTGTCGGCGGCCCACAGGCACCGGGAATCACGTTGAATTTGCGGAACGTGCCGTTGCGCGATGCTCTGCGCTATGTAACTGACATTGCCGGAATGAGATTCCGAATTGAAGAGAAGGCGGTGCTTGTTGTGCCGTGCAGCTACATGCCGGCCGGCAGCATGCAGACGCGCAGCTACAGGATTCAATCGGGTGTTTTCGCTACCATGATTGGCGATCACAGTCGCAAGGCATCGAGCGAAGAGGTTAAGAAGTTCTTCATAGACGCTGGTGTGCCTTTCCCGGCTGGCGCGAGTGTCTCCTACCAAGAAAGCATCGGCATGTTGTTCGTGACCAACACGCCGGAGGGGCTGGAAACCTTCGAGCAAGTCCTGTCTAGCCTCAACATCTCGTCCGGCCGCGCTCAGACAAATGCGCCTTCAGCGCGCGTGGATGACTCGGTCGTGCTCGCTTATCGTTATCTGCGGCCCGGCTGGAAGCTGAAGCTGACAGCGAAGCGATTCAAGGAGGCGGAGGTGTTGCAGGCGCTGGTGGACAGCGCGCGGCTGACGACGGTGGTTGCTGAGGACGGCCAGACGATGACGATGCTGACGCTGGCGGTGCGCAACAACGGCCGGCAATACCTCGAGGTGACGCTGCCGCCGGGCGCGCAGGTCTGGTCGGCGTTCGTGGGCGGCCAGGCGGTGCGGCCGACGAAGCGCGAAGCGAAGCTGCTGCTGCCGTTGGAACGGTCGGGCGAGGGCGACGCACCAGTGAGCGTGGAGCTGACCTACGTGAGCGCGGAGAAGTTCCCGGCGGCGAGCGGGCGGTTCGAGATGGCGACGCCGGCGGTGGATGTGCCGTTGAAGAACGCGCGATGGGAGATGTATGTGCCGCCGAACTACCGGGTCACGGACTTCGAGGGCACGATGACGCACGAGGACATCGTCTCGCCGTTGGTGCAGGTGTTCAGCCTCGGCGAATACGAGCGCGTCGAGAACGTGCAGCAGCAGATGCGCGAGGCGGAGGTGTCGTCGTTCCTGAGTTCGGCCCGCAGCAACATCGCCGCAGGCAAGGCGAAGGTGGCCATGGACAACTACAACCGCGCGATTGCCAACGCCGGCCAAGGCGCGAGTTTCGCAAAGAACGCAGCCGATCTAAAAGACATCGGGGAGCAACTGCGCCAATCGCAGGCGGCGAATGTGCAGAACAACGATGCCCAACTGAGTTTCTTCGGAGCCATCACGAAGTCAGGCGCCGGCACGTTGCAGCTCGGCATCCAACCGGCGCAGCAACCAGTCCCGCAGGCCGACACCGACGCAGCGGCGAAGCAATACGACAAGCTCCAGCAGGCGCAGGAGCTGGCCGTGGCGCGGGTGCTGCCGTTGCGGGTGAACCTGCCGACCCACGGCGCGAAGCACGCCTTCACGCAGGTGCTCCAGACCGAGGTGGGCAAGCCGATGACGGTGCGGTTCCACGCGACGAACACGCGCGCGACGGGCTGGTTCGCGACGGCCGGCATGAGCGCGGCGGCGTTCGTGGTGTTGTGGATCCTCGCGGCGGTGATGCTGGGCCGCCGGCAGCGGGCGTGAGCGGATCGGACAGACCACGCACGGAAGCTGAACGCAGAGGCGCCTAGGACACGGAGGCTCGCGAAGACGTCTGCCCGGTGGGGCGAGGCTCCGCCGAGCCTCTGCCCGCCGGGAATCCAGCGCGGTCAGGATCGCAATGATGAACCCGAAATCCGAAAGTCGAAACCGCGAAAGTCGAAAGAAGCTCGAAATCCGAATGACGAAGGCGCCGGCCGGGAAAGGACAAATCAGTCCGGCTTGTTGCCATCGTTTCAAACCTGGAGTTTCGGATTTGTTTCAGATTTCGAGTTTCGAACTTCGGATTTCAGGATGAAGACGGCTCGGCAGAGCCTCGCCCCACCTTTTCTTGCGTCGGCCCGTCCAAGCCGCAATCCTGACTGCCAAGACGGCCGCAAGCCAGCACGGTGCGCCGATCCCAAGGCCCCCGGATTTCCCACAGGACAGGAAATCTGCAAAATATCCCGACGGCAGCCTTGACGCGGGGCGGAGTTTCCGCCACTAATACCCGCCGCATTTGGCGAAGTGAAAGAGTGTTTAGCATGACCGAAATCAAACTACGCAAGGGTGAGTCCGTGGAGCGGGCGTTGCGCCGGCTCCGAGAGAAGCTGGAACAGAACGGAATCTTTGACGAGATGCGCCGCCGGCGCTTCTACGAGAAGCCGAGCGACGTGCGCCGTCGCCGGGCGTCGCGCGCCATCTTCAACACCGCGCGCCAGCAGCGCGAAGCCGCCTGAGCGCGGCGCGTTGCATGGAGCCGCCCCCCCAAGCGCCGGAGCCGCGCCGGGGCAAATGCGGGTTTGTGGTCCTCGCCGGCCGTCCCAACGCCGGCAAAAGCACGCTGCTCAACGCCTTGGTCGGCACCAAGGTCGCCATCACCAGCCCCAAGCCGCAGACCACGCGCTATCTCATCCACGGCATCGTCCATCGCGCCGATGGCCAGGCCGTGCTCGTGGACACCCCCGGCGTCTTCATCAAGGTCAGCAACAAGCTCACCGAGCGGGTCAACCAGAAACTCAACGAGGCGCTGGAGGGCATTGACCTCGTTGTCCACGTCGCCGACCCGACCCGCGCCAGCGGCCCGGAGGAGAGAGCGGTCGAGCAGCTCATCCTGAAGGTGCCAAAGCCAAAAATCCTCGCCATCAATAAAATGGATGTGGCCGGCAAACCGTTCCTGGAGGAATGCCGCGCGCTGGCGCCGCGCTACGACGTCGTCGTGGAACTTTCCGCGTGGACCGGCAAGGGCGTGCCGGCGCTCGTGGACGAGATCTTCAAGCGCCTGCCGACCGGCCCGCTCTACTTCGAGAAATACCAGGTCACCGACATGCCGAACGAGCAGTGGATATCGGAACTGATCCGGGAAAAAGTCTTCCTGATGACCGGCGCGGAGCTGCCCTACCACTGCACCGTCGAGATCGAGCAGGTCACCGACCGGCCGCGCCGCCGCAAGAACGAGCCTGCCACGCTCTACGTGAAGGCCAACATCGTCACGACCAGCGACCGTTACCGCCCGATGCTGCTGGGCGAGGGCGGCCGGCGCATCCGCTCCATCGGCGAGGCCGCGCGCAAGGAGTTGGAGGTCGCGATGAACCGGAAGGTCTTCCTCGAACTCTTCGTGAAGGTGGACGAGCGGTGGATGGAACGGTTTGAGTAGAGTGGGCCGCGCGTCCCGCGCGGCCAGTTGTCGTTGATGGCCGTGCGGGACGCACGGCCCACCTTGTTGTCAATCCAGCGGTTTCTTCTCGAAGTCCGCCTCGTTGACCCAGCCCGCCTTGATCTTCTCACCCTTCATGTAGCGCTCGTAGAAGTTGCGCTGGGCGGGAAAGGCATACGGCTCCGCCTCGAACACGCCGCCCTTGCCGGACATGCGCGGGTCTTCCTGCGCCTTGAGTTCACCGAAGAGCTGCTGCTTGAGTCGTTCCTTTCGTGTCCGGTGCTCCGCGTTCGCGGCGAGGTTCTTCAGGCAATCCGGGTCGTTCTTGAGGTCGTAAAGCTCCTCGGCCTCCCGCTTGCCGAAGCACAGCGCCCAGGGGTAGTCGCCCGTGTCCTTGCGGTGGGCGTTCAGGATCTCCGTCTTCGTCGCGCCGCCGTCGGTGTTGAGGTAGCCCGCCTCCGGGTTGCCTGCCGGCCAGCGCGACGGCTCGAAGTTGTGCAGGTAGATCCAGTTGTCCTTAATAATACTGCGGATCGGATAGCCCCAGTCGTGCGGCCGGCCGGTGTCGTGGCGCTCCTGGCCGAGCAGCACGTGGTCGCGCGCGGGGTTCACGCGGCCGGATTTCTCCGAGGCGAAGATGTCCGTGAGGCTGCGGCCCGCGGCGGGCGCCATGCCGGTCTGCGCCCACTTCACGCCCGCGACCTCGATGAACGTCGGCGCGAAGTCAATGAAGCTGACGAAGTCGGCGACGGCGCGGCCGGGCGCGCGGATGCCGCGTTTCCACATCGCGGCGAGCGGCAGGTGGTTGGAGACCTCGTATTGGTTGCCCTTCGCGCGCGGGAACGGCATGCCGTTGTCGGCGGTCACCAGCACGAGCGTGTTGTCGAGCTGGCCGCGCTTCTCCAGTTCCGCGAGCATCCGGCCGAGATGGCGGTCGAAGTGCTCGACCTCGAACGCGTAGTCCAGCAGGTCGTTGCGGACGACCTCGTTGTCGGGCCAGCAGCCCGGCACGCGGTCGAGGTCGGCGGGTTTCTTGCCGCCCTTGGCGGCGCCGCTGCCGTATTCGTAGGCGCGGTGCGGCTCGATGGAGCCATACCAGAAACACCACGGTTGCTTCTGCGGCGCGGCGTCGAGGAAGTCGGTGAAGTTGGCGGCGTAGTCGTTCTTGCTGATGCCGGAGGTCGGGGGCGGGGCGGTGCGTTGGTTGAACGGCCGGCCGGCCATCGCGCGCGGCTTGCCGTCGGCGTCGTTGGCCACGCCGGGCGACCAGCCTTTGCAGGTCATGCCGACGAAGTAGCCGTTCCCGGCGAGCGCCTCGGCGTAGGTCTTGAACTCCGCCGGGAAGAAACAGATGTGGTTGCACGCGGCCTTGAGCTGCCACGAGTTGCGCCCCGTGAGGATGCACGCGCGCGACGGGGCACACATGGCGTTCGGCGTGTAGGCGTTGGCGAACAGCACGCCTTCGCGCGCCACGCGGTCGAACGCGGGCGTCCGGACCCATTTGCAGCCGTAGGCGCCGGCGTGCGGGTAGGACCAATCGTCGGCGATGGCGAAGAGGATGTTTGGGCAGGCGGGCTTGTCGGCGGCGGTCGCGGCACCGAGAGCGGCCGCCAAGCCGGCCAGCAGAATAATGGCGTTCCTGCATCGGTTGCGATTCATGGTGGCGGCACTTCTACCAGTCCGGCCGCCCTGCTTCCACCCGAAAGCTTGCAAGGCGCTCGGCGGGCCGGATAATAGCCCCGTGCAACAACCACCGCGATTGCTGCTGATACTGATCAATCGCTTCTGCTGGCTCATGGCCTGCCTGACGCTCGGCGTGTTCTTCCGCATCGAGCGGCGCGGGCGCGCAAACCTGCCGCGCACCGGCGGCGTGCTGGTGATCAGCAACCACATCTCGTGGTTCGACCCGCCGCTGCTGAACCTCGCGCTGCGGCGGATCCCGCACTGGCTCGCGATGGTGGAACTGTTCAAGCCGGGTTTCTGGCAGTGGTTCTTCACCAACGGCGGCGTCATCCCGGTGGACCGCAACGATCCTGGCATCGGGCCGGTCAAGGAAGCCATCCACCGCCTGCGCACCGGCGGCGTGCTCGTGCTTTTTCCCGAAGGCGGCATCCGTGAAGAACCGAACTCCATTCTCGGCGGCAACCCGGAGTTCAAGCCCGGCGCGGCGTTGATCGCCCTGAAAGCCGGCGTGCCGATCGTTCCCGCCATCATCCAGAACGCGCGGGCGATCTATCGGAAGCAAAACTGGTTTTTCCGCCGCCAGACGATCCGGCTGACGCTCGGCGAGCCGTTCCAGTTGCAGCCCCGCGGCGACCGGGAGGATGCTGCCGCGCTGATGCGCGAGAAACTTCTCGCGCTGGCCGCCGAGGTCAAAAAGCTGCCGCTCCCGTGAACTCACCCGATACGCCATCGCAGGCCGGCGACGCGAGCAGAACCGCCGCGACCGTGGCGGGCCTTCTGCGCATGGCGCTGAAGATCGGCGCGCTCGGCTTCGGCGGGCCGTTCGCGTTGTTGGCGGTGCTACAGAAGGAACTGGTCGAGCGACGGCGCTGGCTCCCCGCCGCCGAGTTCAACGAATGCGCCGGCGTCGGCGCGATAATGCCCGGCCCGATCTTCTTCGCGACAGCCGTGCTCGCGGGCCATCGCCTGCGCGGCCTCGCCGGGGCGGCGGCGTGCGCGCTGGGCCTGCTGCTGCCGGGCTTCGTGCTGGTGGTGGTAATCGCCACGCTTTATGTGCAGGTGCGGCAAACGCCGTGGGTCGCCGCCGTGTCGGGCGGCATGGCCGCGGGCGTCGTGGGTCTGATCGCCAGCGTCGTGTTCAACACGGGCCGCTCGACCGTCCGCGCCGCGCGCGACGCCGCCCTGGTCGCCGCCGCGCTGGCGGCGCTGGCGCTGCTCAAGAGCGACCCGCTGGTGGTCATCGCCGCCGCCGCGCTGGCCGGCGCGCTGTGGCTGCGGCCGGGCGCGACAAAGGAAATCCAGTGAACTCCACGAGCAAGATTGCCGCTGCGGGTCGGCCTGAAGGGCCGACAGTAAATCAGCCCAGGGCAAGCGAGTCTGCGAGCGTCGCCCTGGGTATGAACGAATCCTTCAACAGCCGCCCTGTAAGGGCGGCGGTCATCCGCCGAAGTGCGGCACAAACCGGCGCCCTTTCAGGGCGCCTTTGCCTGTGCGGCAATGTCGTTCCCAGGGCGTTGCCCTGGGCTGGTTTACTGCAGCCCTTCGGGCTGCCGGGCGCGGAATCATCGTTTTCAACTGAGGTCTGACGCCGATGCTCTGGGACTTCTTCCTCATCACGCTCAAGGCCGGCGCGCTCGCGTTCGGCGGCGGTTACGCGATGATCGGCTGGCTGCACTTCGACCTGGTGACGCGCTACGGCTGGCTCACGGAGGCCGAGTTCGGCAACGCGGTCGCCATCGGCCAGATCACGCCGGGGCCGCTGATGCTCATGATCGCCTACGTCGGTTACAAACTGGCCGGGCTGCCCGGCGCGG
>JACRKA010000050.1 GCA_016219905.1 Verrucomicrobiota bacterium
CCGTGGCGGCGGAAACCAACCCGGTCACCAACGGCGGCTTCGAGGATCTCGAAGCCGACGGCCGCGCCCGCGACTGGGCTTACCTCGTCGCGCCGCCGAACATCATCGCCCCGTCCCGCGACGCGCACGCCGGCTCTCTGTCGCTGCTCTTGAAGCGCGCCGCGCCCGGCGGCGAGGTCGGTTTCAACCGCGCCGGCGGCGCGGGCAAGCAAGGCGCGATGCTCAGCCAGCTCAAGGGCGGCCTCCTCTTCTGGTATAAGGTCTTCTCCGCCTCGCCACAGACCCAGTTCCAGTTCCATGCCATCGCGATGGATGCGCGGCCGCACGAGGTCGAACGCGCCACGTTCAACGTCCCGCGCGAGCACGTCGGCGACGGCCAGTGGCATCGCGCCGTCATCAAATACGACTTCACCGGCCTCAAGGGCGCGAAGTGGGTCCACGCCGCGGCCCGCATCGTCGGCGACGCGGGCGAGATGCTCGCGGACGATGCCAGCTACGTGCCGCAGGTCGGGCCGTTGCTCGCGGTGAAATCGCTCGTGTTCGACGAGGACCGCGCCAAGCCCGGCGAACTCGGCACGCTCACCGCGACCATCGCCAACAACGGCGACACGGTTGCGCAGAACACCGAGGCGGCGCTGACGCTGCCGGAGGGACTCACCGCGACGCCCGGATTGCGCCAGACGTTGCCCGCCATCGCCGCCGACAGCGACGGGAAACTCAAGTGGACCGTCACCGGCCGGCGCGAGCGGGCCGCGACGTTGCACGTCACGGCGAAAGCCGGTGAGTCGCAGGACACCGCGACGTTCTTGCTCGCGCCCGACCTGCGCGTGATTGGTTTTGCTCCCGATCGGTTTGTCCTCTGGCGCGGCGCCACAACGCCCGTGGCCGCGACGATCTCCAACGCCGGCCACGCCATCGCCCCGGCGTTGCGCGCGACGCTGAGCGCCGCCGCGCCGGTTCGCGTCACGGGCGCCGCCGAGTTGCAGGAGACGGGATTGTTGCCCGGACAGTCCAGGCATCTCTGCTGGACCGTGCAAGCCGAGAAAGCGACCGGCGGCGCGGCGCTTTCGCTGGCGGTCAACGGCGCGGGCACGAACACGACGACGCTGCTGGCGTTTGAGCGCGGCGCGGGCGACAAGCTCGTCATCGCCAACGGCCCGGCGCGGTTGCTGTTCGAGCCAACGGCTGGCGGCTACGGCCCGTGCCAGCTCCAACTCAAACGCGGCCTCCGCTGGCAGACGCTCGCGACGATGCCGTATCTCGGCCGCGTCGTGTGGCAGGAGGACGGCGGCGCGCGGCGCGAGACGCTCCTGCCCGGCAAACTCACCGGCCCCGGCGAGCTGACCGCCGAGCGCGACGGCTGGCGGCTGGCGGTGAAGTTCACGCCCATCGCCAGCCAGCTAGTGTTCGCGGCGCGTTACACGCTGACGGCGGCCGCGCCGCGCAAGCTGCTCGCGTTCGACGGCCCGATGCTCTACGCCGGCGAAGGCAACGGCTGCATTGCGAAGACCGACGCGCTGTTCCCCGGCCTGGAGTGGCTCGTGGGCGGCGAGGAATCCTCGTCGGCTCTCGACTTCGCGCCGGATCATCCCGACCGCGTCCGCTACGTGCCGCACCCGGCAAAGGTGACGATCCCGTTGATGGCGGTGCGGTCGGCGGCGGGCGCGGTGGGCCTGCTCTGGCGGGACGCGATGGGCCAGCAGCCCGTGTTCGCGTCGCCGGACAACTTCGAGCATCGCAACGGCCACCTGATGGGCCTGATGCTGCCGACCGTCGCCGACGGCCTGCCGGAAAACGCGCGCGAGTGCATCGAGCCGGTCGCGATGCCGGCGGGCGCGGCGCGGGCGATCGAGGCGGAGATTTTCGTGCAGCGCGACGCGCCCGACGCGCTCGCGGCGATGGACCTGTGGTTCAAGCGCAACGGCGTGCCGGAGCCGATGCCGATCCCGCGCGGCAGCTACATTGCCGAGGTGGCGTTCAGCACGCGCGCCTACATGCAGACGCTCTGGGACGAGGAAGGCCAGGGCTGGTGGCCATATCGCGGCGGGCCGGCGCTGAATAACAAGGTCGCGCCGCGGCCGGACTTTTGTTTCGACCTGCTGATGGCGTCGCGGCTGTTGCCGGAGTCGAAGCCGGAGCTGTCGGCAAAATGCCTCGGCCGCGCCAACCGCATCGCGGAGAAGGCGGGCTTTGCGCCGCACACGGGCGACGATCTGCAGTTCGCGTCCGGCAACGCGTTCACGGGCGTCGAGTCGCTGGCGCAGGCGGCCGCGAGTGCGATGTCCTCGCAGCGCGACGACGGCTCGTGGCGGTTCGACGCCGACCGCAAGGACGAAGGCGTCTTCAAAGGCTACGACTACCACGAGCTTGGCGCGGATGACGCGGCGGAGTTGGGCACGTGCGCCCGCAACGCTTACACGGCGCTGCGCCTGGCGCGGATCACCGGCGACGGCGAGGCGCTCGCGGCGGGCCTGCGGGCGTTGCGGTTCATGCAGCGGTTCACCGTGCCGCGCGCGGCGCAGGTCTGGGAGGTGCCGGTTCATTCGCCGGACATCCTCGCCGCCTCCGATGCCATCGAGGCGTGTCTCGAAGCCTGGTGGCTCACCGGCGACGCGGCGCACCTGGCGCAGGCGCGGCGCTGGGCGCGCGCGGGGTTGCCGTTCGTTTACCAGTGGAACCCGCCGGACAAGCCGTGGCTGCGCCACGCCAGCATCGCGGTGTTCGGGGCGTCATGGATGAAGTGGAGTTGGATCGGGCGGCCGGTCCAATGGAACGGCTTGCGCTACGCCAACGCGTTGCTGAAGCTGACGCCGCACGACACGGGCTTCCCGTGGCAGCGCGTGGCCGAGGGCATCCTCCGCAGCGCGATGTATCAGCAGAGCACCGACGAGAAGGACATCGCGCTCTGGCCCGACAGTGTCGGCGCGATTGACGGGAAGAAGTCCGGCTGGATTTTTGCGCCGCGCCACATCCTCACCGGCGTCTATCGGCTGCTCGGCCACGACGAGGAGCCGTCCACGCTCATCATGCGCCGCGGCGCGATGCCGTTGCTGGTCACGAGCCGCGCGCGGTTCGACAAGGTCACCGACGGGGGCGGATGGGTCAGCTTCGAGCTTGAGTTTCCAGCCGACGAGCCGGGGCCGGTGATGATCGCCGGCGTCGCGAAGCCATCCGACGTGATCGTGGACGGCAAGCCGGCAAACGAGTTCCTCGGCAGCGACGCGCGCGGCCTTCATGTGTTGCGGTTCTCGCGCGACGGCCGGCACAGCGTCCGGCTCGGCGGCGTCCGCAGCCAGCCGGTGGTGATGCTGCCGCGGCTGGCGACGGCGATTGATTTCGATTTCAGCCGCGGCCTGCAAGGCTGGCTCGCGGCGCACGACCTGGAGCCGCTGGCAACTGATGGCGGCGCGCTGGCCACGCGCGCCAAGGGCCGCGACCCATATCTCATCCGGCCCAGCGTGCGCGTGGCGGGCGACAGCGTCGGCGCGATCAAGATCCGCATGGCCGTAAGCAGCGGGCGGAACGCGCAGTTGTTCTGGAGCACGCAGGAGCAGCCCGGCTTTGATGAGCCGCGCTCGATACACTTCGTCGTCACCGACGACGGCAAGATGCGCGACTACTCCATCCCGGTCGGCGGCCACGCGCTATGGCGCGGCAAGACCATCACAGGACTGCGGCTCGATCCGGCAGCCGGCCCGCCAGGTTCGACGATCCGCATCGAACGCATCAGCGCAGAGCCGCGCTAGACTGGAAATTCGAAATCCGAATCTCGAAATCCGAAACAAATCCCAATCAGCAAACGGGAAAGAATGAAACACTGCGCGGTTTCTGCCGTGCGGTTTTGAGCGTTGATTCTGCGCCGGTTTTGAAATTGTTTCGGATTTCGGATTTCGAGCTTCGGATTTCAGGCTAACTGGCGCCTGCTAGCGACGCGTAGAGCGCCTCCAGCTTGCGCGCCATTGTGTCGAGTGTGAATGCCTCCACCACGCGCGCCCGCCCCGCAGCGGCAAGTCGCTCCGCCAACGTGCGGTCGCGCAACAACCGTGCGATGGCCTCGGCCAGCTTCGTCACGTCGCCCGCCGGCGCCAGCAGGCCGTCGCGTTCGTGCGTGATGATCTCGCGCAGGCCGTCCACGTCGGAGGCGATCACCGGCCGGCCGCACGCCATCGCCTCCAGCGCCGCCAAGCCGAAGCCTTCCCACAGCGACGGCATCACGACCATCGCCGCGCGCGCCAGCAACGGCCGCACGTCGCCGACAACGCCGAGGAAATCCACGTTGGGGGGCAGCTTCAGCCGCGCCACGCGCGCCTGCAGGTCGTCCAGCAGCGGCCCGGTGCCGGCGATCTCGACGCGCAGGTTGGGAAGCTCCTCCGCCAGCCGCGCGACGGCCTCCAGCAGGATGCGGTGGCCCTTCTGCATCGTCAGTTTGCCGAGGCAGACGATCGGCCCGCTTGCCGGCAGCGGCGATGGAGCAAACTTCGCCACGTCCACGCCGTTGTGGATCACCTCGACGCGGCGGGCGTGGCCATACTCCGCCGCCACCGCCTTCGACACAGCCACAACCGCGTCGAGCCGCTCCTCGACCTGCCGCGCCAGCGGCCGCAGCCAGCGTTGGCGGCCCTCGTAGTAACGGACGTTGTGCTTGGTCGAGACCACGAGCGGTGTCGTCGCCAGCCGCGCCGCCGCGAAGCCCAGGATGTCGGCTTGGATCAGGTGGGTGTGCAGGATCTCGATTTGCTCGCGCTCGAGCAGCCGGGCCAGCCGCCACGCGGGCCACAAACTGAACTTGTGGGGCGACCGCAGCGCGTGGGTCCGCACGCCGCGCGACTCCAGTTCCGCCGCGAGCGGCCCGTCGCCTTGCAGGTAGGCGGCCTGGACTTCGACTTTCGCGCGGTCCAGCCGCGGCAAGACCTCCGCCAGCAGCCGTTCCGCGCCGCCGACGTTCAGCTCGGTGATGAAATGGAGGACGCGCTGAGGCATGGTTCAATCCCGCTGATGACCCGCCCGACATCGAGAGGATACAGTTTGCGATTCACAATCCGCAACCGGGAAGATGGTGGGCGCTGTTGGGATTGAACCAACGACCCCTTGCGTGTGAAGCAAGTGCTCTACCACTGAGCTAAGCGCCCGACCATGGGCGGTTACTTGTAGTGGAAGGCGCGGCCGATTTCAACGGCGATTTCCGCTTCGCCGTTCATCTGCACCGCGCTCAGTGATACACACGCACTTCCCACAGCGAGCAGCCGAACGGCGTGCCCCGCTGCGTGCCGTGGAGGCGGACCCAGCGCGCCTGCGTCGGCGCGAAGCGGATGACCTCGGTCTTGCCGGCGCCCTTGGCGGTGGCGTGGACGGTCTTCCAGTTCTCGCCGTCGGGCGAAACCTGGATCGTGTAGGCTTTCGCGAAAGCGCCTTCCCACTGCAACTCGACGCGCGAGATCGTCTGCGCCGCGCCGAGGTCCACCGCGAGCCATTGCGGGTCGCGGAACTCGCTCGACCAGCGCGTGTCGCCCTTGCCGTCCACGGCAAACTCGGCGCGGTAGGTCTGGCCGTCCTTGGTCAGCACTGATGATGCCTTCACGGGCCGGCCCTCGGCGAGGTTGCGGCGCGCCTCGCGCTCTTCCGCCGTCAGCACGGAGAAGTCGCGCAAGCTCCGAACTTCGGGCGCGCCTTCCAAGGAGCGGCGGTTTGAAACCGCCGCCGTGGCTCGATCACCAGAAACCGATCGTTGTTGGCGCTGCGGCGGTTCCAAACCGCCGCTCCTTGTGTGCCTCACCAACGCGGCTTCGAGCGTGTAGCGGCCCGGCTCGGTGGGAACGGCGAAGTTGAACGTCAGCCGCTGGTCGCCAAGCGCGGCGACTTCGCACGGCTGTGTCTGCTCGGCAAGCGTCTTGGCGCCGCGCAGCAGGCGAAGGCGGACGTTGCCGCACCATTTCTCGTAGAGGTCGTTGATGACGACGACGGACAGGTCGCGTTTCTCGCCGGCCGGCAGATCGTCGGCCCAGAAGTCGAGCATGATGCCGACGGGCGCGAAGGCGTCGCTCACGTAACGCCGGAAGTTCGGCTCGTAGGTCAGGCTCTTCACGTTGATGAAGTGATCACTGGTCTGGCCGTCGGGGCGCGAGTAGCCCAGCCCGCAAAAGTGCAGCACGCCCGCGCACAGCCGCTTGCTGCGCCAGAACTCGGTCTTGGCCGCCAGCGTCCGCGCATAGTAGTGGAAGCGCTCGGCGACGGTCGCCTTCTCGCCGAGCAGCCGCTTGTAAATATCCACCGTCAGCGTCGGCAACGTGCCGTCGCGGTTGATCCACAGCCAGCCGTATTCGTTGATGAGATACGGCGGCTTGCCTTTGTTGACGAACGGCCGCGTGCCCGTGCCCGGACCGATGTCCGGGATGCCCGTCTCGTTCGCGAAGTTTGCGAAGAACCCTTTCCGGTTTGCCCGATACGGATGGCACTCGGAGATGTCACCGGGTTTTTGCGGAGTGCCCCAGCCGTTGTCCCACGGCCGGTTCGACAGGTCGAGGCCGCGCACGGCCATCAGCGTCGCGGCGACGACGGCATCGTCGGTGGTCTCGTTCTGCGCGTCCCAGATGACGACGCACGGATGGTTCCAACGCTCGCGCATCCACTCGGTGAACTCGACGGTGAGGTGCTGCTGCGTGATTTCCTTTGGCCACGCGGTTGGATTGCCGCCATACCAGATCGGGAACTCATCCTGGATCATGACGCCTTCCTCGTCGGCGATCTCATACCAAAGCTCCGGCGGGAACCCGATGCAGTAGCGCAGCGAATTCCAGTGCATCTCCTTGAACCGCCGGTGCAGCTTGCGCACCCAATCGCGGTCCCACGGCAAGCCGCCGCGCGCCGCGTCCTCGAAGAAGCGGTAGATGCAGACGTTGGAGCCGCGCAGGAAATACGGCCGGCCGTTGAGCACCGCGCGCCCGCTTGCCGGGTCGGTCGTGAACGTGCGCAACCCGAACCGCGTGCGCGACGTGTCGCCGCCGGTGTCAACGACCAGTTCGTAGAGGAACGGATCCTCCGGCGTCCAGAGCCGCGCGTTGCGGATTGGGATGGTCAACTCCACTTTGCTCGCCGAGCGCGCCTCCACCGACGTTTCGCCAGCCACGCGCCCGGACTTCGCCTCGCGCACAACGCCTTTCACCTGCGAGGTCGCGGTGCTAGCGAGTTCGATGACGGCGCGCACACATTTCTTCTCTACGTCTGGCACGGTTTGCACATTCACCACATGCGGCGTGCCGCAAAGAATCAGCTCCACCGAATCGTAGATGCCGGGAATGTAGCGGCTCTTCTCGAAGTCCCAGCCCTCGGTCAGATGAGCCGCCACCTGCGCCAATGACGCGCCGACGCGGATGAGCAGTTCGTTCTCCGCGCCGCCTCCCTTCAGGAACGGCCGCACATCAAACCACGCGGGCGTGAAGTTCGGCCCGTGCTCGCCGACGACCTTGCCGTTGAGAATGACCTTCGTGCCGTAGCGCGCCTTGTTGATCTTCAGCCGCGCCACTTCCGGCAGCGGGCCTTTCACCTTGAACGTGCGCCGATACCAGAACGCCTCGCACTTCGGGTCGGCGGGTCGTTTCCTTTCCCGGCGCTCGGCCAGCGACACCGCCGAGCCGGGAGACTCGAAGCGCGGTGTGGCCATGTCCACGAGGCCCGGCACGGGCGCGCGATGACTGAACTTTCTCGGTGGCTGGTCCATCGCACCCTCGGCGATGTCCCACTGGCCGTTAAGCGAAACGATCCTGCGCGCGTCAGCGGCGAAGGCGGTCGAGACGGTGAACGCCACAAGGGCGGCGACAACGAACGGCAGTCTCTTGGTTCTCATAGTTGGACTCCTTTAGCGTGCGCTCGGCGACGGGGTCCCGTCAGGGCACTTTGAAATCGCGCAGGCTGCTCACGGGCGACGCTTTGCGTTTCAGCAACGTCCCTTCCAGCGTGTAATGGCCCGGCGCGCTGGGCGCGGTGAGCGGAAACGTCAGCCGCTTGTCGCCGAGCGCGGCCACCGCGCAGGGCTGCGTCTGCTCGGACAGGACCTTCGTGCCGTGCAAGAGCCGGAAGCGGACTTCGCCATGCCACGGCCCGTAGAGATCGTTGATGACGATGACGCCCACGTCGCGCTTCTCGCCGGCCGGCACTTCTTCGGCCCAGAAATCCAGCATCAGGCCGGTGGGCGCAAAGGCGTCTTTCACGTATTTCTCGAACAGCGGCTCGAACTGCAACTTCTTCACGTCGAGCCAGTGGTCGCTCGTGGCGCCGCCTTCGGGGCGCGGTTTGTCGCCGGGACGGTCGTAGCCCAAACCACAAAAGTGAAGCACGCCGGCGCATTCGCGGTGCGCGCGCCAGAACTCGGTCTTGGC
>JACRKA010000067.1 GCA_016219905.1 Verrucomicrobiota bacterium
AACCTGACGCGCGATGACGTGCAGCCGCGCATCCGGGAACTGGTGGCCCAACTGTTCCGAGACGTGCCGTGCGGGTTGGGCAGCAAGAGCGACTTGAAACTCACCCACGGCGACGAGCGGCAGGTCATCACCAAAGGCGCGCGCTGGTCCGTCGAGCACGGCTTTGGCGACGCGGACGACCTCGACCATATCGAGGAGCGTGGTTGCATGGGCGACGCCGAGGCGTCGAACATCACCGAGCGCGCACTGGAACGCGGCTCGGGCCAGCTCGGCAGTCTCGGCAGCGGCAATCATTTCTGCGAGGTGCAAGTGGTGGACGAGGTCTATGACGAGCACGCGGCGAACGTGATGGGCCTGTTTGCGGGCGGCATCACGACGATGATCCACTGCGGCTCGCGCGGGTTCGGCTACCAGGTCTGCGACGATTACCTGCGCGCGCTGGCGACCGCGCCGGGCAAATACGGCATTCATCTACCCGACCGCCAGCTTGTGAGCGCGCCGGTGAATTCGCCCGAGGGCGAGGAGTATCTGGCGAGCATGCGCTGCGCGGCGAACTACGCGTTCGCGAACCGCCAAGTGCTCGCCGCAAAGGTGGAGCGGGCGTTCCTGCACGCGCTGCGCATCTCGCCGAACGAGTTGGGCATGAGTCTGGTTTATGACGTGCCGCACAACATCGCAAAATCCGAGGAGCACGTCATCAACGGCCACCGCAAGACCGTCTGCGTCCACCGCAAGGGCGCGACGCGGGCGTTTCCGCCAGGACATCCGCTGGTGCCGGCGCGCTACCGCGCGATCGGCCAACCTGTGCTTGTGCCGGGCGACATGGGGCGGTATTCATTTGTGCTTGTGGGCCAACAGGAAGCCATGAACCAGACCTTCGGAACCGTCTGCCACGGCGCGGGCCGGATGATGAGCCGCAGCCGCGCCAAGCGCGAAATCAGCTTTGACGAGCTGAAGCGCGACATGGAGCGGCGCGGCGTCGCGATGATGGCGCAGGGCCGCGGCACGGCGGTCGAGGAAGCGCCGATGGCTTACAAGGACGTGGAGGACGTGGTGAACGTCGTCCACGGCGCAGGCCTCGCGCGAAAAGTCTGCCGGCTCCGCCCGATTGGTGTCGTGAAAGGTTGAAACGCCGATGAGCGACCCCGCCCACGCCTCTGGAAACGCCGCGTTGAATAATCCCGACACAGCTCCGTCAAAGGCCGCGGGTTTGCCTGAGCCGGCCCCGATCAGCGATGTCGAGTTGGTGTCCCGCAGTCAACACGGTGACACGCAGGCTTTCGAGGAGTTGGTGAGCCGGTATCGCGGGAAAGTTTACGGATTGGTTTACGGCATGGCCCGCAACGAGTCGGACGCCCAGGATCTTTGCCAGGAAACATTCATCCGCGCGTGGCAATCGTTGGCGCGGTTCCGCGGGCAGTCGTCGTTCTACACGTGGCTCTACCGAATCGCGACGAACCTGACGATTGACCTGGTCCGCCGCCGGCAGCGCGCGCCGTTCGTGGATGTCGCGACGCGGCTCGGATCGGACTCCGACGAAGTCCGCAGGCCCGAAGCGGTCACGACGAACCTGCCGTCCGACGATGCGCAGCGCAGCGACATCCGCGTGGCGATTGACCATGCGATGGAAAAGCTGACGCCGGAACACCGGGCCGTCGTGCTGCTGAAGGATTTTGAAGGTCTCGAATACAAAGAGATCGCCAAGATTGTCGGTTGTTCCGCTGGGACGGTGATGTCGCGGTTGTTTTACGCGCGGCGGCACCTCCAGCGGCTGTTGAAAGGGCTGTTATGAACTGTGGTTTCTTCGAACGATGGCTGATGGCCAGCGCGGACAACGAGCTGGCCGGTTGGCGCGCCGCTTGGCTGCGGTCGCATCTCGCCGGCTGCCCGAAATGCGCGCAAGGCCTCGCCGAACTGCGCCGGTTGCGCGAGGCGATCGCCAGCCGCAAGCAGGACTACGCCGCCACCGGCCAGGACGCCCCGTTCTTCTGGCAGCGGCTGCGCGCCGCCATGCAATCTTTCCCCCAGGAGGCCCCGCACACCGGCGTGGTGATGGCCTACAGCACACGAACCCGCGTTGGCGAGCCAACCGACAAGCCGACGGGTGTCGCGCTGTTCGGGAAGTTTCCGGTCCGACGGCTCGCGTTCGCCGCCGTTGCCGCCGCCGTGGTCGTGGCCGC
>JACRKA010000005.1 GCA_016219905.1 Verrucomicrobiota bacterium
ACACGATATGCCTAATCCCTGGCTGCCACGTTTCGACGATCCCGCCGTCCGCTGGGACCGCGGCTGGACGTGGCCGACCGAGGCCGAGATTCTCGCAGCAAAAACACAACCCACAAGGAGACTCCACATGAGAAGACAGACCTACTATCCAAGCCGCATCGCCGACCAGATCCCCTGGCTCGAAAACTTCCGCACCAAACTGCCCGGCTACGAGACGCCCCTCGGCCTGCCTGACGCCCAGGTGGATGCCTGCGTTGCCTCGTGCCGGTTCAGCATCTACGTCCTCAGCCAGTGGCTCTCCGCCGTGCGCACGTTCGGCCCCGCCGCCACCGAGGCCGTGGACCTGCTCCTGAGCGGCGAAGGCCCCGACGCCGTCGTGCTGCCCACGTTCGCCGCCCCGACCTTGCCCACCGGCGTTGCCTCCGTGCCGCCCGGCGCGCTCACCCGCCTCTTCGACCTCGTCGCGATGATCAAGGACGCCCCCGCCTACACCGACACCATCGGCGAAGACCTCGGCATCATCGCCCCCGAAGACGCCAGCGACCATCCCGTGCCCGTCTTCAAACTCGAAGCCGTGCAGGGCGCCGGCTGCCAGAGCGTGAAGATCAGCTTCACCAAATACAGCCACATGGGCGTCTGGATCGAATGCCGCCGTGCGGGCGGCGCGTGGGAATTCCTCGCCATAGACACCGAGAGTCCGTATCTCGACGAACGCGCGCTCCTGGCGGCCGGCCAGCCGGAAATTCGCGAATACCGCCTGCGCTATTGGGACAAAGGCACCCCCAACGGCGACTGGACCGACACCGCCAAAATCACCGGCGCGCCGTAAACCTTCCCGCCGCGCGCGGCGTCCCGCCGGGTAGGGACGCCGCGCGGCGGCGTCCGAATGGTGTTCATCATCAACCGATGTGGACGGCGCAGCGCGCCGTCCCTACCAACACCGCCGCTGCAATGCCGGCCATCAAAAAATAATCTCGCCGCGCGCCGCGCATCATGCGAAGCTCCGCGTCCGTAGGCTTGACGCAAGGAAATCGGGATGAACACTGGAGCCGGGAATCTGGTCTTGCGATGCGCCCTGCTGGTGGCGGCCGGCCTCGCGGCGATGGTTGCGCCTGCACAGGCGGACCCTGATCCGTTCGCTGCTCTGGTGGCACCGCTCATCGTAGATCATTCTACCGTGTTCTATGGTGACGGGACTACGGGAAGCACCTCGTCTGACTCCGGTGGCACATGGACGACACCGCAACTAAAGTCCATCACCTCCGACACCATTCTGCATCCGGGCATCTACTGGGGCGGCGTCAGAATCACGGGTGGCAACGTCATCATGGTGCCGGGCCGTTATGTCATGGCCGGCGGAGGGTTTAGCGCATCCGGCAGCAGCACCACGGTGTCGGGGACTGATGTCTTCATCTACAACTCAAATGATCCTTTCCATCCGACCACGACTGGAGCATTTGCGCCTGTCAGTTTGCCGGCGAGCGCCGTCCTCCACGCGCCTGGTCCTTTGTTCGACGCCTATTATCAAGGCATACTGGTCTTGGACGACCGCAACCCCGCGAACACGACGAGCGTGAGCATGACGGGCGGGTCGCCGTCGTGGCAGGGATACATTTACAGCGTCAATGGCCAGGCGAACATCACGACCGGAGGAGCCGCCGACGGATTGAATGTGGTGGCAAGGAACATCTCTCTCATGAACAGCAGCACCAACCTTGGTTTCTTGCAGGCCTTCAACAGCTTCAACATCCCCAATGGCACCTCGCTGGTGATTAACAATGGACGGGTGGAGGTGGACGGGCTTAGCGGTGTGCCGTTCAGCCCTTTTGGCCCCGTGACGGTGAACAGCGGCACCGTCGTCGTCAGCCAGCTTAATCTTACCAACAACGCCAGCAGCGTGGTGAACTTCAACGGCGGCCTGCTGCGCAGCAGCGGCACGACGGTTTCCAATGGCATGGCGTTCGTGGTTGGCGACGGCGTGCAGTCGGCCACGTTCGACCTGCTCGGCGGCACGCACAGCTTTGCCAACGGCCTGCTGCTCTCCAGCAACGCGAACCTCATCGGCAGCGGCACGATCATCGGCAGCGTGACCAACTTCGGCGGCATCGCGCCGGGCAATTCGCCCGGCCTGCTGTCCATCACCGGCGACCTGACGCTGATGGATTCCTCGGTGCTGACGATGGAGGTCGGCGGGCCGGACACCAACCAATACGACCGCATTGACGTGAGCGGATTGCTCGTTGCAGGCGGCTGGCTGAACGTGTCTTTCACCAACGGCTACGCGCCCGCCAAAGGTGAGACGTTCGACCTGTTCGGCTTCGGCGCGGCGACCAATTCGTTTGCCGGGATCACGCTGCCGACGTTCCAATACGCGGGGACGGACTGGGACACCTCGCATCTGCTCGCGCCGGCCAGCGACCCGCTCAGCGGCAGCCTCATCTTCATCCCCGAACCGGCCACGCCGTCATTGCTCGTAGCCGGTCTGGGCGTCTTCACAGCATGGCGTCGCCGCCGCGCCGCGAGGTAGGGACGCCGCACGCTTGACACGCCCCCGGCCCGCCCTACAATGCGCCGGTTTTCACGACGAAAGGAACCCATTCACTTGAGTAAGATTGCTAGCATTCTGGCGCGGGAGATTCTGGATTCCCGCGGCAACCCCACGGTTGAAGCGGATGTCATTCTCGATTGCGGCGCCCTCGGCCGCGCGGCGGTGCCCAGCGGCGCCTCCACCGGCGAAAACGAAGCGTTGGAGCTGCGCGACGGTGACAAGAAGCGTTATCTCGGCAAGGGCACGCTGAAGGCCGTGGCCAACATCCAGGAGAAGATCGCCCCGGCGCTGAAGGGCCGCTGCGTGTGCGACCAGGTCGCGCTCGACAAGGCGATGCTCGCGCTGGACGGCACGGAGACGAAGGCGAAGCTCGGCGCGAACGCCATTCTCGCCGTCTCGATGGCCGCAGCGAAAGCCGCCGCCATCGCCACCGGCCAGCCGTTGTTCCGCTATCTCGGCGGCACGAACGCACATGTGTTGCCCGCGCCGATGATGAACATCCTTAACGGCGGCGCGCACTCGGACGCGCCCGTGGACATCCAGGAATTCATGATCATGCCCGCCGGCGCGCCCAGCTTCCGCGAGGCGCTGCGGATGGGCACGGAGACGTTCCACGCGCTGAAGGGCGTGTTGAAGAAGGCCGGCCTTTCGACCGCCGTCGGCGACGAGGGCGGGTTCGCCCCCGCGCTGAAGAACAACGAGCACGCGCTGGAGGTCATCGCCGAGGCCGTGAAGGCTGCCGGCTACACGCTCGGCAAGGACATCTATATCGCGCTCGACCCCGCCGCGAGCGAGTTCTACGACGTGGCCAAGAAACGCTACGTTTTCAAAAAGTCCGACAAGAGCGAGCGCACCAGCGCGCAGATGGTGGATTTTTGGGCGAAGTGGTGTGCGAAGTGGCCGATCGTCTCCATCGAGGACGGCCTCAGCGAGCACGACTGGGAAGGCTGGTCGTTGCTGACCAAGAAGCTCGGCGACAAGGTCCAACTCGTCGGCGACGACTTGTTCGTCACGAACGTGAAGTTCCTCGCGCGCGGCATCCAGGAGGGCGTTGCGAACTCGATCTTGGTGAAGGTCAACCAGATCGGCTCGCTGACGGAGACCTTTGACGCGGTGGAGATGGCCAAGGAAGCCAGCTACACCTCCGTCATCAGCCATCGCAGCGGCGAGACCGAGGACGCCACCATCGCGGACATCGCGGTGGCCACCAACGCCGGCCAGATCAAGACCGGCAGCCTTTGCCGCACCGACCGCGTCTGCAAATACAACCAGTTGCTCCGCATCGAGGAGCAACTCGGCAAGAACGCGGTCTTTGGCGGCAAACTGAAACTGCGGTAAGTCATGTCCCAATCACCCCATCGGCCGGCGAGAGCGCTCATCTGGGCGGCGATCTTCGTCCTGCTGCTCGCGGGGTTCCTCGCGACGTATCTGCCGAAGCTGCGCGACGCGAAAAGCCTGCGCACCGAGAAATACCGCCTCGACCAGCAACTGCACGAGCAGGAGTTGGAATACCGCCGGTTGCGCGCGCGGCAGGAGGCGTTGCGCAACGACCCGAAGGCCGTGGAGCGCACCGCCCGCGAGAAGCTCGGCACGGCAAAGCCGGGCGAGACGATTTTCCGCTTTGAGCCGGAAAACAACGCGCCGCCGCGTTAAGGGCCTTGACGTTGGCTGGGCAGATACATAGAGTCACCCGCACTTTGGATCGCGGGGTAGAGCAGCCTGGTAGCTCGTCAGGCTCATAACCTGAAGGTCCCTGGTTCAAATCCAGGCCCCGCAACCAATTTCAGCCCGGCTCCCGTTGCCGATCACCGGCCGGGAGCCGGGTTCGTTTTTTTGCGGCATGGAGAACACGAACACAACGACAACACCCCGGCTGCTTGAGGGCAAGCTCGGCCTCGTCTTCGGCGTGGCCAGCCAGCGGTCCATCGCCTGGGCCATCGCGCAAGCATGGGCCGAGGCCGGCGCGCGGCTGGCGTTCACCTATCAAGGCGAGCGGCTTCGCGAGAATGTCGAGGAGCTTGCCGCCACGTTCGGCAAAGACGTGCCGCTCTATCCCTGCGACGTGACCCGCGACAGCGACCTCGCCGCCGTGTTCGCCAACGTCGCGAAGGATTTCGGCAAACTGCACCTGTTGCTCCACTCGGTCGCCTTCGCGCCGAAGGAGGCGCTGGAGGGGCAGTTCCTCGACACCTCGCGCGAAGCGTTCCGCATCGCACACGATGTCAGCGCCTACTCGCTGCTGGCGTGCGCCCGCGGCGCGGCGCCGTTGATGACCGAGGGCGGCAGCATCCTCACGCTGAGCTACTACGGCGCCGAAAAAGTCGTTCCCCATTATAATGTCATGGGCGTCGCCAAGGCGTCGCTCGAAGCCACCGTCCGCTACCTCGCCTACGACCTCGGCCCGAAACAGGTCCGCGTCAACGCCATCAGCGCCGGCCCGGTCAACACGCTCGCCGCGCGCGGCATCAGCGGGTTCACCAACATGCTGAGGCTCTACCCGAAGATCTCGCCGATGCAGCGGAACATCCGGACGAGCGAACTCGGCGGCACGGCGCTGTTCCTCGCTTCCGACTGGGGTGGCGGCATCACCGGCGAGGTGCTCCATGTGGACTGCGGCTACCACGCGATGGGCATGCCGCCCTCATCGCTCCTGAAACCCGACGCCTGACCATGCCCATCGGCCTGCTCGAAGTTGACCTCCAGTTTCCCGCGGCGCAGTCGCTGAAGGACAAGCGTCACGTCCTGATGAGCCTGAAGACCAAACTGCGCCAGACCTTCAACATCAGCGTGGCCGAAATCGCCGACAACGACGTGTGGCAGTCCGGCGTGCTCGGCATCGTCACCATCGCCAACGAGCAGCAGCACGCCAACGAGGTGCTCTCGAAGGTGGCCGCCTACATCGAACGGTTCGATGGGGCGATCATGGGCGATTACCGCACTCACTTTTTCTAGGCCGCGGCGTGGAGCCACTAGTCCTCTTCGAAGACGCGCACCTGCTCGCGGTCAACAAACCCGCCGGCATCAACACCCATTCGCCGGGCGAGTTTGCCATCGAGGGCCTGCACGAGTGGCTGCAACGCCGCCGCACAGAAAAGCTCGCCATCATCCATCGCCTCGACAAGGACACCAGCGGCGTGATGGTCTTCGGCAAGAGCGCGCTGGCCAACCGAAGCCTCACGGAACAGTTCGCCACCAAGACGGTGCGCAAGACCTACCTCTTTCTCACGGCTGCCGCACCGCCAAACAAGCGCATGCGCATCGCCACACCGATTGACGGCAAGCCCACCGCGACGTGGTTCGAGCCGGCGGGGCGGCGCGGCCGCTTGGCGCTGATGCGTGCGGAGCCAGAAACCGGCCGCACACACCAGATCCGCATCCACGCGGCTGAGGCGGGTTTTGCCGTCGCGGGGGATGAGCTTTACGAACAACCGCGCTCGCCACTGCCGCGGATGATGCTCCACGCCGCCGCCATCGAACTGCGTCATCCCCAATCGGCCGAGCCAGTGCGGTTCGAAGCGCCGGAGCCGGCGTCGTTCACCTCACCCGACTGGCTCGTCGCCGCGCGTGAGATGCGCGAGTTGATGTTCGGTCCGGCCGAGACAAACGCCTTCCGTCTCGTCAGCGGTAAAGCCGATGGCTTCCCCGACGCCATTGTGGACCGCTACGCCGACCGGCTGCTGGTGCAGTGGTATGGCCCGCCCGACGCAAACCTGCGCGAGTCGCTGCGAAGCGCCCCGGTCGTCGAGCGCGCGATGGAGAAGCAGCCGTCGGGCGAGACCGCCTCCCCGGAGAACCGGTTTGAGATCGTCGAGAACGGCCTGCGCTTCCTAGTCAGCCTCGACGCGGGCTACTCGACAGGAATCTTCCTCGACCAACGCGAGAACCGCCGTCGAGTTCTCGCGATGGACCTGCGCGGCAAGACCGTGCTGAACGCCTTCGCCTACACCTGCGCGTTTTCGGTCGCCGCGGCGCGCGCTGGCGCGACCGTCACGAGCCTCGACCTCTCGAAGCGTTATCTCGAATGGGGCCGCGACAACTTCCGCCTCAACGGCTTCGATCCGGCAGCGCACGACTTCATCTACGGCGACTGTTTCGATTGGTTGGCGCGGCTGGCGAAGAAGGGGCGGCGCTTTGATCTCGCGCTGCTGGATCCGCCGACGTTCTCGACGGCGAAGAAGGGTGGCGCGTTCCGGGCCGAGAAGGATTACGCGAAGCTGGTGGCGCTGGCAGAACCGCTGGTCGCGCCGGGCGGGACGTTGTTTTGCTCGACGAATGCGCGGAGCGTCACGCCGGAACAGTTCCTTGCGGCGGTCCGCCGGGGCGCGCAACGTGTGCGCACGCCGGGGTTTACCACGCAACCGCCGGATTTCCGTGTCGCCGCAGGCGAGAAGCCTTATCTGAAGTGCGCGTGGGCCACGCTGGACTGACCACGGGTCCGAAGATTCTTGAAGATTTTTCATCTGGGGTGTTGACAGAAAAATGAAAATCACTATAGTCCAGCGCGCTCGCGGTAGAAGATAAGCCGCGGGCAAAACGATGACTGACAAACGGCCTCTGATTTCAGACGCATGAGCGCGACGTAAACAATGGCGCGCTTGTGCGTCTGTGATTCGAGGCCGACGAGAAAACGTCGGCCTTGTTCTTTCTAGAGATGATGGTTTTTGGTGGCGGATGGTTGGCCCCCGCAGCGGCGGGCAGCCAGTGACCACGGTGGTGATGGACTCGGACTCCCGGGGGCATAGCTCAGTTGGGAGAGCGTCTGGTTTGCAACCAGAAGGTCACCGGTTCAAGCCCGGTTGCCTCCACCACCTGGTTGGACGGTGTTCTGCTGGGCGTGTAGCTCAGTTGGTTAGAGCAGCCGCTTGATAAGCGGCAGGTCACTGGTTCGAGCCCAGTCACGCCCACCATCTCTGGCGAAGGCGGCAGTGAGCCGCCGGACAATTTTGGTCCCGGCCGAGCGCCGGGGCGCGGGTTCTTTGACAACGATATACAGGTAGTAGGGCAACAACTTACGCTGAGTGACCCTTTTCAGGCGCAAGCCTGAGAGAGGTAACTTTGTGATCAAGCTACTAAGGGCAAACGGTGAATGCCTTGGTGCCAAGAGGCGATGAAGGACGTGGTAGGCTGCGATAAGCTCCGGTTAGCGGCGAGCACGCTTTGACCCGGAGATTTCCGAATGGGGCAACCCGATCGAGGTAATACTCGATTATCGCTGGATGAATTCATAGTCCAGCGAAGCGACACCCGGTGAAGTGAAACATCTCAGTAACCGGAGGAATAGAAGAAGAAATTGATTCCGTCA
>JACRKA010000061.1 GCA_016219905.1 Verrucomicrobiota bacterium
AGGCCCACCAGGTCTCAGGCGCTCCTGATCGGACTCGCGCGCATTACGATGTGACCCTCAAAGCCGCCGCCAAAGCGGTGCTGGAACGTCTCAAAGAGCTCGTGCGTGATCCGCAGCTCGCGGCGAAACTGACACGGACGGTAGGGCTCCTCATCCTCCTCGGCTGGCCGGCGGTGCAGCTGGCCCGCTGGCTCCTGGGAAGCGAACCACCTGGCCACGAGACGTTGTGGCCGCCCATCGTGATGGCCCAGCTTTGGACGGGGAAGGCGAACTGGCCGATGCCCGTGGCGGCCCACGTGACGCCTTCCGGCAGATCGTCCACGAGGTTCACGAGGTGCTTGAGTGTGGCGGGCGCGGTGCCCAGCGAGCCGAGCAGGATGTTTGCATACAGCGGCCTTGCGAGCAGTCCCTTGCGGATCAGGTGGGCGGCGTAGTTGGCCATGCCGGAGTCGAAGATCTCCAGTTCGGGCCGGATGCCCGTCTCGTTCATGCGCCCGAGCAGCCGCTCGATGACGGCGGGCGGGTTCGCGCTGGATTCGTTCGCGAAGTTCAGCGAGCCGAGCGTCAAGCTGGCCATGTCCGGCTTGGCGTCGCCGTTGAGGCCGAGGACTTCCAACCGTTCGCCGTGGTCCTTGACGCGGCGGCCACTGGTGGTGACCACGACGACCGTGTCGGCGCACTTCTCGCGCACGCGCAGGATGATCTCCCGGTAAAGCTCCGGGCGGGACGATGCCTCGCCGTCCGGCTCGCGCGCGTGCAGGTGGACCATCGAGGCGCCGGCACGCACGACGCGCTCGGCGTCGGCGGCGACCTCGACGGCGGTCAACGGCACGTGCGGCGTCATCTCGCGCGTGGGCACGATGCCGGTCAGGGCGGCGTTGATGATGAGGGGTTCAACCTTCATAGTCTTTCAGTTCCATGACCAGCACGGTCCATTCGTCCACGTCGGGCAGGCTGTAGGGCGTGATCTTCTTTTTTGTCCCGATGCGGCGGTAAGGGAATTTTTTCAGATACCAGGCGATAGTGTCCGGCCGGTCCGCCTCGGTGCGCACGCGCTGGATGCCGCGCGCCTTCATCTCCTTGAGCCGGGCGTGCTGGAGGGCTTCGCCGATGCCGCGCCCGCGATAGGCGCGGTCCACCGCGAAGAAAGCGGTCTCGGCCCCGCCGCTGGCGTGCACGATGTAACTGGCCACCCCGACAAGGCGGCCGTCTTCCTCGGCGACAAACGTGTTCTCCAACGGAACCTCGGCGCACGCTGGGTCCACGCTCATGCCGTCGCGGGCCTGCACGGGCGCCATGTTCCACTGCGCCAGCAGGTCCACGGCGCGCGCGCGGTCTTCTTCTTTCATCTTGCGGATGATCATACTCTCATCGCCGACGTGCCCGTGCCGCCACGCGTTGGCGGATGCCGAGCGGCACGGTGGCACTCACCAACCGGTGCAGCGCCGCGCGGGCCGATCCCGGCTGCGGCGTCTCCGGGGACATCATCGGCAGGCGCACGCGGGCCGGGTCGGCGGTATCCACTGCTGTCATCGCCTGGGCGAACCGTTCCAGGAACATCGCGTGATGCGGTTTGCGCCGCGGATCGTCCTCGGCGTCGGGCCAGAGAATGGTCGGGTGCGTGTTGATTTCCCACACAATAATCCGTCCGTCTTTCAGCGAGTAATCAATCCGTCCGTAGTCCGTGCGCGCCAGTTCGAAGATGCGGCGCAACTCGCCCTCGTGCGGGTTGGTCTCGATGTAGCGTCGCTCCTCCTCGATCTGCCCTGGAGTCAGCGCATCGGAATGCCGGACCATCCACTCGCGGCTGAAGAAGACGTGCCGCGGCACAATCGCGCCGCCCACCCGGAAGGCCGCATACTTGCGATACAAACCGTCCGGGTCTTTCGTCTCCTCAAACTCGACGGCCACGCAGTCCTCGCGGCGCGCGCCCGACGCGGACAACTCCTCGAAGGCGCGCCGCAACGCCGCTTCATCCGCGATCAGGTCGTTCCACACCCGACCATGCTCATTTTCGTCGCGGATGAAGACCGGATAGCGCCGGGGCATCCGCCGCTCGCCAAGCCGGTAGATGTCATGCGGGTTGACGCCCGTCTCCTGGAGCGTCCGGAGCAACTCGTAGCGGCGCATGGATCGCGTGGGATGATTCAGCAGGCGGCAGCCGCGGGCGGCCAGACAGTCCCAGACCCGGGCGAGCGCTTCGGCCTCCATCGGCGCGAGCCTTTCGATGTCGGCAAAAAGAAACGTGCCCAGCGTCCACGACCGCCGCCGGAAAACGTCCTCATAAGGCACAAGCTGCATCATGCCGGCGAAGGGCGGACCCGCCGTTCGCAGGAAATGCAGCATGCCGCGCATGCAAGCCAGTTTGCAGAAATAAACGATCACTTCACGAACTCCCGCAGGGTTTCGCCAATGCTAGATGAGAGGCGGGATATGTCAATCATGCGGCCCCGCCCGGAATGTCCCGCGCTCAATGGCCCGCCGCTTCCAGCAGATACCACATCGTGCCGTCGCCGGCCTTCAGCGAAACCGTTGCCGCCGGGCCGCGGCGCTCGCGTTGCGGCCGGCCGAGGTTGTCGAGCGGCACGAGTTGGAGCGGCGCAGCCTTTGCGTCGCGGCGCGGGACGATCTCGCCTTCCACCGCTTCGATGAGCAGTGGTGGGCCGCCCCACTTGTCGTTGACACTGGTGCGCTCCTTGTTCCACTTCATGCCGGTGTTGGCGCAGCGCGCTGCGGCCACGAGCAGGATCCTCTTTGACTTTGCCAGCGGCTGGCCGTCGAGCGCCGCGAGGCTCACCGCGCAGAACGGAGTCTTCAGCCGGAATTCCGCGTCGGTAGTCTTCACGGTTTTTCCGCCAACCCAGCCGACGGCGGCCTGTGCGTGCGGCGTGTTGATTGTCAGCCGGCCCGTGCCTTTCTCGGCGAACTCCCACGCGAGTTCGCCCGTGTCGCTTTCGATGCGGTTCTGCGGTTCCTTGAAAGCGACCTCCTCGGCGCGCGTCGTGCGCGGCGCGTCGAAACGCTCGACGCGGAAGCGATGCACCAGCGGCAGGAGCGGCGAGAGTTCGCCGTCGAGATGGAAGCGCGTCCGGTCCCAACGCCCCTCCTTGAGGCTGTCGTAGGTGCGGTTCTCGTCGTAGCTGACCGTGACGAGCTTCTTCGCGGGGCGCACGAAACCACGCTGGAACATCAGCGACGCCGTCGGCATCTGGGCCATTTTGCTGACCTCGTTGGCGAGGTCGAAAAAGCCGGTAACTTCGTTGCCGCCGAGCAGCGCCTCGTCCCAACGGTGGTTGAACGTGTAGCCATACACCGCATCCCAGTCCTGCAGGCTCGCGTAGGCGGCCAGCAGCAACGGCATCTCACAGCCGTATTCGTTCGGAAACGGATGGTTGTATTCGCTGACCGTGAACGGCTTGCCGGCGACCGATGAGCGGCAAAGCTGCGAGATGCAGTTGCCGCGCGGCGCGTCGAGCATCGCGGTGTTGCCGATGTCCCAGTCGGTGCGCGACCACGGCTGGCGCGGGAAGCGCGGATGCTGCCAGTAGGCGTGACAGTCCATCAGGTCCATCAACGACTCGGCGCGCAGGCAGGGCAGGCCGTAGTTGTGGTTGGTGCCCTCGATGAGCGCGCGCACCTTCAGCTCGTCGCGCAGGAAGCGATACATCTCGCGGTTGTAGCGGCTCTCCAACTCGTAGTAGAACCGGCCCTCGTCGCGGAAGCGGGCGACGGTGTGGCTGGCAAACTCCTCCGGCTCCAGCCGCCGCACGGTGCCGCGCGCGGGGTCTTCGTCGTCGCGCAGGCCATAGACCGGCGCTTCATGCAGGATCACGTCGCTGATCCAGGCCGTGCCGGTCGCGTCGCCGAACTGGAAACTGAGCCTCACATCGGCATCGTCCTCCGGCGCGACGAAGGTGAACTGGCAGTCGCGCCATTCCGTGCCGACCTCGAAGCGCGCGTGGCCGTAGCCGCGATAGGGCGAGCTGTGGCAGACCTCCGCGCCGAGATGGCGCGTCGCCGAGGCGCGGGCGCGGAACGCGACGCGATACTTCATGTCCTTCCGGAGCTTCAGCGGCCGTTGAGTGAGCATGATGTGCCACGGCTGTTCGCCGGCCGTCGTGACGGTGATTCTGGCAGATGGCTTGCCGTCCGGCGCGTCGTGCGTCGCTTCGAGTTTGGCGGCGGCGGATTTCTGTTTGGAGAGTTCCCAGCCATCGGAGCCGGCGCTGAAGTCGGCGTTCTTCAACAACAGCGCGCCCGGCGCTCGCGAGCCTTCGCGCCACGCCGCAACCAGCGCTTCACGGGTTGGATAACGCTTCGCGAGCCATTGGTTGTAGAAGCGCGTCAGTTCCTCGCCGTAGTAGGGCGGGATGTCGGCCCACGTGCCGGAGTTGCGCTGGGTCTGTTTGCCGCGCAGGAAGCCGCTCGTCCAGCCGCCGAAGAGCGAGTTCTCGTTGGTCAACTCGACGATGACGACGGCGGGGTCGTCGGCATAGGTGCGGCTGGTGTGGGGATTGCGGTGGCCGAGCAGTTTGCGGGCATAATCCTTCTGCAGCTCGATCATGCGCGGGTCGAAGAGGACGCAGTATTTGCCGTAGCCGAGCGACTCGGTCTGTGGCAGGCCGTCGCCGGGCGTGAAGTGACGGCCGACGTGGAGGTTGAGGTTGATGTAAATGCCGCGCTTCTCCAGCTCGGCGATCATCCGGTCGAGTTTGTCGAGTTGCTCCGCGTCGAAGTGCTGCGTGTCGGGCGCGTTCTTGGGGAAGAGCGTCTTGCCCCACTGCGAGTCGAGTCCGTGGAGCCGCACGAGGTTGAAGCCGAACTTCGCGAGCCGGTCGGCGGCGCGCGGCGCGACCTCCGGCGGCGGCACGCAGCCTTCGCCGGAGAGGTTCGTGGCCCAGAACCGCACGCGCTTGCCGTTCTTGAAGCAGAGATGTCCGTCGCTTGCGGTGATCGGCCCGTGCTTACCGGCAGGGGCGTCGAGCAGGGATCTGGCATCGGCGACGGCGTCGGGGGGCGCCTCCCACGGCAGATGAAATGGCAGCCATTTTTCCTGGGCAACGGCTGCTGTCACGGCGAGCAGCAGGGTTGGAAGGGGTGAATTGAGTCTGCGAAGGATTGAGCAATGCATCGCGGTGTTTCCTGTTGGCGTGGAGCATGACTGATTTGCAGCGGTAGCGCGAGCCGGCAATTCAGGGTGCGAGGTTGGATTGGGGAGCGGGCGCGAAGGCGCCAACTTTGTGACAAGTCCGGTGTTTGCTTTCGAGTCGGAACCGCATAAAATGACCGGAATTCATCAGGCCGCCAGCCCGGCGGAAGGGGTGACCGTCCGGGCGCTGGCACGGCACCGAGGATGATTCAGACGGAAGATTGACAGATGCAGACTACACACGAGACGAGCGAAGGAAACGGCCAAGGCGCCGGGAAGCGGATGGTGGTGCACCTGCACATGACGCGGCTGGTGTATGTCCTGCTGTTGTTGCTGCTGGCAATGCCGTGGGTGGCGCTTGTGGCAGCATGGATTGCGAAGCAGGTGGTGCATCAGGTCGAAGTAACCGACCTCATGCAGCAGGCAGCGGTCTCCGGCCGGTTCGCGCGAGGCAATCCCGGCCCGTGGGGCATGCTGGAGAGCATCCGCATCGCGATCGAACCGCCGGAGGAGTTCACCTACATCGAGCCGTTGTATCAAACACAGACGCGATGGATTTTCCGGGGCTAAGACAAGACGCAGCTCGCCGCGTTTTTCGCCTCGGCGGGCCTTTCGCGCAGCCAGGTCGCCGCGCTGGCGGAGCGGGCCACTTACGACCCCGCCAACAATACTTCGGTTGTGACCCCGCCGCCGGAGTTTGTCCTGGAAATGCCGGCGGAAGCGCGGGCGCGCATCTACGGCGTGCTGACGGCTTGGCCTGAGAACGGGTTGCAGCGGTTCCCCTTCACGCTGTGGCCGCAATATGTTGACGAGCGGTTTGAGGATAGCGGTCTGCCGCCGGAAATCATCGCCGACATCAAGCGCATGCTTTATCCCTACCAGAAGATGCTGCTGTTCGCCGACGTGAACGTGATCATGACCCGCCCTCTGCCCGACGACGTGAAGATGCGGGTTGTCAAGACCCTCGCGCGCAAGAACACGATGCTGGTCAACCTGGTGCTCAACGAGAGTTCGAACGTCGAGAAACTGGCGGAATACTGGGGCGGCGGTCATCGCGCCAAGGACATAGTGCCCTTGCTGAAGTCGCTCAAAGATGTGCCCGGAGGCGGGCGGATTGACATTTCACACCTCTTGCCCCAATTCGCCCGGCGGCGCATCTACACGTATCCCTGGACGAGTCTGTCGCCAGTGGATGCGCGCAAGGACTGCCACTGGACCGCGATGAACTTCTTCAATCTGGAGCCGGATGATCGCTTTACCGATCCCGAGGTGGCCAAGCGGGAGGTCGCCGCGCGATACTACCAGATCATCAAGCCGACGAAGGTGGGCGATCTGGTGCTGTTGATGACCTCCAAGGCCGAAGTCCTCCACTCCGCCGTTTACGTGGCCGACGACATCGTGTTCACAAAGAACGGCGCCATCCCGACAGAGCCTTGGCGGTTCATGAGGATAGATGACATGGCATCCTACTTCAGCGCCTTCTACCAGGCGGAGGGCGCGCTCAACGTCATTTACTTCCGCAAGAAGGAGGAATAGGCATGCGAATGACGCGTGCGCGACAGGCCGGGCTGCTGGCCCTCTCGGCGGCCACCATTGCCCTCGCGGCAGAGCTTCCAAGACCGTTTGGCCCGCTGCCCAGCGAGCGGCAACTGAAATGGCATGCGCTCCAGTTCTACGGCTTCATCCATTTCACGGTGAACACCTTCACCGACAAGGAATGGGGCTACGGCGACGAGGCGGAGACGGTGTTCGCCCCGACCGCGTTCGACGCCAACCAGATCGTCCGCACGGCCAAGGAAACCGGCATGCGCGGCTTGGTGCTGACCTGCAAGCACCACGACGGCTTCTGCCTCTGGCCTTCCAAGTTCACCGAGCATTCGGTGAAGAGAAGCCCGTGGCGCGACGGCAAAGGCGACATGGTGAAGGAGTTTTCCGACGCCTGCCGCAAGCACGGGCTGAAGTTCGGTGTCTATCTCTCGCCGTGGGACCGCAACCACAAGGACTACGCCACGCCCGAATACATCACCTACTACCGCAACCAACTGCGCGAACTGCTCACCCACTACGGAGAGATTTTCGAGATGTGGTTCGACGGCGCCAACGGCGGGGACGGTTACTACGGCGGCGCGCGGGAGAAGCGCAAGATAGACAACCGCACCTATTACGATTGGGACAGCACCTGGAAAATCGTCCGCGAACTGCAGCCGGACGCGTGCATGTTCAGCGACGGCGGCCCGGACATCCGATGGGTCGGCAACGAACGCGGCTTCGCCGGCGAAACCTGCTGGGCCACGATGAACCGCGAGGGCCTGCTGCCGGGCCACGCCGACCCGAAGCTGCTCGTCGTCGGCCAGCGCCCCGGCACACACTGGCTGCCGGCCGAGGTGGACGTCTCCATCCGGCCCGGCTGGTTCTATCACGAGAAGGAAGACGCGAAGGTGAAGACGCCGGAGCAACTCGTGAAGATCTACTTCGAGTCCGTCGGCCGCGGCGCGAACCTCATCCTGAACCTCCCGCCCGACCGGCGCGGCCTCATCCACGAGAACGACGTGAAGTCGCTGCGCGACATGCGCAGCATCCTCGACGCGACGTTCAAGAAGAACCTCGCCCGCGACGCGAAGCTTTCCGCCAGCAACGTCCGCGGCGGCGACAAGCAGTTCAACACCTCGAAGCTCCTCGATGGCAAGGACACGACCTGCTGGTGCACCGACGACGACGTGACGGCACCGCAGTTGACGCTGGAGTGGCGCAAGCCGGTCACCTTCGACGTGTTCAAGGTCGCGGAGAACGTCCGGCTTGGCCAGCGCGTCCAGGAGTTCGCGCTGGATGTCTGGCGCGACGGCGCGTGGCAGGAAGTTGTCAAGGCCACCAGCATCGGCCCGCAACGGCTGCTTCGCTTCGAACCGGTCACGACGACGAAAGCGCGCCTGCGCATCACCAGCGCGCCCGTCTGCCCCGCGCTTGCCGAGATCGGCGTCTTCAAGCAGCCCTGACGAAGTTTGCGGTTTTCGGGCCGGCCCTTCGCAGCTAAGCTGCGCCCATGTTCATACGCGCTGTTTTCCTCCTCACAAGTTTGTTGTGTGCGTGCGCTGCCGCCGCTGAGCGCACCAGCTTTTCCCGATGGCAGGCTGATCAGTGGGAAATCTGCCGCGAGCCAGAGGCAGCCCAGCCGGGCGAATGGATCCAGGAAAAAGATCACATCCGCGCGGGCGAAAAGGAGGCCGGTCTTCTCAACCTGCTTTACCGCCCGGTCAACGCGGCCGATGTCGCCGTCGAGTCGCGCATGGCTTTCGCCGGCGATGGCGCGCCGTCGTTGATGCTGCGCGCGCAAACCAAGGACGGCGTGGTCGGCGACGTTTACTTCGCCGTGCTCCACAAGAAGGGCGTCACCCTCTGGCGTCGCGTCAATGGCCGCTCCAGCAAGGTGGCGCAGGCCGTCTTCGCGCCGGAACCGGGCAAGGTCCATCGCGTGCGTGCGTCCACTGAAGGCTGGCGGCTGCGTGTGTGGGTGGACGGAACGCTGATGGTGGAAGCCGAGGACGCGACGATTCCCATGCCGGGGTGCGTCGGGCTGTGGGCGGGTGAGGGCGTTTGCCGGTTCCATGATTTCTCGGTCGAGGCGAAGACTCCGCCGTCCGCTGGCATCGAGCCGCCCGCGTGGCAGGTCGCTGGCACGGGCAAGAGCGATGAGCGCGCGTGGTCGAAGCTCGACAGCGTGGAAGGCGGCAAGCTGACTTGGGGCAGCGAAAGCTCCGAGAAGCGGATCGAAATCGTGAGCAGTGCCGTGCGTGTCTCCGCCCGCGCGAACGCTGTCGCTCAGAGTCACTACATCGGCGTGATGCTGCCTGTGCCGGTCTGCGACGTGCGCACGCGACAACTCCTGCTCGACCTGCGGACTTCGACTCCGGAGACCACGAGTTCTGTTTACGTGCGCCTCTACGACGCGGCGGGCAATCGGGTCGCCTCATGGAATGGCCATCCGCGGCTGCTCGCGTCAACACCCGTCACCCTTCGCCTTCCCATCGGCTCGGGCGATGCGGATCTTGGTTGGGAACCGAAAGGTCTGAAAGGCGAGCCATCGGCAGTGACGAAGATCGAATTGATTGCCGGCACGCAACAACCCAATGCCACCTACGACTTGATCGCGTACAATCTCTGCACCGCGCCTGAGCCGCCGAGTGTGCGGCATATCGAAAAGGTGAAGCCGCTGTTTTTTGAAACGCCGCTGGCCGCTGATGGCAAACCGGCCGCGGCCATCGTCGCGCCGAAACGATACGCCGCGCTGGCGAAATCGCTGCAAGCACGCATCCGCAAACTGACCGGCGTCACTGTCCCGTTGCTCGATGACGCGACACTCGCCGACGCCCAAGGTCGGTGGAACGCCGACGGTATCGCGCGGCGGTCCGGCTCGATCATCGCGCTCGGCAATCTGGAGACGAACCGGCTGTTGCCGCTGCTCTACGCGAGGTTCCACACGGCTGTGGACGCTTTCTATCCCGGTGTCGGCGGCCATGTGCTGCACACCGTGCATGATCCGTGGGGCAATGGCCACAACGTCATCGTGGTCGGCGGCAGCGACGACGATGGTGTGCGCGCGGCGGCGGATGCGTTGCTGGCCGAACTGTCGAAGCGGTCCGCAGCCAAAGACCTGTCGTTGCCGCGGCTGATGCAACTCAAGCCCTCACCCGCGCTCCTGAAAGAGATGTCGGCGTTGAACAGGAATCCTGATGAGAAAGCCATCGTGCGGGCGGTGGCGAAAGCCAGGGAAGCGTTCGCGCGCGGCCAGCACACGGGCGTCACGCTCGATCTCTATCAGGCGGGCTTCAACTACGCCCGTTCCGGCCACGACGGTTACGCGGAACTGTTCAAGCGCCTCGCGCGGCTGATGATCGAGATTTATCGCTCGAAGCCGGCGACCTACGGCGGGCCGTGGGGCATGGACGCGGACTTCAACTCGATGCAGGTGATCGCCGCGTGGGACCTCGTCGAGGAGAGCCAGGTGTTCACCGAGGCGGAGCGGCTGGAGGTCACGGGCATCATC
>JACRKA010000073.1 GCA_016219905.1 Verrucomicrobiota bacterium
CAAGCGCGAGGAGCAGCGACATCGAGAGCGGCTTCATGGCGCGCAGGATAGCCGCGCGCCCGCTCCATTTCAATTGCGCGGCTGAAAACGGCTCGCTGTTGCCGCGGATGCCAGTGCCGCTCAGAGCTTGAGCCGCTGGACGTTCTCGCGGACGTGGTCGGCGCTGGCCTTGAGCTGGGCCAGCTCCCCGGCGGTCAGTTGCATCTCGACGATCTTTTCGACGCCGTTCTTGCCGAGCACGCAGGGGACGCCGACGAACATCTCGCGGATGCCATACTGGCCCATGCACCACGCGGCGCAGGGCAGCACGCGCCGTTCGTTGCGGAGGATGCTGGCGGCCATCACGACCACGGAACTCGACGGCGCGTAGAACGCCGAGCCGGTCTTGAGCAGGTTGACGATCTCGATGCCGCCGGTGCGGGTGCGGGCGATCAACTGGTCAATCTTCTCCTTCGGCAGCAGCGCATCAATGGTGATGCCGCTGACGGTGGAGTAGCGCGGCAGCGGCACCATGTCGTCGCCGTGGCCGCCGAGCACCATCGCCTCGACGCAGCGGACGCTGACGCCGAGCGCCTCGGCGATGAAGTAACGGAACCGCGCGCTGTCCAGCACGCCGGCCATGCCGATGACGCGATGGCGCTGGAAATTGGTCCGGGCGCCGACCAGATAGGTCATCACATCGAGCGGGTTGCTGACGACGATGACAACCGCGTCGGGCGCGAAGCGGCGGACGTTTTCGGCGACGCCGCCGACGATCTCGGCGTTCTTGAGCAGGAGGTCGTCGCGGCTCATGCCGGGCTTGCGGGCGATGCCACTGGTGATGACGACCAGGTCGGCCCCTTCGCACGCGGCGGGGTCGTTCGAGCCGGTGATCCGCGCGTCGAACTCCTCCAGCGGCGCGCTCTCGAGCATGTCGAGGGCCTTGCCCTGCGGCATGCCCTCGACCACGTCAATCATCACGACGTCGCCCAGTTCCCGCTCGACGAGCCGGTGGGCGGTGGTGGCGCCGACAAACCCGGCGCCGAAAACTGCGATCTTCGGTGGTTTCATATTGTGTGTCCCATCCCCTGCCCTTGCCGCCCCCGCGAGACGGCAAATCCATCTGATGGAAAATGCGCGCGGACTATAGGTGCGCCCCACAGCCGGCGCAAGTATTTAGCCGGCCGCCAGCCGCCTCACGCCGCCGTGGATCCGCCCGGCGTCACTTCAACGTCTCGATGAACTCGAGCAGGTCGGCCAGTTGCTGGGGCGTGAGATTGGCTTCGAGGTTCTCCGGCATGAGCGACAGGCCGCCGCTGGCCATCTTCTTGATGTTCGAGCGCGGGACGACGTCTTCCTTGCCGAAAGCCTGGCGCAACGTGACGCTCGCGGGCGTGTCGCTGCTGATGAGGCCGCTGTAGCTCTCGCCGTCGCGTGTCTCGATGGTGTAGGTGAGGTATTGCGGGGCGACCTCGCGGTTGGGGTCGAGGATGTTGGTGAGCAGCTTCTCGCGGCCGGCGGTCTTCACGGTCACGAAGTCGGGGCCGAGCTGGTGGCCCTGGCTCTCGGCGCGATGGCAGGAGATGCAACGCTCGGTGTAGATCGCCCTGCCCTTCCCCGCGTCGCCCTTGAGCGTCAGCGCCGGCGTGAACTTCGCCACGACCTGCGCGCGCGGGACCTTTTCCTCGACCGGGATGACCTTCGCAGCGAGCGCGGCGACCTGCTTGTCCTTGTGCTTCTGGAGGAACTCCTCCTGCACCGAGTCCAGATCGCTTGCTTTGACCTGGCCGGATTGGATGGCCTGGAGCAGCGCGAGCGACCGTTCGGGGCGCGCGAGCAGGACGTTGATCGCCTCGCTGCGCGCGCGGAGGCTGAAGCTCTTCCAGTTCTGCAACAGCGGTGCGCTGACGGCGGCGTCGCGGAACCGGCCGAGGGCGGTGACGGCGGCGAGCTGCACGCTTTCCGGCTGGCCCCCGGCGAGACAGGCGGTGAGCGTCGTGCCTGATACGGCGAAGCTGGTGAGGCCGAGGAGCGAGACGGCTTGCGCGCGCGCAGGGGCGGCGGCTTTCGCGTCAGCGGCAGTCTTGGCGGCGTCGGCGAAGACGCTCTTGAGCTGGCCGGCCTTGTCGGCCTTGGCGAGCGAACTGCCGCCGCGTCGCAGGCCGTCGCCGAGAGCGCTGACCAGCGTTGCGGAGGCGTGGCCGCGCGTGAGCCAGTCGAGGACGGCGGCGACTTCCGCTGCATCGTTCTTCGCGCCGATGACCTGCACGAGCTGGCGCAGGAACGCGCCACCCTCGCCCGACGCGGCGAATTTTTCGTCGCGGCTCAGTTCGGCGAACAGTGCGCCCGTCACCGCGGGCGGCGCGCTGAGCACGGCGGCGCTGATCCACAAGTCGCCCGCGTCGCGCCGCGCGATGGCGGCGAGGACGGTGGGGCGCTCCGCGTGGTTCATCTCGCCGACGGTGAACGCGAGCTGGAAGCGGACGACCGGGTCGGGGTCGGCGACGAGTTTCTTCAGCGCGGCCCAGAGCGCGGCGGAGGGCGCGCCATCGCTGCGGAGTTTCTCCGAGAGCAGCACGGCGTGCTCGCGCACGGCGCCGTCGCCGTCGGCGAGCGCCTTGAGGACGACGGCCTCGCGGAGCGCGCCCAGGCCGTCGAGGACGTGGAGCGCGTGCATCCGGCCGAGCGGGGAGTCGGGGGCGGCGCTGAGTTTCTCCAGCAACGGCACGGCGGCCTTGTCCTGCCGCTCGTAGAGCAGACGCGCGGCACAGTCGCGGTGCCAGCCATTGGGATGCGCGAGCGTGGCGACCAGTTCGGCGGTGCCGGCCTTGCCGAGGGCGGCGGCGGGGCGGCGTTTGAAGTTCTCCGGCACGACGCGGTAGATGCGGCCGCGGTCGTTGCCGCTGTTGAGGTTGAGGTGCTGCTTGATGCTCTCCGGGATGCTCCAGGGGTGTTCGATGAACTCGCGATACATGTCAATGACGTGCAGGCAGCCGTCCGGAGCGTTGGCGAAGTTCGCCGGGCGGAACCACGTGTCGCGCGAGGCGAGGAACTCGAAGGTCTGCTCGTCCGCGGGCCGCCGGCCGATGAGGCTGACGCCGTCGGGGGTGATGACCTTGCGATGCACCAGATTGCCGCCGACGTCGCCGCTGAAGGTGTTGTTGAGGAACTCCGGCCCGTAAGCGTCGCCACGATACACGGTGGTGCCGCTGCCGCCGGTGAAGTAGCCCGACACGCGCCCACCGCCCTCGATAACGCCCTTGACCACACCCGACACGCGCCAGCGGGTGCGGACGATGCGCCAGGGTTCGTCGGGGCTGATGCGAAAGACCTCCGCCGCGCCGCCATCGGCCGCGATGCTGCGCAACGGCGAGGGCATCGAGTAGTGGGGATTCCGCGCCGCGTAACGGTCGCTGTAGAGGAAGACGCGCAGGTGGTCGGAGTTGTTGCAGACGAACTTCCGCCCGCGCGTGTCGTAGCTGAAGCCGTATTGCCCGCCGCCCGCCTCGAGGCCGAACTCAAACGTGCGCGGGTCGAACCAGAAATCGCGCCCGCCGAGTTCCTGCGGTTGGAGGTCGGGGCGCTTGAGGCACCGGATGACGCCGCGGTTGCCGCTGCCGCACTGGACGTGGAGGCGGTTGTCGAGGCCCCAGTTGAAACAGTTGATGAGCGCCTGCACGTTGAGCCGCTTCAGGCCCGTGCCGAAGCCGGTGAAGACCACCTCGCGCACGTCGGCCTTGCCGTCGCCGTCGGTGTCCTTCAGCCAGAGAATGTCCGGCGTCGCGCCGACGAACGCCCCGCCGCCGCAAGCGATCACCGCCGTCGGCCACGGCAGGTCGGCGGCGAACACGGTCGAGGTTTCGTAGCAGCCGTCACCGTCCTTGTCCTCCAGCAGCCGGACGCGGCCCCAGTGCGGCTTCTCGTCGCGCATCTCCGAGTAGTCCACCATCTCAACGACAAACATGCGGCCGTTCTCGTCGAACGAGACGGCGATCGGGTCGCGCACCTGCGGCTCGTGCGCGGCCAGCTCGACCTTGAACCCTTTCTTGATCTGGAACGTCTGGGGCGCGTCATTCGGCTCGACGGCGGGGAAATGGGGCAGGTCCTTGGCGGGGTCGAGCTTCGGCTCCTTGCCCGTGTCGCCATAGAATTCCTTGTAACGGCCCTTGGTGACGAGGTTGGTCTGCGGCGCGTCCGCCGTCGCGGCAATCATGTCAATCGTGACGGTCCTGCCCGCTAGGCCGACGCTTTTCACGGGTGCCTTCGACGCGGCGGGCGGGCGCTGCGGGTCGTAGAACTCGGGACGAATCTCGTTGAGCTTCTTGCTGGCCGGCTCGTCGGCGACGTAGTAGGTCGCCTTGGCCATGTGCTTGAAATCGCTGCCCGCCGCCTTCAGCAACCGGCCCAGTTCGGCGAAGATGCCGCGAAGCTGGCTCCCCGCGTCAGCCGCCTCCGCGCAGTAAAGGCCGGAGATGAAGACGTGCCTGCCGTGGTTGATGCGCGCGACGCGGCTATAGACCGGCGAGGGCTTCATGCCGGGCGGCGTGAGGTAATCCACCGTGCCGGCAGCCGTGGCCGTGCCGGGCGCGGCGGCGACCAGTTCGATCTCAACCGGCCCGCTCATGGTCCACTCGACAAACACCATCGGCGGCGGCGCGCCGTCGAAGAACGCGCGGATGACCTCCCGCGCTGCGGCGACGTTGCTCATGGGCTGGAGGAATGACTTGATGGAAACCACGCGCGAGCGGTCCAGTCCGAGATGTTTCAACGTGGCCTGGAGGCTCTCCAGCGTCTTGAGCGTCGCCTCCTTCAACGCGCCCTTTTCGGCCTGGCCGGAGACATACACCACCCCGCCCGCGGGCAACACCGCGGCGGATCGAAACCGTTGCACCGCGCCCTCGCCCGCGCCGGGGCAGGTCGCGACGGCGTCCATCGCCACGAGCGCGTCCGGATGCGGCAACGCACTGACCACGAAGCAGCTCGCCGGTTTCATGTCGGCGTCGAACCTGCGCGCCAGCGCCGCCCGCACCGTTGGCATCACGTCGGGCCGGCCCAGATAAACGTTGAGCTTGACCGCGAGCCGCAGGCTGGAGCCGGCCTCCTTCAGCGCCGCGTCGAGCGCGGCGAGGACGGCGCTTGTTTGCTTCGCCGCGTCGCCTTTGCCAATAACGGCGCCGGCGGCGTCGAGAGGCAGCAGTTGCGCGGTGTGTGCGAGCGGCGCGGGATCCACAACCACGGCAAGCGAAGTGCCCGTGGCCTTGTCCGGGTCAATGCAACGCACCGCGGCGGTCGCGCCGGCCAGCGGCAACAGCAACGATCCCGTGATGAATACAGCGACTGTTCTCATGTTATCTCCTCTGCGAACTGCGCCTGCGGCTGAAAGAACGGCAGGAACTTTGGACTCAGGACGCCGAAAGCACGCCGCCGGCTGAACACCCCCGCGTGTCGCGTCGCTGTGGCCATTCGGATGTTGGCGTCATCGTAGCAACCTGCCCCGTGGCCGCAAACCCGAAATCCCCCGCGAAACGCCTGCGGCATGCCCAGGCTATGCTTTCTCTCTCACCTGCTTCTCCACCATCGCGTTCAGGGGAGCAATGGAGTCATGCAGTAATGGAGTATTGAGGTAGCCGAGTCATGCAGCGGGCCAATCCAAGACTCCAACACTCCAACACTCCAGCACTCCAGAACTCCAGAACTCCACCACTCCATTCCGCACCGCTCTCGCTGCCCTCCATCGTCGCGATGTCGGGCCGGCAAAGCGACAGCGCGCTCTTGCGGCCAGCGGCGTGAACCCTCATTGGAGTTGGGGAAGTGGCACGCCACTGCGCACGGCTTCTTCGTAGATTTGAGCCGCCCGCGTTTCATCGCCCAGCATCTTGAGCACCCAATATTGATTGAGCACACTGGAGGCGCCAAACGGACTTAGTTGATGCTCCAGCTCGTAAACAAGGCGAAAGGTTTCCCCTTCTTTGAGCTTGGCGACCAACTCGGCCGCCGTCTGGGATTCCACCGTCCGGAGCATTGCCCACCCATAGGGCGACGGCCGGGAAGGGAACAACCTGCGGTGATCCTTCTCCATCGCCACGGCCTTGAGCACGTGCGCGTTTGTTCGGGCCAGGTCGCCCAACGAACCGCCCCTGTCCAATACGAAAGCGACGAGGTAGGACGGGGAGATTGCCCGGCGGGTGCGCTTGGCCAGCGCAGCGTATTCCCGGCTTTGCCGCCCCATCTCGTCATCGGCCCGGAACAGGTAAGCCGATATCAGCGCTCGCTGGCTGAGCGAGCTGGGGTGTTTCTGGCTCGCGGCCAGGGCCATCTCCAGCAGTTTCACGCTGTCTGTCTGGCCGCCGTAGATTGAGATGGATTGGCGCAGCGCCACCAGGGATACGTTGACGTATTCCAAGGTGAGGGGATGCTCTTTCACTGCGGGCTGTTGTAACAGGGCTTCGAGTTTGGCCGTTTTCATCCCGTAGTTTTTCAGGTATTCCGCGTCCTTGGCGCCGTTGTAATACTCCAGGATTTGCTTCCTGCTCTCACTGAAGTCAGGCGACGCGAGGCGGAACCGCTGTTGCAGCTTCTGAAGTTCGGGCAAATCTCGGAAATCGCCGTGGATTTCGGCGGCGGTCTCATACAGGCCCAGATTCTTCGGCGCGAGCAGCAGCGCCTTGTCCAGATAAGCGACGCACTTCTTCATGCTCTCGCTCTCGCGCAATCGCTGATAGACCCGGTTCCGTTGTGCCTCGTCGTCGTAAAGGTAGGAGAGCATCGAAATGTTTGCCGGCTCCTTGAGCATCTCCGTGTGGATCTGATCGCCGACCACGTCCAAAACCGCCTGGGTCAGCAGGCTGTAAACAACGTTGCAGAGCTGGACGCTGTTGCCCGGTGCCATTGCAATGGACTCTTCCAGCAAGGCCAGACCCCGCTTGTGATGTTCGATGTCGCCGCTGGCTTGATAAAGACTGAAACACGCCAGCCCCCAGTTGTTCAGCAGGACCGCGGTCTTGGGCATCTTCTCGTAGCTGGCGACAGCGGCTCCTAGGAGCCGGGCCGCGGCCGGCTTGTCGCCCTGTTCCAGCGCCTTCGAGCCACGAGCGCCATTGAGTTCAATCTGGATCACCACGTCCTTCGGGTTCGACTTGCCCAACCAGGCGATCTGGTCGTCGCTGTCCACAAACGTGGAAGCGCGCAGGGCGGCAATCGCGAACTTCTCCTGCTCGCTTTGGGTTGTCCGGTAGGCTTCTTCCATCAAGCTGCGCGCCTGTCCATACTCGCCCACGTCGCGCAACGTCCTCGCCAAAGAGATCAAGACCGCGTAGGCGCGCTTGTTCTTGGCCAGCAACTGGTCGAAGAGATGCTTGCCCTCGACCGACTTGCCCAACCAGTAGTAAACTTGGCCGAGGAACAGACGATACTCATCCGATTCGCCCGCGAAACTCCTGATGGCTAGGAAGGTTTTCTCCGCCGCCTGCAACTCCGCCTTGCGCGCTGCCGGGTCCTTCAGGTCTTGCGCGCGGCTCAACTGGACGAGGCCGAGGTCGAGCGTCACAGGCACGACTTCATTGGCCAACTTCAGCTCCCCGACCGCGCGATTGAGGGCCGGGTCGTGCTCCATCCGCTTTTGCGCGAACGCCTCGACCATCTCCGATTGGGTGGCGGCGGATGCTTTCTCATACTGCTGGTAAAACGCGCCGTCCGCCCGCCCGGCCTTCAAGTCCTCGAACGCATGTCCGTAAGCGGCGGCCAGCGCATTGGTGTAAACCGACTCGACGGCGCGCAGCTTCTCCAACCGTGGTTGCACATAGGGATACAACAGCCCGTAGGCATCTTCATGTTTGCCTTCCCTTAGGAACTGCTGCCCCAGAATCCGAGCGCCTTCGGTCAGGCCCAGCTTGGCGCGATGAGGCAGCAGGGCGGAGACGCTCTCCGCCATCCGCCGGTTGCTTTCGTAAACGAGCGCCAGTTCGACTGCGCGCCCGGTGTCGTCTGGCCTCGCCGCGATGATTTGTTTGAGCAAGGCCACCAGCAGCGGCTTGGTGGTTTCGTTTTTGGGATCGAGCAAAGCCAGCGCGCGCACGATCTCCAGCGCGCCGTCGGAGTTGGATGGCCTGAACTTCTCGACCAGCGATAGCCCGCGCTTGAACGCGTCCGGCACAGGCGGCGCGGGTTGGTTCAGGCGGGCGGGCAAGCCCGCCAGCAATCGCAACGCTCCCGCCACGGTCGCAGCCGAATCGTTTTGCAGGCACCGCTCCAGCGAAGAGCGCAGCCCCTCGCGAGATTCGCCGACGTAATACGATCCGTCGGCCAGTTCGCGATACAGCTCCGCGGCCTGCAACGGCTTTCCTTCCTTGGCATAGTTTGCCGCCGTTTGCAGGTGTTGTTTGACCTGGTATTCCGGGCTGGAAACATAGGCTGACCAACCAAGGCTCACCGCCAGCACCGCCGCCATCCAGGCCGCGCCGAAGTTCCACGCGCGCGCGAACGGTGAGAGCGATTCCTTGCCGAGGAAATACCAGCCGCCCTCACGGGCATCTGCCACCCGGTAGGCGCCAAGCGACACAATCGGAATGAACAGCGCGCACAGATAACGGGTCTTGATATAAGTGCCGGTCTCGGCATCGAAGTCGCGCTTGCCATACATCGCGAACCCGAAGCCATTGAGGGTGAAAAGGGACGGCGCCTTTTTGATGGGACGCATGCGCGGAAACTTTTGCTGCAACCTGTTCTGGGGATTGGTTGAGTCCTGGCTCATTTGTTCCTTCCTTTCAAGGTTCACCAGCCACCACGGAAAACGGCCCGACAATTGCCCGGCGGCATCCTGTGGTCTCCTTGGTTCCCGCGGATCGCAAACGCCACCACGAGATTGGCCTTGCCGTTGACTGCCAGCCTAGAAACTCCCCCGGACCACCACAAGCCAGAAATCATACGCGCCGCAGCGCGACGAGCGCGCTTACCAGTCCCGTGCCGGTGGATTGCCGGGACTTGTGTCTTTCGCGAGCCGCTACGCCTTCCGCTTCGCCTGCTTCTCGACCATCACCTTCGCGCGCCGATTCGTAAAACTCCATCGCCTCCTTGAGTTCAAGTGAAGCGGTGGAAACGAAGCGGACCTTCACCGGCGCCGTTCCTTCTTCAAATCCGCCAGCACATCGGCGGCGTCGCGCGCGGTGAGTTTGCCCGCCTCGTAGGCGTCAATCCGCCGCTCGGACTCCGCCGCCCAAGCCGCTTCCCGCGCCTGTTCTTCGGGCGCGGAAATGGATTTCCACAGCACATCAATCAGCCGCACGCGCTCCGGGGCGGGCAGGGCGAGAATTTCTTCCTGAATTGCGGTGACACTTATAGTGAGAAACTACAACCGATTGCATCCAAGGCAACTCGTTTTCCTGATGCGCAGCCTAGGCCGCTGCCGGGCGGTGTCAACATAGAAAAAACCTCCGCGCCGACTTCGCATTCCCGTCTCGATCACCGAGTCACGAGTCACGGATTACGAATCACGACTTCCCCGATGAATCCGGTGGCGTCGTCCTGAATGAATTGGCAAAGACTGATGGCATAAAGCTAATTGAAGATTAGGGAGCATTACCACTACTCTCGTCGCATGCCAGCGTGCCCGAACTGCGCTGAACCGTTGAAAACAATCCAGCACCGTGGAGGTTTGTTCTTCCATTGTTCGAGCTGCAATGGACGCGCTGTGGCTATCCCTCAAATCCGCCGCGTGAAGGGGGACCGGTTCGCCACGAAACTGCTGCATGAGATCAACATCAACCCGCATCTCGGCAGCCGGTCTTGTCCGTTCTGCCTGGAACCGATGCGGGCATTCCGTTGCCCAGAGCCGCGGCTGCATCTGGACGCGTGCAAGCCGTGCAGCGTGGTCTGGTTCGATCCGCAGGAGTTTGAAGCCGTCCCGGAAGGCGCGGTGGAATCGCCCGACGCCGCCCGCCTGCGCGGCATGGAGACGCAGGCGAACTGGCGGCTCGAACAGCAGAAAGAGCGCGACCTTACCGACGACGGACCGGATGAAACGTGGAAGACCATTCCGGCCTTGTTCGGCTTTCCGGTGGAATCGGAAACCGAGGCATTGAGTGCCTATCCGTGGCTGACGTGGTCGCTGGCGCTGTTGATCGTGACATTGAGCGTCTGGGCGGCCTTCTTCGATTTGAAAGCCGCCGTGCAAGCTTTCGGATTCATTCCTGCAAAAGCATGGCGTTACGGCGGGTTGACGTTTCTGACCTCGTTTGTCCTTCATGGCGGCGTGTGGCATCTGCTGGGGAATCTCTATTTCTTTCTCATCTTCGGTGACAACGTGGAGGATTACGTTGGCCGCGGCCGTTTCTTGTTGCTGATACTGGCGGCAACATTGACGGGAGACATCGTGCATCTGCTGGCAGACCCGGCTTCAACCGTCCCATGCATCGGTGCGAGTGGCGGGATTTCGGGTGTGATCGTCTTCTACGCGTTGCAATTTCCCCGGGCGCGGCTGGGGTTCCTATTCCGCGCTTTTCTGTATTTTCGTTGGGTGCAGATGCCGGCATGGTTCGCGCTGGTATTGTGGCTGGGGTTGCAGTCGCTCACGGTGATGACGCAATTGAGCGGGTTCAGTAACGTGGCGGCCACGGCGCATCTGGGTGGAGCGGCGGCGGGTTTTGGGTTATGGCTGGCATGGAGAAGGACGTGAAAGGCAACGCCGACGAATCGGCAAGGCGGGACATCGCCTTCACGCGGAGGCGGAGGGCGTTGAAGCCGGTGTCGTCGTCATGGTTGCAGACGCTTTCGCCGATCTCCATCGTGGCGATGTCAGGCTGATAGAGCGACAGCACGCTCTTGCGGCACTGAACCCCGGAGGGTTACTTCCGGCGCCGCTTCAGCAGCCATGCTCCAACTCCGGCGAACATCAGCGCTGCTGTCGAGGGTTCTGGAACAGGGACACTCGCGACACGAAAACCGTAGCCGTCGTTTATCTCGTTCGACGGGGCGAGGTCGCGCTGGTAGGAGGAACGCAAGGTGTTCTCGGAGTCCACCCAGTAGCCACCGCGGATCGCGCGATTCTCAGACACTGAACTGTTCAAGCCATCGGCAGCGCTCTCAGTCAACTCCCACACATTGCCGTTTTGCCCTACGGTTCCGTAGGGGCTTGACCCTCCCGCGTTGTCAATGTCGGTAGGTCCGACTGGAGGAAACAAATTGTAAACCGCCCCCGACGCCCCACCAGTCACCGAAGCCGGAATGCTGTCGCTCCCCAGCGCATAATCGTAATACGTCGTCCCGCTCCCGCTGTAAAACGCCGCCTTATACCACTCATCCTCGCTCGGTAGAAAATAGGCAGCGTTCGCATTCCGATACGGATTGCTCGCATCGTAGCCCGTATCGCCGCTCGTCCAAAGCAGGATGTCCGCATTCACGCTGTAGCCCCCTTCCCCCGGCTGCAGGCTGAACTTGTAGGCCGGGCTGTAGCCTTTGCTCGTGTTCAGCCAGTTCACGAAACGCGCCGTCTCATTCCAAGAAACCCCGGTCGCCGGGCGGTTTGGCCCATTTGCCCCATAGACCGACATGTCCGGAAGCGTAATCCCCAACCCACCCTCCGCGTTTGCTTTGGTGACCATGTCCCGGCTCACCTCATACATCCCCATTTGAAACGAGTAAGCCACCCCGCCATAAGGTGAGGAGTAAAGCCCGGTCGTCCCGCTGTCATCCGCATTCCCCGGATTCCCGATTGTCATGAAGTCAATCGTGAACGTGTTCGCTCCGCTGCCGAAGGTGTCAGCTCGGAGCCTGTCAGTCGTCGCTAATCCCAGCCCAAGAGCAAGGGCCGCGGTCATGGTTGAAAGTTTGTGCGTTTGCATGGGTTGTTTGTTCCTTCAATTCTTCCAAGGCTGTTTCAGGTTGCGCGGGAATCCGGCATTGCTCGGTTACTGGTTGGGCGCGATTGTCCACATCCGATGGCCTGCCGCAAGCGCAAAAAAACAAACAACGCAAGAAGGGCGCGCGATTCCAAAGACGGGAAAGCGAGTCGCGCTCAACTGAGATCGTGATGATGATGCACGCAGCAGGAACGCTAGAACCACTTCTCACCGTGTGTGGCAAGTTCGAAGATGGCGATCTGAGGATCTGCGTAATACTTCCGCAAGAAAGGCTCGGACATCTGCCATGCAGAAACTTTCCGGCCACCCGGAAAAAGTTTCTGTAAACGCCGGAGAGAGAGCAGGAAAATCCGTATTCGCTGGCCAGCATCTATTACGAGCGCAAAGTAAGGCGTGCAGCCAAACGCCTTGCACGCGGACTTGGCTTTGACGAATCCTCCGTGCGGCAAAGCAAGGTGTGCGTTTTCTGTTCCAGCCTGACGACTTCGACTCTTCACCGAAATACCCAGAACCTCGCGAGAATCTGGTCGCCGTGCTATCAGATCAATTCCAGTGTGATCCACCCGAGCGCATTCGAAGCCGTGGCGGGAGAGCAGATAGAGCACAATTGATTCACCGAAGTCGCCGGTGATCTTTGAATGGCGCGAGCTTTTTGCCAGCTTCATTGTGACTTATTCTTCTTCGCCTGTTTCTCCACCATCGCCTTCACGCGGAGGCGGAGGGCGTTGAGCTTGATGAAGCCGGTGGCGTCGTCCTGGTTGTAGATGCTCTCGCCGCTCTCCATCGTCGCGATGTCGGGACGGTAGAGCGACAGCGCGCTCTTGCGGCCGGCGGTGATGAGGTTGCC